>CAYMEC010000012.1:0-57298 GCA_964389425.1 uncultured Roseovarius sp.
GAAACATTCTGCGGTTTGAAAAGGATTTGCGGGGTGCCACGGTGGTACGGCTGGAACAGAATTACCGCTCAACACCACATGTTCTGGCTGCCGACTCGGGCGTGATTGCGGGCAATAAGGGCCGGCTGGGCAAAGAGCTTTGGACGGATACCCAAGAGGGCGAGAAGGTCCGCCTGATCGGCCACTGGGATGGCGAGGAAGAGGCCCGCTGGATCGGCGAAGAGATCGAGAGCATGCAGCGCGGGACGCGGGGCTGGGACCCGTACAGCCTCGATGACATGGCCATTCTCGTCCGCGCCTCTCACCAGATGCGGGCCTTTGAAGATCGGTTTTTGACGATCGGTCTGCCATACCGCGTGATCGGTGGCCCTCGGTTCTATGAACGGATGGAGATCCGCGATGCCATGGCCTATTTCCGGCTGGTGGTGAGCCCGTCCGACGATCTGGCCTTTGAGCGGATTGTGAACACACCAAAGCGCGGATTGGGCGACAAGGCGCAGCAGAAGATACAGGTGACCGCGCGCCAGAATGGCGTCTCGCTCCTCGAAGGGGCGGCGATTTTGCTGGAAGAAAAAGGGCTTGGTGGCAAGGGCGCGACGGAGCTTGGGCTGTTTATCGAAGGCGTGCGGCGCTGGGGCCGGATGGCGGGAGATCCAACCGTCAGTCACGTGGAATTGGCCGAGGTGGTGCTTGATGAAAGCGGCTACACCGGCATGTGGCAGAACGACAAGACGCCGGAAGCACCGGGGCGGCTTGAGAACCTCAAGGAACTCGTCAAAGCGTTGGAGCAGTTTGAAAATCTGCAAGGGTTCCTCGAACATGTCAGCCTGATCATGGACAATGAAAGCGATGAGGCTGAAGAAAAAGTCTCCATCATGACGCTCCATGCCGCGAAGGGGCTGGAATTTCCCGCCGTGTTTCTGCCGGGTTGGGAGGATGGGCTATTTCCGTCACAGCGCAGCATGGATGAAAGCGGGGTGAAGGGCCTCGAGGAAGAACGGCGTCTGGCCTATGTGGGCATCACGCGGGCCGAGGAAATTTGCACCATATCCTTCGCAGGCAATCGGCGTGTCTATGGTCAGTGGCAAAGCCAGATGCCGTCTCGCTTCATTGACGAACTGCCTGAGGACCATGTGGAGGTTCTGACGCCGCCGGGGCTTTACGGCGGCGGATACGGCGCGGCCGGGATGGGCGGTTTTGACAGCGGGATCGAGGCACGCGCGGCGGCCGCTGACGGGTATAACTCGCCTGGCTGGAAGCGGCTGCAAGCGCGGGCCGGGCAGCGACCGGTTGCGCAACCCAAGGAAAGCAAATCGAGCGTCATTGATGCGCAGGCCGTCAGTAGCCACACCGTGGGCGAACGGGTGTTTCACCAGAAGTTCGGCTATGGTGAAATCACGGGGATCGAAGGCGACAAGCTGGAAATCGCCTTTGACAAGGCAGGCACCAAACATGTGGTGTCAAAATACGTCAGTGGGGCAAACGATATTCCCTTCTGACCGCGGCATCCGCATGTCAGGAGGACGGCATGGCAAACTCAACAAGCAAACTGGCCGAGGCTCATCGTGCCTTTATCGAACGCCAGCCCATGTTCTTCGTGGCCACGGCAGACCGTGACGGCCGGGTGAATGTGTCGCCCAAGGGCCTCGACACCCTCCGAGTAATAGGTCGAAATCGTATTGTCTGGCTGTCGCTCAGCGGCAGTGGGAATGAGACGGCGGCCCATGTGCAAGCAACCGGGCGCATGACCCTGATGTTTTGCGCTTTTGAAGGGGCGGCGCAAATTTTGCGCACCTATGGGCAGGCCAAAGTCTATCACCCGCGCGATGCGGAATGGGATGGTCTGGTCGAGATGTTCCCAAAATTGGCGGGCAGCCGACAGATTTTCGATCTGAAGATTGACTTGGTGACCACGTCTTGCGGCACGGGCGTGCCAATCATGCGGTTTGAGAAAAGCCGTGGTGAGGAAGAGCTGGAGCCGTTTTACGATGCGTTGGGCGCGGCGGGAGTGGAGGACTTCTGGCGGCGCAAGAACCTTGAGACGGTGGATGGCGTGCCCACGGGGATCTTTGGTGAGTGATCAGTAGTCCCGCTCAAAGAAAATCCCGAGCCCGGTATTCCCATCATTGCCCGCACTGCCCTTCACGGTCAAAGAGGGGCTAAGGTCAATATTCAGATTGATCTCATCATTGCCTTCGCTGTCGGCCACGATCTCTGAATAGATATTGTCCGAAATGTAGGCACCGGCGCTGAACTGCGTCGCGCCGTCATCTGTCGTCGTAATATCAAAATCGGCAAGCCCCAATTCATCACGCAGACGTCCCTGCAACCCGCCGCTCCCCTTGCCGGAAAG
Organism: uncultured Roseovarius sp.; assembly: GCA_964389425.1. Taxonomy (GTDB): domain Bacteria; phylum Pseudomonadota; class Alphaproteobacteria; order Rhodobacterales; family Rhodobacteraceae; genus Roseovarius. Next base: position 2,354 of record CAYMEC010000012.1, read on the forward strand.
CGTGGCCACAGCGCTCACCAATTGCGCGGCTTGCAGCGCCGACATTTCCGAAAAGTCGCGCCCGAAGAGCAACTGCGCCAGCACCTGTTCCTGTGGCAGATCGGGGGAAGAGGTGAAGCTGATATTGGGTTCGCTGGCCAGCCCTTCCAGCACGATGCTGATGGTGTACTCGTTGCTGGTGGTCTGGGCTACAAAGCGCAGATAGGGGTCGAGCGTGCCGCGCAAGTCAATCAGCCCTTCGGTCAGATCCAGCCGTTTGGTCAGCACGTCGATACGCCCGCGGATCAGTTCAAAAAACCCGCTAGCCGCAACATTCGCCGTCGTTCCACCCAAGCGCAACGACCCGCCCAGTTCCGCGTCAAGCCCGCGTCCACGCACGAAAATCTGGGATGGTGCGGTGATGGTCAGGTCAAGGGGGAACGCTCTGGTGGGTCCTGAACGACTGGTTTCGATCAGCCCAGCCCGGGCACGGGTGCGGCGCACGTCGGATGGTTCTCCGATATGGCGGATGCCTTCGGGCGCACCGGCCGCCGTGGCCCCGCCAGAGGGCACACTCAGTTCTGTTCGTCCAAGGGCGATGGTCCCGCCGATGCGCGCGCCGCCGGTCAGTGGGCCGGTGACGTTAACCGTGCCATTGACTGATGTCTGATAAAGCGACGGGTCGCGCAAACCGAGGGCCGATAGCGCGACATTGAGATTTGCATTGAACGGTGCCGCGAGTGTCACAGGTCCCGTGACGCGGAACTGACCGCCATTGCCCAGTGAACCAGTGATGTCCGAAGACACCTGCCCGCCGGAGAGGTTCACAGAACCGCCCAAGCCTGTCACGGCCAGATTGGCCGTGGGGACGGACACGCGCGCGTTGCGGAAACTTCCCTGACCTGACAGCGCTGACAGGCTCGGGGGGCCGGCCAGTTGCAGGTCAAATGACAGGGGCCCAGTGATGGCGTTTGGGGCGATGAAACTGTTGGCGAGCGCCAAGGGTGCATCCCCCCGGATCGCGATGTCTAACCGCTGGCCAAGGTTTTGCACCTGACCAATGATGGTCGCCGCCACACCGGACGGACCGTCGAATTTAAGGTCGACATCCACCACATCGCCCCGCGTATCACGAGGCGCAAGTGTCCCGCTGAGCGCGGCGGGCCCGTTTATGCCGGGGGCGACAAGACCGAGATTGGCAAGCCGGGAATCGATGGTAATCGGCGCATCCCGTGTGGGGGCGCTAGCGGAAGCCGTCAGATTTTTCGTCACCAGCGACAGCGCTTCAAGAAACGGTACCCCGTCGCCATAAGCAAGATCCGCATCCAGATCGACCTCGCCACCAGTGATGCTATCGACCTGCACAAGGCCTGTGCGCAGTCCATTGGCCAGCAGGGCAATGCGCCCGTCCACCGACGTGTCTCGCAGTGAACCGCTTCCCTCGACATCAAGGTCAACAGCCCCTGCCAAGGGGCGGCCCAAAAGATCTGCCAGCCGAGAGAAATCGCGCGCCGTGAGGCTGAATGTGCCCTCGGCAGGCAGGCGATCATCCCCGGTATCAACCGTCCCGCGCGCAGTGATTTCCGCGTCAAGAGCGGTCAATGCTAAACGCCTGATGTCCAACGCTCCGTCAGATTGCCAAGTCGCATCGGTATCGATCCGCGCGGGGCCGGACAGTTTGGGTTCTACCAGTGACAGTTCGCTAAGGGTGCCCGACAGGGTTACGGCGCCCGCGTCACCGTTCAGCCGCCCACTGATATCCGCATCGACAGCTGCGTTGCGTAGTGACAACGCTTCGATATAGGCGCCTGTCTCATCCCGGCGCGCGGCTAGGTCGAGTGCGGAGGTGCCTTTCAGCAAGGGATCAAGTCGTGCTTCACCGGTCTGAAGGTCTTCGGTTTTGGCGTTCAAGGTGATGTCAAACGCGCCGCTCAGGGGCGTGCCATTGCCTGTGACGTTCAGATCTGCCGTGCCAGCCAAAGGCCGCCCGGTCACGGTGGCAAAGCGGGAAAGATCACCCGCGCGCAACGTCGCGGTGCCCTCCACTGGGAACCCATCGGTCAGCCCGTCAATCTGCCCGCTGGCCAGCAAGACAGCGTCGCCGCTGCGAACGTCCAGCCGTGAAATCTCCACAGGTGTGCCATCGGACCACAGCAGTGTGATGCGGCCCTCAGGCGCGGTTCCAATCGCGCGGGCAAGCCCTGTGTCTGTATGGCTGAGGCCGTTGGCCTGGAACGTCATATCGGTGGAGATCGACGGGCTTGCGCCACCCGTGATCTGACCCGTGGCTTCGATCACGGCCTGATCAAGTTCAAGTCCGCCGCGAACAAGCCCGGTTACCATAAACTCGGCCGACCATGCATCGCCTTCATTCGCATCAAAACGTGCAGTCAGCTTAACATCGTCCACCATCACCGGGGGTGAGACGGTGGGCAGGCGCACAGGGCCGTCCTCTGTGATACGTCCATCGAGTGCAAAGCGGCTGGGCAGGCCGTCAGGGGCTAGTGCCAGATCACCTGACAGGGTCAGCGCTCCGGTTGCCAGATCCAACTGATCCAGCACCACGCCGTCCGGTCCGGTCGATCCATCCAGTTGCAAGGCAACACGGTCACCGAAAAAGGGATGCAATTCAGCGGTCAACAAGGGACGTAGATCGCCATCCAGACTGGCAGTGAAACTGTGAGCGTTCGTCGCCTCGCCATCGCCGGAAATTGCAGAAATCCCAACCCTGCCTCCCAACCGTTCCGCGCCTTCAGAGGACAGCGCGATCACAGCTTCGAATTCAGAAAGCGGCGCTTCTCCGGTCACGGTCAGCCCAAGCGCGGGAGTGTCTGGGATTTTGGCCGCGCGGGCAACAAGACCCCCTGCCGCCTCTTCGAAATCCAAATCGATCTTGAGGTTTTGCGTGGCATTGGCAAACCCGGCTATCAACATCAGCCGGTCATCGCGGTCCGTACGCTGCACGGCCATATCCACATCCGCCGCACCGTCAATCAAGGACATGCTGCCCGTCACCGACAGGGTCGCGGCTTCACCCAGAATTGCCTCCCCCAAAACTACCTGGTCGGCGCGCAGCACATCCAATTCAATGGAGACCGGCAATTCAGGCAGCGCGAAGGGCTGTGCCTCGGCATCCTCTGGCTTAGGCGGGGGAGGGTTGCTTTCGGGGACCCGGGTCAGTTCGACCCGACCCGCCGTCAGTTCATCCACCTCCAACCGACCGCGCAAAAGCGCCGTCCGAGACCAGACCAGTGATGCATCTTCCAGCGATAGCCAGACACCATTGTCATCGGCGATGGTTAGCCGTTCCATCGTAGCATTTGAGGATAGTGCGCCACTGAACCCCGTGACGCGAACTTCCCGGCTGGTGCCGGACAAGGCATCCTGGATCAAGCCTTCGATGTAGGACGGGCCATCGTCTTGCGCGGGCAGGGGGCCCGCAGTGGCAATCGCCAGCGTTGATATCACAAGCAAGCGGCGCATCAGAAGGCCTGTCCGATGCCGATGTAAAGCTCAAAATTCTCGCCTGCATTGCTGCCAATCGGGGTCGCCAGATCTACGCGGATTGGGCCAACACCTGTGTCGTATCGTACACCAAAGCCTGCACCTGCGTGATCATCGGTGAAGCCATCAAAGAAACTGCCTTGCCCGATCGTGGCATAGTCGACAAAGCCCACCGCGCCCCATGGGCCCTTGATATCTGCGCGCAACTCGGCCGAGATCGCCGCAAAGGATCGGCCACCGATCTGCAATGCCGGTGTGACAGGCACGCCCAGCGATTGATAGTCCTGCCCGCGTACCGTGCCCGCCCCGCCGGAGAAGAAAAGCATCTCGGATGGCACCTCTGAAGCGCGCGCCCCCGAGACGGACCCGATTTGCCCGCGCGTGGCGAAGACAAAGCGCTTGTTTTCTCCAAATCCTTGGTAGTGTCTGACGTCCAGAAAAGCCCGTGCGCCCGCCGCGTCGTTGTCGAGGCCCACGAACGGCGTGAACTCCAACTCGGCAAAAACGCCTTCCTTCGCGTTTAGCTCGACGTCCCGGTTGTCGAAGGTCAACCGGCTGGGCAGCAGAATATGCTCCAACTGACGCGACCCGAAGGCGTCATCAATGTCCGAATACTGATAGCGAATGCCAATCCCGCCGGACAGCTCATCGGAAAAGATATGCCGCACACCGCCACCCAATTGCACGCTGCGTTCCCGGAAGTCGGGCTCCTCCAATTCCTGTATCCGACCGCCCAGGATCAACGTGGTGTCGGGCGTGAATGTCGCGGGGCGTTCGTAAAGGAACGAAAACAGGTAATCGATGCCTCCGGAATCGCCGCCAATCCCGCCAACTTCTCCGTCAAAGCGCAGCCGCTCCGCCCCGCCGAACAGGTTGCGATGGAGCCAGAAACCGCTGAGCGTCAGGCCTTCCAGCGATGACAGTTCTGCGCCTGCGCCGATCCTGCGCGGGGCAGCGTCGGTCAGAGTGGCTTTGATATCGAGCGTGTTCACAGGGCGGATAGTATCGGCGTCTTCCAACACGACAGAGGAAAAAGCACCTGTGTTGCGCACCCGTTCGCTGGCGCGGCTAAGTGCTTCTGGAGAATAGACCTGTCCGGTCGGCAGACCCGCGATTTCCACAACGCGTTCGGGCCGTACGTTGCCCGGGTTCGTGACAATGAGGTTGCCGAAGGTCAGACGTGGGCCGGGATCAAGCGTGATCCGCGCCGAAAGCTGTGCGTTCCTGTGATCGGCGGTCAGTCGTTGATCGCTGATATCGACCTTGGCGTGACCCGCATCCCGCCAGCCGTCCACACCGGCGCGGGCCGCGTCACCTATCGTGTCACTGAACGCCGCTCGCCCCGGCGTAAACCCTTCGGGCAATTCTGTCCCGGGCGCCAGCGGAGCAATGGACGCTTCAGCGAAGGAAAATCGTGGTCCGGGGTCCACCCGGATCACGATGCGCGATATCGTGTTGATCTGCGACAAGGGTGAAATGTCCGCTGCTTCGCGCCCATCCACCAAAACGGAGATGACCCCGCCATAATGCCCGGCCTGATAAAGCGCGGCTGACAGGCGGCCGTAATCTGCGCGGGCGGCGGCCATGATATCTTGGGCCGTTACATTCTCGGTTTGGGTTGTTTGAACGCTAAGCGATGCACTGCGCAGCGATCCGTCGAGGTATTTCGCGCCAGCGGGCAATTGCAAAACGATCTCAGTTGCAAAAGCGACGTTCGCCCATAGGCCAAAGACGGCACCTAGAAGGCGACCCAGAACCCTGTGGTACGAATTTGCCATGCCGCTCCGCCTGTTTGCACAAGATATAGTGGAACGGTCTTTGAAATGCACGCGATCTTACAGTCAGAAGCTGTAAATTCCCGCTATTTTTTGGCCGTCAGGCAGGCTGTGCATCCACCACTTCAACCGCCGGGGCATCCCGGAGGAAAAAGAGGTAATAAAGCACCGGCGCCGCAATCAGTGTGAGTACGGAGGCGAACGCCAACCCGCCCATGATTGCGACCGCCATCGATTGGAAGAACGCATCTGTGAGCAGGGGGATCATGCCCAAAATCGTCGTTGCCGCAGCCAGAATGACGGGCCTGAGGCGCGAGGTTGACGCGTTGACGATACTGTCGATGAGAGCCTGGTTCGGTTCCTCGCGGCGCACGATATCAATCTCTTCCACCAGAACGATCCCATTCTTGATCAACATCCCCGACAGCGACAGCACACCGAGAAGCGCGGTGAAGGTGAACGGCAAATCGGCGCCCAGCAATGCCAGCGAAACCCCGTTGATCGACATCGGCACAAGAAGCCAGATGATCAGCGGCTGACGCAGCGCGTTGAACAAGAAGATGGAGATCAGGACCATCACGAGAACGCTCAGTGGCAATTGCGCGGCAAGGCTGGCCTGACTGTCTGTGGAATTCTCAAGTTCCCCACCCCATTCCTTTGTGTAGCCGTCCGGAACAGGCATCTCATCAATTGTTTGCTGGACCTGAGATTGCACCTGTGCGGCAGTGAAGCCCGGTGGAATGTCGCCACCTGCGGTGATCGTCAGCACCCGGTCGCGTCGGTAGACCAGCGTGTTCTGGCTTTCAAAAACCATTCCGTCGATCATCTGCTCGAAGGGCACGAACTGATTGCCCGTCGAGGAGTAGATCAGATGGTCGGTCAGTGCCATGCCGCTGTCTTGCGGCGAACGCAAGACAATCGGGATCTGTCGTTCGCCTTCGCGGTATACGCCGCTTTGCACCCCGTCCGTGGCAAACCGAAGCGTTGCAGTTACGTCGTCGCGGGTGATACCCGCCTCTTGCGCACGGTCATCGGCGTAAACGGGCCGAAGCACCTGCTCCATTTCGCGCCAATCGGTTTTCGGTGTTTTCAGGTCGTCCGTTGCGGCCTCCATCCGGGCAATGGCTTCCTTGGCCAGTGACCTCAGAACGACCGGGTCGGGCCCGGAAAACCGCACCTGAATCGGGTCACCCCCTCCGGGCCCAAATGCCAAACGTTTTGCACGGAATTCGCCCCAGGGCAGCGCCTCGGACGCAAAAGAGGTCATTTCTTCGATCAGTGGTGCGATCTGGTCCGTTGACGCGGTGCGCACGATGATATGCCCATAGGCAGGGTTTGGATCCTCGGCATCATAAGTCAGCATGAACCGAATAGCGCCATTTCCCACATAGGCTGTGGACGCCAGCACATCAGGCTGTTCCGCAAGCCATTCCTCCAGCACCGTTATGTCTTCTGAAGTATCATGGATAGATGCCCCTTGGGTCAGTTGGTAATGCACAAAGAAGAGGGGCGTGTTGCTGTCAGGGAAGAACTGCTGCTTGATGGATCCGAACAGCATGATGCAGACCACCGTGATCCCGATCAGGCCTGGGACGACCAGCCACCATGCCTTGATGCATGCGCGCAGGGCCGCGCCATAGGCTCTGAACAAAGCGCCGTCATACCCGCTGCCACCCTCTCCGGTGCCTTGCTTGAAAAAATAGTGTCCAAGCAACGGCGTGGCGGTCAGGGCGAGTACCCACGACAACGTCAACGATATCCCGATCACGGCAAAGAGGGAGAACATGAATTCCCCTGTGCTGTCCGGGCTGAGCCCAATGCCGGCAAAGGCCATGATGGCGATACCGGTGGCCCCAAGAAGCGGGATTTGCGTCTTCGCAGCCGCCTCTTCCGCGGCCTCTCGGGATGTTTTGCCCCTTTGCATCGAATTTTGCATGCCTTCGGCGACCACAATGGCATTGTCCACCAACATTCCCATCGCGATAATCAGCGCCCCGAGCGAAATCCGTTCCATCTCGATCGAAAAAATTGCCATGAAGAGAAGCGTGCCCACCACCGTCAAAAGCAAAGTCAGTCCCACGACAATTGCCGCACGCCAGCCCATGAAAAGCGCCAGAACGACGACCACGATGGACACCGACATCGCAAGGTTCACAAGGAATCCGTTGGAGCTTTCCTCGACAACCAGATGCTGTTGATAGATGGGTTGAATTTCGACCCCAGCGGGCAAGAGATGCGCCATCTCCGCCAACTTGTCATCGACCCTGTGCCCAACATCGACGATGTTTTCCGTACTGATTCCAGCCACGCCGAGCGTAAAAGCATCCTCGCCGTTATGGCGGATCATAAGGTTTGGGTTTTCTTCCTCACCACGCGTAACATCCGCAAAATCAAAAAGGTTCAGCACCTCCCCACCAGCACCCACCGTCAGTCCGGCAATGGCTGACACGCTGTCGCGTCCTTCCGGCCGCTGAATGCGCACGCGCCCATCCTGAGAATAGAGCGTGCCGCCTTCGGCGACCGAGTCAGCCTCGGAGAGTGCCTGTTGAATGGCGGCGGGAGGGACGCCCAGGTTCGTGGTCAACACTGGATCAGGTTCTACGTAAATCACTTCGTCACGCAGACCGGATATGTTGACGTCTGCGACACCTTCGACCGTCAGCAGTTCTCGTCTTAAGAACGTCGAAAGTTCATAGATCTCTCTGTTGGTGTAGCCCGGCGCGGTCACTGCATAGTAGATCCCGAACACATCGCCAAACGTGTCATTGATTATGGGCGGATTGGCCCCGTTTGGCAGCCGCACATCATTCACTCGGTCCCGCATTTTCGTCCAGATGTCAGGCAGTTCATCACCGCCATAGGTGTCTTTAACATCCACGGTTATCTGCGAGAATCCGGGCTGGTTGACCGACCGAATCTCATCCACTTCACCCATCTTCTGGATGGCGGATTCAAGAGGCTCAGAGATTTCGCGCGCCACTTGCATGGCGTCTGCGCCGGGGTAAATCGTGGTTACAATGGCGGTCTTGATCGTAAAAGCCGGATCTTCCAGTCTGCCGAGGCTGCTAAACCCCCAGTAGCCGCCAAATATGCAGATCAGCATGACGATCCATGTGTAGATCGGCCTTGCGATAGACAGGGTTGCGATGTTCATGGGCCGCCCCTCAGTTCGGGAAGCCGGTGAAACGGCGCACCGTTTGACCGTCTTCCAGACGCGCAGCACCACTTGCCACGATTTCGGCACCTGCATCCAGACCTGAGGTGACGCGCAGTCCGCCGGTATTGGTCGGCTCGGTTTCAATCGCGACGCGTCTTACCGTGCCTTCATCTTGGCCTGGAGGGTCAAACACCATCACTTCTGTGCCACCGGCATCATCAAAGATCACGGAGGTGTAGGGGATCTCAATAAACGCGTCGCCCTCTTTCAATGTCGCAATCACTTCGACGGAAGACCCCGGCAAGATGATCAGATCAGGTTGTGGCGCCATCCCGAGGGTTAGTTGAAAACTCTGACCCACCTCAGAGGTTTGCGCGTTGAACTCCCGCGGTTCGACCGGAAACAGCGTGTCAGAGGCGGGGAATTTCGCGGCTAACTCTACATCCGGGTCGTCACCGGCGCGTTGGAACAGGATTTCAGGCACGTCAATTTCCATCCGCAGTTCCGACATGTCATGAAGGCGAACGACGGCCGTGCCTGCATTGATCGTGGTGAAATTGGCGACGTTGCGCACGGCCACCAGCGCGTCAAATGGCGCGACCAGCGTTGCATTCCGCAGCGACCGTTCGGCATTCTTGACGCTGACGGCGGCAAGGTTGGCAGCTGTGCGCGCATCATCGACGGACACTTGGCTGACTGTGTTGCCTTCCAGTTTTTCCAGTCTTTCCAGAGTTCTGTCGGCTTGATCCTGTTCCAGTTTAGCTTGTTCGAGGGCCAGTTCGAAGGGTTCAAGGTCCAATTCGGCCACTAGGCTATCCTTGGGCAGGGGTTCGCCTTCGATCACAGGAAACTCGACGATCTGACCGCTGACCTGAAATGCCAAATCGACCGTTTCCTTAGCCACCACACGACCGAAGAACCGTCGCGTCGTGGCCCCAGCGGTTTCCGATGCGCTGATCAGTTTCACCAGTCGGGGTGGCGGTTCGGAAGACACTACGTCATCCTGTGCGGCGCCCATTGTGGCCAACGCCATCGCGCAGCCTGCTGCGCATCCAAAAGCGATCAAAAATCTCTTTGCCATGAAAACTGTCCCTGCAACTTTGCTGCCCGTATACGTTGTGGGCTAAACCCAACGTATCCTAAAGTGCTGAGGGAGCAATCAGTTTTGCGATGAGCCCAGATTTTCTTATTGGTACTTGCAACTTGCCGCTTCATAACTGGCCATTATGACCCAGTGTCTTACCCAAAAGCGCGTGCTCCTTTTCGGCGCAAGCGGCACCATCGGCCAAGCTACTTTGAGCGCCTTGATCGCTCAGGGGCATCATGTGACCTGCTTTTTGCGCCAAGGATCGCGCTTTTCGCCCGCTGGGGACGCTGCCGTCCACTATGGTAACGTTTTCACGCCTGCGTCCGTGTTTGAAACTGAAGCTTTTGACGCTGTCGTCTCCTGCATGGCCTCTCGCAGTGGCATGCCGAAAGATGCTTGGGCAGTAGATCATGACGCTCACCTGGCTGTTTTGAAGGCCGCCAAGGTCGCCGGCCTTGAGCAGTTTGTTCTGCTTTCCGCCATGTGCGTACAGCAGCCGAAATTGCCATTTCAACGGGCCAAGCTGGCTTTTGAAACCAAGCTCATGGAAAGTGGCCTCACCTATTCAATCATTCGCCCCACCGCGTTCTTCAAATCGCTGTCAGGACAGGTGGCGCGGGTGCAGGCGGGCAAGCCGTTTCTGCTTTTTGGTGACGGGCAATTGACGGCCTGCAAACCTATCTCTGACAATGATCTGGGCCGCTTCATCGCCGCCTGCCTGACAGACCCGGAGCGCGAGAACAAAATCCTTCCCATCGGTGGGCCGGGCCCTGCGATAACGCCTCTGGATCAGGGGGAGGCGTTGTTCCGCATGCTTGGAAAACCTGTGCATTTTCGCCGTGTGCCGGTGTCGATGATGACCGTAATCATCGCTTGTCTGTCCCTTGCTGGCCTAGTGTCGGCCAAAGCAAGGGACAAGGCTGATCTGGCCCGGATCGGGCGATACTACGCGACACATTCCATGCTGGTTTGGGACGCTGCTGCGGGCGCGTATTCAGAAAAAGCCACGCCAGAAACCGGATCGGACCGGTTGTTTGACTTGTATGGCGCGTTGATCCGTGGAGACGTGCAGATTGAACTTGGCGAACACGCCGTGTTTTGATGGATCGTCTTCCCGGTCACCAACCATGTCGTTTTCAGACCGATGCGCCGTGTCATCTATGGTTTCATTGAGCCTCAAAGAGAGAACCAGACATGCCAACACGCGGTCGCTGCCTTTGCGGGCAAACAAGCTGGGAATATGAAGGTGCGGTCACATGGGCCTGTTACTGCCATTGTGATGATTGTCGCCGCAACTGTGCTGCCCCGGTGGTGGGGTGGCTGGGCGTGCCATTGCGAAATTTTCGATGGACGGGCGATGCGCCGCGTACCTATCGCAGTTCGCCACCCGTGCAGCGCCACTTTTGTGCGACCTGCGGCACGCCCATGGGGTTTGAAGCAGAACACTACGCGGGACGAATGCATCTATATGCGGGCACGTTGGAGGATCCGGAAGCGTTTGAGCCAACCTTTCACGTCAACTGGCAAGCCAAGTTGCCTTGGCTGCAAATGACGGACGATTTGCCGAAATATGACGGCACCTTGCTGCACGCCCCGGATGATCTTCGCGATTACTCGGAGAGTTAGATTTGCCTCTGCCTTGCCAGTCAGGGCATATGGCGCAAAACGAAACACGGGAGGATCCGTCTATGAAACTGCTGCGCTTTGGTCCGAAGGGCCAGGAAAAGACGGGCCTTGTGGATGAGGCCGGCGTGGTGCGCGATCTTTCCGCATATCTGCCAGATCTTGGTGGGGCCGCCCTGTCGGAACTGGATGGTCTGCGTGATCTTGATCCAACTACTCTGCCCGCCGTCGAAACCCCCGACCGCATTGGCGCCTGCCTCTCTCATGTACCCAATTTCTACGCGGTAGGGCTGAACTATAAACAACACGCCGCGGAACTGGATGCCGAACCACCCGCCGAGCCGATTCTGTTTTCAAAAGCCACGTCATCGATTTCTGGCCCTCATGACGCCCTGAGGCTCCCCCGCACCTCCGAAAAGACGGATTGGGAGGTAGAGCTGGGCGTCGTCATGGGCCGCACCGCGCTCTATGTCAGCGAAGAGGACGCACTGGATCATGTCGCAGGCTATTGCCTGGTCAACGACATATCAGAGCGTGCCTTTCAACTGGAACATGGCGGACAATGGATGAAGGGTAAATCTGCGCCTGGCTTTGGCCCAGTTGGCCCGTGGCTGGTAACTCCGGACGATGTTGGCGATCCTCAATCGCTTGCCCTCTCAACCCGTCTGAACGATGAGGTCATGCAAAGCTCTTCGACCTCCGACATGATTTTCCCGGTGGCCCAAATCATTTCCTACATGAGTCAATTCATGGAACTGTGCCCTGGGGATCTTATCGCCACAGGCACGCCGCCCGGCGTCGGTATGGGTAAATCCCCGCAACGGTTCTTGCGACCGGGCGACGTGCTTGAACTCCAGATTGATCGCTTGGGTGACCAACGCACTGAAATCCTGGCAAGCGCCTGATGCCTGGAGCCTAAAGTGTTGGGTAAACGCAATTTTTATGACCAAATTCGCCGCGATTTAGTCTAAAATGGCCAAATGTCCGAGCCCCATACCCCGGTCCATCTCACCATTCTTGTCGTGCCTCACTTTAACCTCGCGGCGACGACCTTTTTCCTCGACCCGTTTCGCGTGGCCAATTACCTCCACGGCGAAACTCTGTTTCGTTGGGAACTCGTCTCAGAACCCGGCGGTGTGGTTCAGGCCTCAAATGGGATGGCACTCAACACATCTGCGCTGAGCGATGAGATCAACGCGCGGCGGGATATGGTGGTGGTCTCTTCCAGCTGGTCGCCCGATGCTCATTCCGGACCGTCCCTGCACGCAGCCCTTTGGCGTTGGGCGCGACAGGGGGCGACATTGGGCGGCATCGACACAGGTGCCTTTATCCTGGCCGAGGCTGGCCTTTTGCAAGGCCGTCGTGCCACCGTGCATTACGAACACATAGATGCGTTCGGGGAAACCTACCCGGACATCGATCTTACCGAGGACCTCTTCGTCTATGACGGCACTCGCATCACCTGTGCGGGCGGCAGCGCCTGCGTGGATTTCGCGCTCAACATCCTGCGTGGCACCCATGGCGATGCGCTGGCCAATGCCTGCGCGCGCTATCTTTTTCATCAAAGCATGCGCCAGCCAGGCAGCCAGCAGAACACCGATTTCGTGGAACCCATTGGCACCACCACGCCGCGCCATGTGCGTCGGGCCATTGCGCTGATGGAACAGAACCTTGAACATCCCATGGCGATCACCGAAATCTGCGCAGAGGCGCGGGTGTCGCAACGCCAACTCGACCGACTCTTCCGCCAATACGTGAAAAAAAGCCCAGCTGCCTATTACCGCGACATCCGGCTGGATCGCGCGCGTGGGTTGGTCACGCAGACGGAAATTCCGCTCTCTCAGGTGGCGCTGGCTTCGGGTTTTGCCAGTCAGGAACACTTTTCCCGCGCGTATCGCAACCGCTTTGGCCTTCCCCCGCGCAAGGATCGGATCGAAGGTCGTGTGCCCTTTGAGTTCCGCGCCTGGCCGATGCATCGCACGGGAAGATGAGAGGAAGATGACAGGATGCGCCCGCTTTGCTAAGGGCATTGGAAACGACCAATTCGGGGACCCACCATGCCCATTCCGACCACCTGCATCGGGGCCTATCCCAAGCCCGACTACGTTCCCATCTCGGATTGGTTTCAGGTATCTCACAACACCGAGGATTATGACGCACAAGTGACGCAAGGTTGGTCGGAAGAGGTGATGCGGGAGCATGTCGACCTCTTTGATCGGGCCACGGCGGAGGTCATCGCCGACCAGATCGCTTGCGGGATCGACCTGCCCACGGACGGCGAGGTGAGGCGTGAAAACTATGTCCATTACCAATGCCGTCACTTCGCGGGATTCGATTTTGAAAACCTGACGCAAAGGTCGATGCGCAACGATGCCTACACGACGTCGCTGCCCACGATCCGGGGCAAGGTATTTGCCGAAGACAACCAGACCTTGGTACGAGATTGGCAGGTGGCGCAGGCCGCCGCAAACCGGCCTGTCAAGATTACGCTGCCCGGTCCGATGACCATTTCGGACACCACGGCGGATGCCTTTTACGGAGACGCTGCCGCGCTCGCCCGCGATCTGGCAGATGCGCTCAATACGCAGGTGCGAGCGTTGGCGGTTGCGGGCTGCAAGCACATCCAAGTGGACGAACCGATCTTCGCGCGAAAGCCGAAAGAGGCGCTCGACTACGGGATGGAAACTCTTGCGCGCTGCTTCCATGGCGTGCCCGCTGATGTAACCCGCGTGGCGCATATGTGCTGCGGTTATCCTTGCGAACTGGATGATGTGGATTATCCAAAGGCAGATCAAGAATCTTATGTTCAAATTGCCAAATCCGTGGATGGTTTGGTCGATGAGATTTCAATTGAAGATGCACATAGATACAATCCAGCAGAACTGTTTGAGCTGTTCGACCGGTCGCGTTTGATCGTGGGTTTCGTGACCATCGCCTCCAGCCGCATTGAGCCCGTCGATGAAATTCGCGCCCGTATGCAGGCCGTTCTGAACCATATGGACCATGACCGTCTTGTTGCGGCCCCCGATTGTGGGCTGGGGTTTCTGGGCCGCGACCTGGCGATGCGGAAACTGACCAATCTAAGCGAAGCGGCGCGTTCTGTCTGAACACTTGGCCCACAGCCCGCAACTGCCTATAAGGCACGCGAACGAGGGAAGGACGTGACCCATGCGCAAAGCCACCATCACGCGCAAAACGGCAGAGACCGAGATCAGCGTTGAGATAAATCTCGACGGCTCGGGTGCCTATGACAACGAAACCGGCGTGGGCTTTTTTGACCACATGCTGGACCAGTTGGCGCGCCATTCGCTGACCGACATGAAAATCCACTGCAAGGGCGACATCCATATCGATGATCACCACTCGGTTGAGGACGTGGGCATCGCTTTGGGTCAGGCATTGACCGAAGCGCTGGGCGACAAGCGTGGCATCCGGCGCTATGGCGCATGCCTGCTGCCCATGGATGACGCACTCGTTCAAGCTGCGCTCGATCTGTCTGGCAGGCCCTATCTGGTGTGGGAAATGGACCTGCCCACCCCTAAGATCGGCAGCTTTGACACGGAACTGGTGCGCGAATTTTTTCAGGCGCTCAGCACCCATGGCGGCATCACGTTGCATGTCACCGCGATCAACGGCATCAATAGCCATCACATGGCCGAGGCTGCGTTCAAATCCGTGGCCCGTGCCTTGCGGGAAGCGGTTGAAGTGGACCCTCGCAAATCCGACGCCATTCCGTCGACCAAAGGGGCGCTCTGAGGCTCATGACCACGGTCATCGTCGATTACGAAAGCGGCAATCTGCATTCTGCGGAAAAGGCGTTTCAGCGCATGGCGTCCGAAGTGGGGGCGGGTGAGGTCATCGTTACCTCTGACCCGGATGTAATCCGTGGTGCCGACCGCATTGTCCTGCCCGGTGATGGCGCGTTCCCGTCCTGCCGCGCAGCGCTTTTTGACCATCGCGGTGTCTATGAAGCGATGGACGAGGCTGTTCAAACGCAAGGCCGCCCCTTTCTAGGCATTTGCATCGGGATGCAGATGTTGGCCACGCGAGGTCTCGAATATGAAGAGACGCCAGGGTTTGACTGGATCCCGGGCGAGGTGCGCGCTCTGTCGCCGTCGGACATCACTCTGAAAGTTCCGCATATGGGCTGGAATGATCTACAAATCGATCATCTCCATCCGGTGCTTGAAGGCGTGACAACCGGCGATCACGCGTATTTTGTCCACTCCTATCAAATGCATGCAATGGATGAGGCGCATCTTCTGGCCCATTGCGATTACGCCGAACGGGTCACCGCAGTGGTCGGCCACGGCACCGTGGTGGGCACGCAGTTTCACCCGGAAAAAAGCCAGACGACGGGGCTGCGCATCATCTCAAATTTCCTAAGTTGGACGCCCTGAACCTTGACGCCAGATACCCCGCGCTGAGCGATCTGCGTGCTCGGGCAAAGCGGCGATTGCCGCATTTTGTGTGGGAATACCTCGATAGCGGCACGGGCGCTGACCGCGTGGTGGCGCGCAACCGGGCGGCGCTTGATGCGATCAGTTTCATGCCGGCGATCCTGCGGGGGGAGGTGGAGGCATCGACTGAGACCGGCTTCCTTGACCAAAACCTGAAAATGCCAGTGGGTATCGCGCCGGTTGGCATGTCAGGTCTGATCTGGCCCGACGCAGAACGCATCCTTGCCAAGGCGGCGGCGCGGGCGGGCATTCCTTACACTTTGTCCACTGTGGCCAGCCAGACGCCGGAGGATGTGTCCTCCGCGCTTGGAGAGAATGCGTGGTTTCAACTCTACCCGCCGCGTGACCCTGAGGTGCGCCGCGCGATGCTGCGCCGTGCGAAAGATGCAGGTTTTGATACGGTCGTTCTGACGGCTGACTTGCCCGCCGCAAGCCGCAGGGAGCGTCAGATCCGGTCGGGCTTGACGCAACCGCCCAAACTGACCCCGCGCATTCTGGCGCAGGTGGCGATCCGGCCCGCGTGGGCGTTGGGCATGGCGCGCCGAGGGATGCCGCGGATGCGACTCATCGATGATTTTGCGCCTGGAACCAAGGGTTTGACGCTCAACAACCACGCGGGATACCAGCTGCGCACGGTGCCCGATTGGGACTATCTGCGCGAGATGCGGGATGAATGGGATGGAAAGCTGATCGTCAAAGGCGTGCTGGATGTGCGCGATGTGGCACCGCTGAAAATGGCGGGCGTCGATGCGATCTGGGTGTCGAACCACGGCGGGCGTCAGTTTGATGGCGCGCCGGTTGGGCTTCATTTGCTGCCGGGCATTCGCGCCGAAACCGATCTGCCGATTGTGTTCGACGGCGCCATCGAGGGTGGTCTCGATATCTTGCGGGCGGTCGCGCTTGGCGCTGATCTGGTTATGCTGGGGCGCGGGTGGCATTACGCGCTCGGCGCGCTGGGGGATGCGGGGCCCGATCATCTGGCGCATATTCTGAGATCGGATCTCATCTCCAATATGGGTCAGATGGCGCTGTCTGCCGTCCAAGACGTGCGCGGGCTTGCCATCGATTCTCCGCCCATGTCGCCTGCCCGAAAATTGTGAGCGCTCACAAAGCGGTAGCCTCTCCCCAGTAGTGGGTAGGGCGTGCGCCCGATTGGGCAGTTTTTTTCGCCAAGGCAGGTTTTTGCGGGCAAATTCATTGCGGAGATGACACCCAAACCTTAAGAGTCCGCCAAGATTGCGCTGCGCTGCGGCACACACAGGCCATTGCGCGATGTCTTCGACACTGAGGGGGACAGCACTGTGGCTGAATTCAAGAAAATCCTGATTGCCAACCGGGGCGAGATTGCCATCCGCGTAATGCGCGCCGCCAATGAATTGGGCAAGCGGACGGTGGCTGTTTATGCCGAAGAAGACAAGCTGGGCCTGCACCGCTTCAAGGCGGACGAAGCCTATCTGATCGGCGAGGGCCTAGGCCCGGTCGAGGCGTATCTGTCGATCGAGGAAATCATCCGCGTCGCCAAGCGATGTGGGGCAGATGCGATCCATCCGGGATATGGCCTCTTGTCAGAAAATCCGGAATTCGTGGACGCCTGTGATGCGAACGGGATCACCTTCATCGGCCCAAAAGCCGAAACGATGCGCGCGCTGGGTGACAAGGCCTCTGCCCGGCAAGTTGCGATTGAGGCTGGTGTGCCTGTGATCCCAGCGACTGAGGTGCTAGGCGACGACATGAAAGAGGTGGCGCGTCAGGCCGAAGAGATCGGCTATCCGATGATGCTGAAGGCGTCCTGGGGCGGTGGCGGTCGTGGCATGCGGCCCGTGACCAAACCGGAAGAGTTGGAAGAAAAGGTGCTAGAAGGCCGGCGCGAGGCGATTGCCGCCTTTGGCAATGGCGAAGGCTATCTGGAAAAGATGATCACCCGCGCCCGCCACGTGGAGGTGCAAATCCTCGGCGACAAGCACGGCAATATGTATCACCTCTTTGAGCGGGATTGTTCCGTTCAACGCCGCAATCAGAAGGTCGTGGAACGGGCGCCCGCACCCTACCTGTCAGATGAGAAGCGGCAGGAGATTTGTGAGCTTGGCTACAAGATCTGCAAGCATGTGAACTACGAATGCGCGGGCACGGTTGAGTTCCTGATGGATATGGAAACCGACGCGTTTTACTTCATTGAAGTGAACCCCCGAGTGCAAGTGGAACACACGGTGACCGAAGAGGTCACGGGCATTGATATCGTGCAGGCGCAGATCAAGATCGCGGAGGGCAAGACCTTGGCCGAGGCCACGCGCAAAGCGTCTCAGGATCAGGTCCAGCTGAACGGTCACGCCATCCAGACCCGTATCACCACCGAGGATCCGCAGAACAATTTCATCCCCGACTATGGCCGCATTACCGCCTTCCGAGAAGCGACCGGCATGGGCATTCGTCTGGACGGTGGCACAGCCTATTCCGGCGGGGTGATCACGCGCTATTACGATTCGCTTTTGGTAAAGATCACGGCGCATGCCCAAACGCCCGAAGGGGCCATCGCCCGGATGGACCGCGCGCTGCGGGAATTCCGTATTCGGGGGGTGTCGACAAATATCGCCTTTGTTGAAAATCTGCTAAAACACCCTGTATTTTTGGGGAACGAATACACAACCAAGTTCATCGATACCACGCCGGAGCTCTACAAATTCGCCAAGCGTCGTGACCGTGGAACGAAGGTTTTGACCTACATTGCCGACATCACGGTAAACGGTCATCCGGAGACAAAAGACCAACCCAAGCCCCGCGCAGACCTCAAAGACCCCCGTCCGCCCGAGCCGCTTGCAGAACCCATGATGGGGACTCGCAATCTGCTCGAACAGAAGGGCCCGCAGGCTGTGGCTGACTGGATGAAACAGCAAGATCGTTTGTTGATTACGGACACCACCATGCGCGACGGTCATCAGTCGCTTCTCGCCACTCGCATGCGGTCTATCGACATGATTAAGGTGGCGCCGAGCTACGCCGCGAACCTGCCACAGCTCTTCTCGATGGAATGCTGGGGCGGGGCGACGTTTGATGTGGCCTACCGGTTCTTGCAGGAATGCCCGTGGCAGCGCTTGCGCGATCTACGCGCGAAGATGCCAAACCTGATGACGCAGATGTTGCTGCGCGCGTCCAACGGAGTGGGCTACACAAACTACCCTGACAATGTGGTGCAGGAATTTGTGCGCGTGGCGGCGGAAAGCGGTGTCGATGTCTTCCGCGTTTTCGACAGTCTGAACTGGACAGAAAACATGCGCGTCGCCATGGATGCGGTGATCGAGAGTGGCAAGATTTGTGAAGGCACGATCTGCTACACCGGCGACATTACGAATCCCGCGCGATCGAAATATGACGTGAAATACTATGTCGACATGGCGCAGGAAATGGAGGCAGCAGGCGCCCATGTGCTGGGCCTCAAGGACATGGCAGGCCTGATGAAACCCGGTGCCGCGCGCGTGCTGATCAAGGCGCTAAAGCAAGAGGTGGGCCTGCCCATCCACTTCCATACTCATGACACCGCGGGCGTTGCCACGGCGACGATCTTGGCCGCAAGCGAGGCAGGCGTGGATGCGGTCGACTGCGCTATGGATGCGCTGTCGGGCAACACCTCGCAGGCAACCCTGGGCACAGTGGTTGAGGCGCTCGCCAACACCGACCGGGACACAGGGCTCGATATTGGCGCGGTGCGCGCGATCTCGGATTACTGGGATGCCGTTCGCGCCCATTACGCGGCCTTTGAAACTGGGATGCAGGCGCCATCATCCGAGGTCTACCTCCACGAAATGCCCGGTGGCCAGTTCACCAACCTCAAGGCTCAGGCGCGCTCTCTCGGGCTGGAAGATCGTTGGCCCGAAGTCGCGCAAACCTATGCTGATGTGAACGCCATGTTCGGTGACATTGTGAAGGTGACGCCATCGTCCAAGGTCGTGGGCGACATGGCCCTGATGATGGTCAGCCAGGGCCTGTCCCGCCAAGACGTTGAAAACCCTGATAAAGACGTTGTTTTCCCTGACTCGGTTGTCGACATGATGCGCGGCAATCTCGGCCAACCCCCGGGCGGTTGGCCGGAGAAGATCCAGAAGAAAATTCTAAAGGATGAAACACCGAACCTCGAACGGCCGGGCAAGCACCTCAAGCCTGTGGATCTGGAGGCGACGCGCAAGGACCTCAGTGAACAGCTTGAGGGCAAAACCGTCGACGATGAGGATCTCAGCGGCTATCTGATGTACCCCAAGGTGTTCCTTGATTACATGGGCCGCCACCGCACATATGGGCCTGTCCGCACCCTGCCCACCAAGAACTTCTTCTACGGCATGCAGCCGGGCGATGAAATCAGCGTGGAAATCGACCCCGGCAAGACCATGGAAATCCGTTTGCAAGCCATTGGCGAGACGGATGAAAATGCCGAGGTGCGGGTGTTTTTCGAACTCAACGGCCAGCCTCGCATCATCCGCGTGCCGAACCGTCTGGTCAAATCCACTACCGCGTCCCGCCCCAAGGCGGAACTGGGCAATCCCAACCATGTGGGCGCGCCGATGCCGGGTGTGGTCAGCTCTGTCGCCGTACAGGTTGGCCAGAAGGTGTCAGAAGGCGACCCGTTGTTGACCATCGAGGCGATGAAGATGGAAACAGGCATCTACGCAGAACGGGATGCGACGGTGAAAGCCATCCATGTGCAGCCCCAAGGCCAAATTGACGCCAAGGACCTGATGATCGAACTGGAATAAAAGATGGTCGCGATCACGCCTGTCTATGCTGCGATCCTTGTCCGCCACCTGGCGGTTTTTTAGGGTCACACCAACAAGGCGTGTCCGAAAGGGGCAGACGACTGGCGCATTTCTCAGATCTCTTGCAAATTTCCACTTGCAGGCATGCGTCAGACTTTATAACACCCCCTCACCCAACGGATGCGGGTGTAGCTCAGGGGTAGAGCGTTACCTTGCCAAGGTAAATGTCGTGAGTTCGAATCTCATCACCCGCTCCAATTTCTCTCAATACGTTTTGCAGCGGAACCTCTGAAACAAGAGCATTTCGCGCAGTTCAGCCGGTTTTTGGCCGAATCGTAGGCAGAAGCACGCCGATCCGGGTCTCTTCGGCCTAAGTTACGGAAATAAACGAAAATGTTAGTGGACCTTTGTTGCGTCTGGGACCAAGTACAGCCGGGTGATTAACCTCGGGGTGCCGGTTTGAACGATCAGGCGAATTTCGACAGCCAAGTGGTGGCGTCCAGCCACGCTGTGCACACTGCGATGCGTGCCGAAGGGCCGGTCAACAAGACGATTGTACGTCGCCGTGCTGTGGTTTTGGGTCTGAACGTTGCCACAATCGCTGCACTGTTTGCAGGTATGGCTGTCTTTTTGTCCTATGGTGGCTTCTTGTGGCTCGAGATAGCTATGCTGGCGGCTTACGCCGTTACGCTGCCGTGGCTTTCCATCGGACTTTGGAACGCCATCATTGGGTTGGGGCTAAGCGTCCGGCACGGGGATGGTGCGGCACTGGCCGTGAACCCGGCATTGGGCCGTATCGATGGATCAGAACCCATTCGGTCGCGCGTGGCCGTTGTCATGCCCCTGCGCAATGAAGATCCGGAAGCATCGCTGGGACGCCTGCGCGGACTCCAGGATGCGCTTTCCGCGACCGGATATGGACATTTCTTCGATTATCACGTTCTCAGCGATACTGACCTGGCTCCAGTCGCGGCCAAGGAAGAAGCAGCGGTAGCGCTGTGGCGGGCCGCCCGACAGGACGTGCATATCGCGTATCGCAGGCGCGAGGACAACTGGGGCTATAAGGCGGGCAACATCGCTGAATTCCTGGATGCGCATCGGGGCGAATATGAGTTTTTTTTGCCGCTCGACGCCGACAGCGTGATGGGCGCGGATTCCGTGCTGCGCCTCGTGCGGGTGATGGAAGCGTCGCCAGAGATTGGTATGCTCCAAAGTCTGGTCGCGGGGTTGCCTTCAAAGACGCTCTTTACCCGGGCTTTCCAGTTCGGGATGCGCCACGGGATGCGCTCTTACACTTTGGGTGCGGCGTGGTGGCAGGCCGATTGCGGGCCCAATTGGGGGCATAACGTCTTGATCCGGACCGAAGCATTCCGGCAGAATTGCATGTTGCCCGTGTTGCCCGGGAAAGGACCTCTCTCTGGTTACATCATGAGTCACGATCAACTGGAGGCGACGCTTATACGCCGGGCTGGCTATGAAGTGCGTGTGCTTGCTGAAGAAAGCGACAGCTTCGAGGAAAATCCCCCCAGTTTGGCGGATTTCATCCGCCGCGAATTGCGGTGGGCCAATGGGAACATGCAGTACTTGCGCCTTCTGGGTCTGCCCGGCCTGAAACCGATGAGCCGCCTACAGCTTTTCCTTGCGATCCAGATGTATGCGGCGGCCCCTGCATGGATGGCGTTTGTGGGCCTTGGCGCGTTGCTGGTTCTGGATGAAAGCCAGTTTGTCGGCGCGCCGCTATGGGTGGGGCTAACGCTCTTTGCCGTGGTGCTGTTTATCAACCTGATGCCCAAATTCATGGGTCTCATGCAGGTTTTGCTTAGCAACAGGATGTCAGCCGCATATGGCGGGCGCACCCGCGTTTTGGTGAGCGGCTTTGCCGAGACGGTGTTGTCGATGCTGACAGCGCCGATCGTGGCTTTTGGCCTGACCGTCTTCGTTCTGGGGCTCTTTTTCAACCGCCGTGTGGGTTGGGACGCGCAGCAGCGCAGCCGGGAATGGTTGACTTGGGGTGAGGCTGCACGGGTCCTGTGGCCACAGACGCTGGCTGGGATCGCGCTGACGGCGTGGCTGGCTTACTACGTGCCCATCGCGCTAATCTTCGGTGCGCCCATGTTGATTGCACTTACGCTGGCCATTCCGGTTGCTGTTATCACGACCCATCCGATCTTGAGCCGCTTGTCTCTGACCACTGGTCTTTTCGACATTCCCGAAGATCGGGCAGGAGTGCGTATACTGGAGGCGTCTCAGCCCACATTGGCACGTCCTGCAGACATCACCTAACAAGCCTACTGGGGAAGGGTTTTGCCTCTCTCCCAATCTGCCAGTGCCGCGCGCAACAGCGATGCCGAGTACATTCGATGTGGCCGCAACGTGGCGCGAAACCCCCAATGGGGATGCGCTTTCCCGTCTTGTGCAAGGATGCCCGAGCCAAAACACAGTTGAGCCACAGCGCCGGACTGCGACAGCGACAGCCACGTCAGTATGGGCGTCTCGGGAATACGAAGCAAAAGTTCATGCTCCGTGCGCCCATCGACAATCCAAGCCGCGAAGTGATCGCTTTGCCCGTTGGCCAATGCGATGGGATCGCTGTTCAGCGCCTTGGCCTTCCCGGCGATACGCAGGATTTTAAGTTCAAGACGAAAGAGCCAACTGTCAAAGAAAAGATAGACAAACCGTGCGAAGGCATCAGCGTGCGTATCTTCGGCAGGGACATCCGCTAAAAAACAATCCCTGTAACTGCCAGGGCTTTGTGTGGCGGCGTGCAACAGGCTTTCGCTTGGCAGGTCGCATGACGTGACGTTGGTGTTCACTGGCCGCTCGTCGCTGCCTATGGGCGCGCCTCGCCTGCCTCGCCAAGTGCGCAATCAAAGACCACATCGGACCCAAGCGAAAAGGCCCGCATCTTGGGGCGGATGGCCTGGCTCAGAAGTTCGCAAGGGTTGGGCATCGTCAGGCTTTGAGGCCCGTCTCCGATGAGAAGCGGTGCAATGGCGATCTGAAGACGGTCCAGAAGCCCCGCTTCGAGAAACTTCGCAATGGTGATCCCGCCGCCTTCGACCAGCAGGTTCTTCAACCCTGCCGCACGCAAAGCCGTCAGGATGTCTTGTGGATCGATCATATCGCCCTTGAGCGGCAAACGGATCACCTCAATCCCCTCAGCGCGGGGACGATCCACCGCCTGTATGACAAAGCGACGCGCACCGTCATCTTTCAAAAGCCTTGCGTCATCGGACAACCGGCCAGAGGGATCGATCACGATCCGCGCCGGGTTGTCGCCCTCGCAAAGCCGCACGGTCAATTGCGGTTCATCGTGAATGGCCGTGCGTACGCCGATGATCACGCCATCGACAAGTGCGCGCATCCGGTGCAGATGCGCCAGCCCATCGGGCCCTGATACGTCCCGCGCATCTCCGGTGACCGTCGCCACGCGTCCGTCCAGCGATTGACCGATCTGAGCAACCGTCAACGGCCCGGTGTCCCGTCGCGCGAGTGACGCATAGAGATCCCATGCCGCTGCCTCACAGGGGCTGAACCCGTTGAGGACCTTCGACAATGTGCCGCGGCGCATGCTGAGAAGCTGATCCCAGACTTTGGGTGTGATATCAGTGTTCATGTCAACTCGTGTTCTGGGACCATGTAAGGGGAAGTGCAATCAAATCGATATGTCCGACCCGTGTTCGGCCCTTTTCGGCCATCTTACGCCGGGTTTGGGCCCATTGGGGCGCGTCTTTCAGCCCGGCTTCTTCCGCAGCTGTGGCGATACCGTCGTTCAGAAGGGTCTGTAGAGGGGCCATTTCGGGTCCCAGATCCCATGGGCTTTGGGCCAAGGTCACGTCAAACCCTGCGTTTTGGAAAATCTCTGCAGTGCGGGGGCCTGCGTCGGGGCCCAAAGCACGCCCCACGCCCTTATCGGTGCGTTGGTGGCGGTTGAAATAGGCCTCTACTGCACGATCTTCAGGGCTTTCGGGTGCCCATGCCATCGCGCCATCGTAGCTGAGCGCGGCATAAAACGGTACGTTGAGACGCGCGGCGAGGCGGGTAACCCATTCCTCGGACATCAAGTCCAGCAGTGCGGAGGCCGTGACAAGCGTCACGCCGTCCAGTGGCAGGGCCTCAACATCCGCAAGGTCTTGGCAGAAAAACTCTGAGACTGCATGTGTCTCTGCCTGGGCGCGATCCAAAAGGGTCTGGTCGCCGTCCAGCAATCTCCACCGCGTGTCCTTGGGCAAGAGATCGACCATGGCCCGCGTCGTGGAGCCGGTGCCGCATCCCAGATCGAGGATTACGGGGCGGGGCCCCGCTGCCGCACAGGCCTGCGCCAAAAGGTGCGCATCGCGGGCCGCGCCATCGGCGGGTTCGCGCAGGCTTAGCCAGTCTGCGGAAAAGCCCATTCAGATATCCCCCTCAAACCACGCCCGCGCGACATGGCTTTCATGCAGCTTGACCCGCAGCTTTTTCACGCGCCCCGCATCGTTCAGATCGCCCGCCCGCACACGCGCTGCCATCGTGTCAAAGATGTGTTTGCAGAGGAACTCGGTGGTTGTGAATTGGCCTTTGAATTCAGGCAGCTCATCGAGATTTTTGTATTTGAGCGGGGTCAGCGTGTCACTCAAAGCCTCCAGCGCGAGGCCGATATCCACGACCATGCCAAATTGATCGATCGTCTCCGAATAGAAGGCCAGATCGACGGTGAAGGTCGCCCCATGCACGCCCTGCGCCGGGCCGAACACCTCGGCCGGGAAGGAATGGGCAATCATGATATGGTCACGAACTTCGACAGCAAACATGGGGGTGGTGGTCCTTCGGGTTGTTAATAGCGCACGCGGTGGCACAACGTGGCAGGGTCGGCCAGGATCGCGCCATACTGCGCGGGCAGATCCTCAAACGTTGTTTCGCCTGAGACAAGCCTGTCGAGTGTGGGGTCGCAGAGCAGGTCCAGCGCTTTGGCCATGCGCCGCGCGTAGGTCCAGCGCGGGCGGCGTGATACGGGCAGGGCGCCCACTTGAGAACTGATCAGCTTCAGACGGCGGCTGTGGAAGGCCCCGCCGAGGGGCGCGGGCGTGGGGCCGATGCCATGCCAGCTTGCCTCGACAACCGTGGCCTCATCGCCTGCCGCATGGATGGCGGTGTCCAGACCTGCGCTGCTGGCTGAGACATGCACAACAACATCTGCATCGCGCGGCACATCGTCCGGCGTGGCAAATGCGCAGCCCAAGCTGTCCGCGAGGTTGGCGCGGTCGACGTTGATATCCACCAGCGTGACCTCCGTTCCTGGCAGTTTGGCCGCTAGATAACCTGTTAACGCCCCAACTACCCCAGCACCAATGATCACAATTGCGTCACCAGCGCCTGCGCCGCTGTCCCAAAGGACATTGAGCGCGGTCTCCATATTGGCGGCGAGAACGGCGCGTTCGGGTGGCAAATCGGCAGGCAACGGGGTCAGCGCGGGCTCAGTCAGTCGGAACTGGGTCTGATGCGGATGCAGCGCAAAGACGGATTGGCCTGCAAGGTCGCCTTCTGCCACCCGCCCCACGGCGCAGTAGCCGTATTTCACTGGAAATGGAAAATCACCTTCCTGCGCAGGACCGCGCATACGGGCGTGTTCTTCCTCTGGTACACGCCCTTCGAAAACCAGTCGCTCCGTGCCACGACTGATCCCGGTGAACAGGGTTTCAACCCGAACACCTTCCCCCTCCAGCCCGGGACGGATTTCGGCCCGACCTACGGCCGTGCACCAAAGCGCCGAGGATGTCATATTTCTTTGACGTGAATCTGTGTCAACATGACACGGTATGTAGAGGCTTGCACCCACCTCGGCAATGTTATCCGAAGCGGTGTTGGTGCCTGCGCCAGCGGATAAACGCCGCCATTCACTGCGAAAATTGAGAAATGGCACCATGCACGAGCTGCGCTGTGCTGTCCCAGCTTGCCAGACCATGGGCCGCGTTGGATGCCGCCGCTGCCATTTGCCCGCGCCGTGCAGGATCCATCAGGATCTCACGTAGGGCGCGTGCGAAGGACGCAGGATCATCTGGCGGCACCAAGCGCGCGGCCTCAGGCGCCACCGTGCCCGGCACTGCGCCGACGCGGCAAGAGACGATGGGCAGCCCGTGCACCGTGGCCTCGTCAAACACGATGCCGTAGCCTTCATACCGGGTGGCCAGGGCGAAAAGGCTGGCTTGCGCGTAGTATCTGGAGAGTTCATCGGCCTGCACACGCCCGGGCATGTGCACGCGATCTGACAAGCCCAGGTCATGCACCAGAGCGGTCAGCACTTTGCCATACGCCTCATCATGCACACCGCCGATGATCACCGCTTTCCACGGCACATCCTCGATCAAGGCCAACGCCTGCAAAAGCACATCATGACCTTTGCGCGGCACCTGTATCCCGACCGACAGGATCAGAGGCGGATCCTGTGGGGCGGGAAAGGACGTGGGCCGCGCTGTGCCGGGGCGCGCAATCGTGATCATCGTCTCGGGTACATCGTAGTGGTCGCGCAGCATTTGCGCGGTGTGTGGGCTGGGTACAATCACATGGGCAGTGTAGGCTAAATTGGCGCGCTCGCGTTCCAAAAGGCGCATGCGTTCGGCCTCCGGTATGCCGTTTTCATAGGCCAGCGGGTGATGCACCATCGCGATGATCGGGGCCTCGACCTGCGCCACATGGTCTGTGTCCATCGCGCCAAAGGCTAACCCATCCACGATCACTGGACAGTCGGCAGGCAGGGCGGTCAGTTGCGCCCCCGCATCCGTCTGATCGGACGCGCTAGGTGCTGGAAAGGACGTGCCCAAAGACAATACGTCCACCTCCCACCCCAACCCGCGAAGGCCGTCCACCACGTGTCGATCATAGATGTACCCACCGGTCAGGGTTGTGATCTCGCCCGGCAGGGCAAAGGCGGCGCGTGGCATGGGGAACTCTCCGCTGGTTCGCGGCACCATCTATGGCATAAGCCCGCGCGGCAAGGCCCGGCCCGCGAAATTGTGAAAGCATTTCGCGCCGCGCACCCTATATCTGCACGATACCGCCCACAAACAAGAGGAGACATCATGCGCATTCTGGCCCCCGTTTTAGCTGCTGCCGCCATCGCTACCCCCGCCTTTGCAGAAAAGGCGCTTTATCAGCTCGATGACGCCCATACGGCGATCTATTTCACCGTCGATCACATCGGCTACGCCAAGACGTTGGGCATATTCACGGGATTGGAGGGCAGCTTCATGTATGACGTCGACACCCAGGAACTGTCAGATGTGAACGTCACCATACAATCCGCCAGCGTGAAAACATTCAACGAGGCGCGTGACGGCCATGTGAAGAACAAGGATTTCCTGCACGTGGAAGAACATCCCACAATAACCTTCACCGCCACGGAAGGAACGCCCAAAAGCGATACAGCCGGCACCGTGACCGGGGACTTGACGATCCTTGGCGTGACACAGCCTGTGACGCTGGACGTGACGCTCAACAAGGTTGGTGACTATCCGTTCGGGCACAAGCGCGAGGTTCTGGGCATATCGATGACAACATCCATCATGCGCAGCGATTTCGGCATGGAGTACGCTGTTGCCAACGGTCTGGTTGGTGATCAGGTGGACATTAAGATTGAAACTGAAGCCATGAACATGTCGGAGGGCAGTTAAGTCTGACTTTGAGCGCAGGCCTTGATCCAATGCTGTATCAGGGAACGGGGCAGGGCCGCAACGAAACAGCGATCCCCCTCCAGTGCGATGGCGATGGGTGTTTCGCCACCGGTACCAAGAACCCATGAAGCAGCCCGGCCTTGCCCGGGCTGTTCCGTTTTCAGGATGTGAGGCAGCGCGGTGTCATGAGCGGCCGTCAAGGCATTGACGTCCCCGCAGGAGGCGTCCAGCGTGCCGTTTGTAAAGAGAGCCCATGCAAAGGTTTGCGTCTCGGCCAAGTGTCTGAGATCGGGAATAACGCCGCGGTTGTCCTGCGGTGCAAGATGGGCAGACCTGACCAACGCGTCGCGCAGCGTGTTAACGGGCATGCCCAGTTCAGACAGGATATCTGGCCGCGCGGGTTCTGCCAGTTGCGTTTTCAACGCGACGGCCTTGGCGGCAAAATCCGCGAACGTCTCTGCAACCTCCGGGGCTTGGTCTGCACCCAGCTCCACATCCATCGCGCCTGCGTCGTTGACGCGGATCAGGCGACGGGATTTGACCGTCAGCGACAAGTGTTGCCCACGCCCATTGTACAGCGTCATGTCCCGAGGCAGGACCACCATCCCAATCGCGTCCAGCATCTGCGCAAGGCAGGTCTGCGGGTCAATGACCGGCTGGCCACCGCCAGCACCCGCGGCGCGTGACAGCGCAGGTTTGATCTTGTCCACTACGGCCATCTAAACCATGCCCCGCAACAAGGTCAGGCCGGCCTTTGTGGCGGCTTGCGCATCCGTGTCATGGCCGCAAACAAGGCAAAGCCCGTCACTACTTTTGGGCACGGCACGCAGAAAGACTTCCTGATTGTCCGCTGAGATTGCGATGGCATGATCGGGCGGGACGTCACCGGTGATCGGCGTGTCCAGCAAGGCTACGGCGCGATCCGCCAACCCATCCAAACGCTCCTGCGGTACCTTGCTGCGCGTGTCATGGGCCAGAACCATACGCGTGGAAAGGTCAACAAATGCAGCTACATGGCAGCCGGGGATGGCACTGCGCAGATCAGAAAGCTGTGCTGCTATCTCCATTGGCGCGCCTTTAATGTTCCAACGAGCCGAGGTCGCCCAACAGGTCCACCAGACCACGGGCAAAAGCCTCCGCCCCCGCGTCGCGCAGACGGTCTGCGTCGTCGCCCGCTGCCATCGCCGCCAGAAGCGAAATCGGGTAAACCCCGCGAAAGCCGTCAGCCGTTTCCTGTTCCACGCGGCGGATCACCCGCGCCTGGTCGCGTTCAGAGACCAGTTTGTCAAAGCGCGTCAGCAAAAGCAGGCTGCGATCTTTCAGAGTGTCGGGCAGGGCGTCCCAGGTGGCGGCCTCGCTCTGTCGCCAGGCCTGGGTCGCATGGGTGCACCAGATCACTGCATCCGCAGACTGGACCAGGTCATCCCAGGCGGCAGTGGTCATATTCGGATCGGAAATTCCCGGCATATCAATCACATCGCACATGCCCAGCAGGTCGACGGGTTTGTGCACCTTGATGTAAGCGGTGTCATCCGGGCGCACGCGGTCGAGTGCATCCAGATCAATTCCATGCACCTCACCTCGCATATCCATGCGAAACGGCGGCTCATCGCCGTGGGCCACCCAAACCGGGGGCAGGCGGGTCGCGGTCACCTTGGTTGGCAAAACGCTTTCGCCCAGAATCAGATTGCAAAGCGTGCTTTTGCCCGCGCTGAATTCGCCCATCAGCGCGATACGCGGCTTTGAGCTCTCGCTTTTGTCCAGATCGAAATGTGCACTGTCATTGGCATAGGTCATGGCTCGGCATCTCTCATCATGTTGTCCAGCGTGGCCAATGCGCGATCCACGACGTCCATGCGGGCTGCGCGCCGGGCGCTGTGTTCGGCAAGGGGCGCATCGCCTTGCAGTAAACGATCCAGAACCTGACGCTGATCGGCGATCAGCTCGTTCAGCTGCGTTGTCGCGCTTTCGCGGATAACTTCACCATAGTCATTGCGCAGGGCCTCAAGAATAGGTGCGGTCTCGGCCGCAATGAGGTCGCGGAATTTTTCGGTTTGCGACTTGGCATCTGATTGCCGCTGCCACCACTTGGCCCACCAGTTCGATTGCAGATCCAGCGCAATCGTCGTGCCGAGGATTACGGGGTCCGGCGCGGCCTCGGGTTCCGGTACACCCAGTTCATAAGTCTCATCCGGCAATGCGGCAATGCGTTCAAAAAAGGTCGAAATATCTTCCGCGCCGTCGGCAAGAATCTTTGAAATCAGATCCTTGGACCGTTTCGCATATGTCCGGTAGGACGATCTCAGCAACATGCGCAGCCCAGTCGGATCGTAGTTCCACGCCGTGCCCTGTTTGGTTGTTTCCAAATGCTGGATCAGCGCGGTTGTCGCGCGATCCAGATAGCTGTCGTGCACCCGTGTGATGCGGTCGCCAAATTCCTCGTGCAGCCGTTCAAGACCCGTGTCCAACGATGCCGTGCGGTTCTTCACAAGCGCCGCGAATTCCGTTTGGGCCGCGTCCGCATCCATTTCCGGAGACAGGCCGCCTGCCGTGCCGATGTCGGCCTGCACATCGGTGATCTTGATTCCACCCAGAAGGTTGCGTGCGCTGCGGGCGATCGCGTCAATCGCGGCGCGACCCGCGCCTGTAGCGATGCGCTCCGCAATGGTCCTTTGCAGCGTGCCAAGCCCGGACAAATGCCAGACGATTTCGTCATCGCTCAGGCCCTCAGGCAGGGTCTCCAGCTGCGCCTTGGTGTAGTTCAAAAGTGCGTCTGCGCTGCCTCTGTCCAGTTCGGTCAAGGTATCATCCAGAACATGGCTGGCCCATTCGGCGCTTCCTAAGATCACCTCTGCGGATTCGGGGCCCTGGTGCATCTTCAAGGTCTCAAGGATGCTGTCGCGAATTTCAGGGACCTGACTCGCCGGATCTGACAGTTCATCTATGCGATTGACAAAGATCACGATGTCGCGGGATTTCAGGTTGGAAATCAACCGCATAAGCGCAAGATCCACGGTCGACAGCGCTTGGTGCGCGGCCAGAACGACCACGCATAGCTGAGAGCCGCGAATGGCCTTCATGGTGATCTGTTCGCGCACAAGGAATGTGTCGTTCACACCGGGCGTGTCGCGAATGCAAAGTCGCATGGGGACGGGCTCATGGGCCATGTTGATATGGGCGGATTTCGTGATATCGGCAAAGCGGCCGCGATCGCGGGAGGTATCCGTGTCGTCCTCAAAGTCATCGCCGAGGCAAACATAGCGTTCGATGAGATCACCATCGAAATAGCCGTAATCGTGATCCTGCCCCAACAGCATCTCGAACTTGTCGCCCAGCCGCTTGCGGGATTTTTCGCGCAGCTCCTCCACCTGCTCGGTCACGCGCTGAAGTTCGCTGTCGGCGCCGGCCCTGCGGGCCAGTTCCCCGATGCGCCCGCCACCTTTGACCAGACGATCCCAATCCATCCGGCCCAGAAACTCAAACCGCGCGCTGTTCTGGACGGCGGTGGCATGCGGGTTGAGGTGAAGCGACGTCACCACGGAGGTCCACGGGTTCACATCCGATGGCAACAGTCCCGGCATCCCGATCATGGCATTCACCAGTGATGTCTTGCCTGCCTTCACTTGACCGATCATGGTGATCGCCGGTTCCACTTCGGACAGACGGGATTGCAGTTTGCGCGCCCGTTCGACCATGGTGCGGTCGCCCACCTTGATCAGATCACTCAGCGTCTGGTCAATCGCATCGCGGCTCTTTGCCAGCGGGTCAAGCGCCGCCATATACCGCCGCATCAGATCCGCCTTGTGGCAGACGATTGCAGGGCGACCTGCGTAGGTCTCGATATTCGTTTCGATGTTCATTTCGTAGTCTTCACAACCGGTCAGCAGCGCCGGACGGAAATCCGGCGTCGTTTGAGAAAAAATAGGCGCGAATTTTGTTGGAAATGTGGACAAATGCGGGTGTTGGTCGGGCGGTCCGCCCCACGGTTCAAGCAGCCAATTCCAACTCCCGCTGGACCTGAATGATCAGATGCACGGCGTCCTCGGCCGCATCCGGGGTGTTTTCGAGTGTCATCAATAGCAGCATGTCAGCCGCATCCGATACGGCGTTATGTGCGAGCACCTGTTCTGCATTGACGGCCATATCATCCGCTATCAGGTCCACCACGTGATTGGCCGCCTCCAGACAGCGTTCAACTATGCGTGCCTGTGCGAAGGGGCCGAATTCTTCAATATCTGCAAGCATTTCAGAGGCTTGATGGCGCAGATAGCCGTGGGCGTCGCTGAGCATCTTGCTCTCTGGTGCTTGTGTCAGATCCAAGTTTTCAGGATCACGCAATTCGGTCGCTCTGCGGCCCCTGACCCGTTCAAACCGTTTAAGGAACCGTTCTGCATGCGCAAGGTCCGTCTGTCGACCTTGTTCGACGTGGTGCATGATTTCCTGCCAGAGCGCCTCAACCCCGCACGCCTGCATGATCGTTTCAACGTCCTGTCGGCGCCCTATCTGCGCTTCATATGCGCGCTCGGCGGCGACTGGCACAATGATGCTGAAGCCCGCATTGGCCAAATCATGTGCACTGTCGAGCCAATCAGTCATGCCATCGGGCGTTTGCCGATCCGCTTGGGTCAGGACCAAAATGGCATGGTCCTTCAGCCTGTCGGGTACCTGCGCCCAAATCTGGGCTTCCGTCGCATCGAACCGGCGCGAACACCAGATCGGGATCTCGCAGCGTTCCGCGGCCCATGGGGTAGCCTGTAAAAGCTCTTCTGCGCTACCGTCCGTGACCAGTTCG
The DNA here is from genome assembly GCA_964389425.1 of uncultured Roseovarius sp. Lineage (GTDB taxonomy): Bacteria > Pseudomonadota > Alphaproteobacteria > Rhodobacterales > Rhodobacteraceae > Roseovarius. The sequence goes on from CAYMEC010000012.1 coordinate 35,119, forward strand.
AACATGTGAATGTCGCGCAGCCGGTCGCAGGGCATCTGAAGGTCCGCATAGATTGCCTTGCGATGGAATCCGTCCGCCAGATCAGCGGCTGTTACCTCATCGCGGGTGCCATCTTCGAATGTCACACATCCCTGCAATGCATCGCCGTAACTCAGTGCAAAAGACGGGGCCATATCGTCTGACCCGCCTTCGAAACTTGGGGTTTCGACCCCTAGCAACGCCCGTATCAACGTGGTTTTTCCTGCGCCCGGCATGCCCATGAGGGATAACCTGACCGGTGCCGCCAGCCTGTCCGCCAGCGTCTGACCAGAGCTGCGCATGCGGCTTGGCATGCGCCCGGTCTCAAGTGTTGTTTGCAAACGCTCTTGAATTTCGGTCTTTGCCCCAGGCCGGGTGGCGAAGGTGGTCTGGTCCAGCATCACTTTGCCGGGGAAGGTGAGGCGGGGAACATGCGAGCCAGCGATCTATGCAGGCGGTTCGTGCGCCTCGGGGCCATGTGACTGACGTCTTGATGCATCTGCGCCGATTGTGCCGGCTCTGGCTTGCTCACCACCTCGGGGCTCGGGCAGAAATTACGCACCGTGTCGGATTTTATGATTTTTACGACCACAAGGCTCAGATTGTCCTGTTCTGGATCGGCCAGTCTTTCAATTTCCATCAATAATGCTTGCGCAATGCTGTCAGAAGTCTTTTCCGAATGGCGTTCGATGATCTGTTCCATCTCATGATGGGGGATGGATTGTATCCCGTCACTGGCGGCAATCACGATGTCGCCGTCAATCAGATGCGTGGGCTCTTCCGGGCAATCGATCCGGGAAATCGGTCTTCCCACCAGCACGGAGGTTAGGCAATTGCGATCCGGGTGATCGCGGCCGTTGCGCTCTGTCAACATGCCGGAACGCACCATCATATCTATATGTGGTCCCATGGAATGGTCTTCGTTGAGTTGGTTCAGCCGCCCGTTGCGATGCAGGTAAAGCGGGCTGTCGCCAATGGAAATCCAGCTCAGTTGATCACGGTCGAAGAAAGGTGCGACAAGGGTCGCGCCCATGCCCCGCGCTTCGGGCGTTTCATCGGCCACCTCCCCGACACAGGCATTGGCGGCGTCTGCGGCATCCAGAAGGGCGTCGCGCACGGGGTTTTCGATGGTTCCTTCAATCGCCGCTTCCAGGGCGTTGCCACGCCCTTTGTGAAACTTCAGTTCCCGGAACACCTCTGTCACGACGATACGGCTTGCGACCTCACCGGCGTTGTGTCCGCCCATCCCATCCGACAGCACTGCAAACCCCAAATCGGATCCGAGCGCAAAATCCATCGCCAGCGCATCTTCCTGATTTTCGCGCTGACCGAGGTAAAGCACCGAAGAGGCCTGATATGACACATAGGGTCTAGTCATCCGTGCGGCCTGTTTCTTCGTCCTGCCACGAGAAATCCGGACCGCACAGCCCGATAAACTTCAAATCCGTCTCGCCAATTCGAATGACATCACCATGGGTCAGTTGTTCCGTGGTCAACACCGGACGCCCATTCAGGCGCACCAGGTTCGCTTTGCCACCAAAGCCGAGAAAACAGGCGTTCATCTCGTCGTCATAGGCCACCGCGGCATGGTTCTGACGAGAGATTGTATCATCTCCAAAGTTCAATGTGATCGTCTGACCAGCGCCTCGCCCGATGGACGACACGGGGTTTTGCAGCACAAAGGATGTACCGCGGCCCGGCCCTTTGATGATGACAAGCCAGCCCACTGGGAATTCCAGACCCTGGGCGACGTCGTCATCTGGTACATCAAACAGATCGGCTGGGGCGTCGTCGCCACAAAACCCCATGATGCGTGTTTTCTTGCGCCCGATGGTGAGGGGGCGGCGTGGTTGCAGTGGTGCAGGCACCTCAAACATGCGCAATGCGCTTGCCTTGCGGTCGCGACGCTTTTCAGGTGGTGTTGCGGCTCTTTGTGCGTGCACCCCTTCGTCGTTTGCTTCTGGGGGCAAAGGCTGCGTGGGTGCTTCGTCCTGTTGGTCTTCTTTGGGCGGTTGCACCTCTTGTGTCGTGGTTTCTGGCGGATCCAGATCCCAAACGCGTTTGGATTTCTTGCTGGATTCATCCACGTTTTTTCGCGGAGCCAGTTCAATCATGTCGGTTTTGAATTCCTTCATCCGCCTGTCCAGCCCGTCAGACAGCATGATCCGTGCATTCAAAACGTCGGACACGGGCGCGGACGTACTCCGACGTGGCGCGGTGGTCGTTGGCGTTCGCGAGGGCGTGCGCGGCGGCGCTATGGCGGCGGCTTCGCCCTTTTTGCTTTCGATCAGTGTTCGGATCAGTTTCATGTGCGCGGCCTCATGTTTCAGCCTCTAACGGTGTTGATTTCGAGGCAAAGAAGGACCTGCGCAGGTTCAAGATGCTGCCGAAAAAGGGCGTTCTTCCATGCGTGGGCTTCTGTGCCAGACTGCATATCTCCATCCCGTCATCTTCGTCCGGCAGCGGATCTCCGAAGATGTCATGGGTTGGTTTTTCTTTGAACACGGGCTGTGACATCGTGTGAACGGATTGCGATGCGATGCGTTTGCGGCGTTCCGCTTCCGCCATGCGCACAGCATTGGCCGTCGCGGTGTCACTATTGGTCTGATCGATGAGGTCCTTGACGATGTGCTCAAGCCCTTCATCCTGTTGCGCCGCTGTCAGGAGGGCCTGACACTTGCGCTCTTCATCGATATGTTCGAGCCACTGCGCAGTGCTCTGCATCCGGTCCATCGGGAAAAGCTCCAACGCGTGATCAATGGCGGACAGGAACGGCTTGTCATAGCCCTCTACGTCCGGCGGGATCGGAACCAGTGGATCGTCTTTCTCTGCGCTCACAGCCGACAGACGTGCCAGACTGTCTGGCGGGGCTTTGCCCATCAAAACATGGTACATGCTCGCGCCGAGCGAATAGATGTCCGATGCGCCGTTTTGATCGGCATCTTTGGAATAGAATTCCAGCGGGGAATACCCTTCCTTGACTGAATCGAGGCTGGACAGCGTCTTGCTGGCCTTGTTCGTGACTTCCCGCGCGGCCCCGAAATCGATCAGCACCGGTTCATTGTCCGCCGTGATCAGGATATTGTCGGGGGAAATGTCGCGATGCAGCATGTTGCTGTCATGCATGTAGGCCACGGCCTCAAGGGTTTTCTTGAGGATCGATGTCACCACATCAGGCGTCAGGCGGCGCGGATCATTTTGAATGATCTCAAGCAAGTCCAGCCCATCGATGAAATCGAGCGCCATATAGGCGGTGCCGTTTTCTTCGAAAACCTGATGCACGCCTACGATGTTGGGATGATCCAGCCGCGCCATGCGCCGCGCTTCATGCATGAGATTGCGCACAATCGCGGAGAATGTTTCGACATCCTCGGGGGTGCGGCCGATTACCTGCTTGCCTTTGCGGTGGCATGTCAGAACCGGAAAGCATTCCTTGATTACGATGGGTCGATCAAGACTGTCATGGGCCAGATAGGTCACGCCAAACCCACCCGAACTCAGGTACCTCTGAATCCGGTATTGCCCATGCAAAAGCACCTCGCCAGAGCTCAAAGCATGGGCGGCCTGCGTTGGTGCATCTTCCACTCTTTTGTTCTTCTCGCTCTGCATCGTAACGTTAGCTCGGTCCTATTTCCAAATCCTTGCGTGCGGCGACCGCATGGTTCCATCGGCCAAAGTTAACGACAATCGTGTCCAAAAATGGGCGTTGATGGGGTGACTTTTGCACAAGTCTGTCGGCCTATTTTGCGTTATTACAACCTTGGTCACCGATCGCTGTGCCCGGATTGATGGCGGCAAGCGACCGCCCTTGCCTCGTACTGTAACGCTACGACACCTGTCACGCGCCTTGCCAAAAATCCAGTTTGGGCCAATAGTTACACGGTGGCGGTGCGACGGTATTGCAGCGGGCCGTTCTGTTTTGGGGGATCTATTTTATGACCAATTCGCTTGGCGCTGATCGTGACCTGCAAATGTCCCTTCTGCGTCATGTCGAGGCATTCAGCCGTCTGGATGAAGACGTTCTTGGTCAGATCGCAGATACGGCAGGGTACAGGGAAGTGCGCCGTGGGGAGGTTCTGATCCGCGAAGGCGATGTGGCGGCAACCCTTTACATCGTTTTGAAAGGCCGGTTCGTCGTCACCAAGAATGAAGGGCGGATCGCGGAAGTTTCCGTGGGAGAACCCATCGGGGAGCTTGCCTTTTTCGCGGGCGGCACCCGCACCGCCAGTGTGATTGCGGCCCGGAACTCTGCTGTCATGTCACTGACCAAGACCGCCTATGACGAACTGGCCGAGCGTACACCGGATCTGGCCAAGGGCATCCTGCGCGCGCTGTCCCAACGGCTGGCGCAGACGATCGTGGCGCGTGCCGATGTCACGCCACGACCGGGCCGCATCTGTTCCGTTCTGCCCGGTGGCGATGGGCCAATTGATGCGCGTTTTGCCGAAGGGCTGCGCGCCGCGTTCGCCAATGTGGGTGAATGGGTGGTGATGGATGAAACCGCCTGTCCGGCGGAGTTGCACGATGACGAGCCCGGCATGACCACCTGGCTGGAACAGCAAGAGGCCACGGGTCCCAACATGGTTCTGCTCTGCGTCCATGCCGAGGGCAATGATGTCTGGCGCAAGGTGATTGTTGAAAATTCTGACAGTGTTTTGATTGCACTGGAAAAAACACCAGTGACCGGCCCGGATGTTCCGATCTCGACGCTGGAATCAGAAGTTCTGGGCGGTACATTGCGATCCAACGTGCAATTGGCGCTTTACCGGCCATCTTCCTCTGAGCCGACAACAGACACGGCACGATGGCTTGTCCATCGCGACGTGGCGCTACACCATCATGTGGCGCTGGATTCAGACCGTGATTTTGGTCGGCTGGCCCGTTTTATGCGGGGGGAGGCGCTGGGCCTTGTGCTGTGCGGCGGGGGATCGTTCGGGACGGCGCATCTTGGTGTGGCGATGGCGCTGGAACAGAAAGGATATGAGTTTGATTTCATAGGCGGCACAAGCGTCGGGGCTGCACTTGCCGCGGCCATGGCCCTTTGTGTGCCGACACGGGACATCATGGATGTGTGCGATGACCTGTTCGTCACGTCCAAGGCCATGTCTACGCTCAACCTGCCGCAACATGGCGTGCTGGATCACACCATCCTGGATCGTGCGTTGCAGCACCACTATGGCGGGCACAATATCGAAGACATGCCCATCAATTACTTTGCGATTGCCACCAGCCTGACCAATAACGATGAGGTTGTCATGACCCGCGGCCCGTTGTGGGAAGCTGTGCGTGCCTCCACCGCCGTACCAGGCGTCTTCCCGCCTTTCATCATGGAGGATGGCGAGGTGCTGATCGATGGCGGGATCCTCAACAATGTGCCCATCAATGTGATGCGAGACCTGAAGACCGGGCCCAACCTGATCATGAATTTTCACGCGCCCAAACCGTGGCGTGCCAAGACGAAATACGAAGATTTCCCGTCTCGCCGTCAGGCGCTGGCGGGGCTTTTCAAGCGCAAGAAACGCGGACCGCGCAAACCGTCGCTCTTTGGCATTCTGAGCCGGACGATGGTCGTGAATTCCCGCCGGATGTTGCAGCATATGGATGTCGGCAATGACGTGTTGCTGAATATCTCACCGCTGAAGGGTATGGGTTTCATGAACTGGAAGCGCGGGCGCGAGCTCTTTGATGTCTCCCATGACCGGATGAACAAGGCGATGGAAGAGGCCGCGCAGAAGGATGGCCGCCTGAAAAATCAGAAAATCCCGCATCTGAAGGCTGCCGCGGACATCATCAACGGGGTTGAGGCGGTCGACTAGGGCGCGACGTCTTTTGACCGATGCGAGGTTCCAGTAGCCACATCATCGCGCTATGTCCTTCTCATGAAGGTGCATTCTGATATCGATGGGCTGAGCTTTGATGCTATGAAGACGCTGATGCGTCTGCGCGCGGAACAGTATGAACTGACGGTGGTGGAAGATGGGCCCGAGGCGCTTATGATTGAAAGCGATCTGGGCCAATTTGGTGTCGTGGATCGTGCGCCGGATGGCCTTCGGCTGGTGATCGCCGCCATGAAGCCGGAAAACGTGCATGTCATTCGTGACGCCCTTGTGGGTCAGATCGCCGGGGCCGTGCCGGAGATTGCCGACGGCATCACATGGTCGGACATGACTGAGTCCGATCGGTATCCGCCCAATTTGCAATTTGCCGACGTGATGGAAACCCGTCGCCTTTGCACAGAGTTTTACCGTGTCATCCTTCGTCTGGAACGGCCGGACCCCTTTGCCGCACAGGATGCCATTCATTTCCGCATCCTTCTGCCGGAGCCCGAAAACACCAATCCGGAATATCCAACGCTGGCGCCCAACGGATCCACCAAATGGCCCAAGGGTGCGAAAGCCCTGCACCGCCCGGTCTACACCGCGCGCAGTCTGCGTGCGGATTTGGTGGAGATGGATGTGTTCATTCACGAAGGTGGGCGGGCCTGCGACTGGGCCGCGTCTGTTGCACCCGGTACACCGCTTGCGATCATTGGCCCCGGTGGCGGCGGGCTCGTGGAACAGGGACCGGTGGTGTTGGCGGGCGATGAAACCGCCTATCCCGCCATCGCGCGGATCATGGAAAACCTGCCAGAGGGCACGACCGGCAAAGCCATCCTGCTCAGCCATCAAGGTCACCGCGATTATCCCTTTCCCGAAGGGCACGGGCTGGATGTGGCGTGGGTGGACAAGAAAGCCTTTGCACCGACCACCCGTGCCGCCTTGGGCGCGCGCCCGGAGGCACATGTCTGGATTGCGGCAGAGCGCGGTCAGACGGGCAAGATAACAGCGTCCGCCGAATTCAAGGACGTTCCCAAAACGCAGCGCTATATCGCGGGTTACTGGACCAGTTTGAAGTTCGAACTGTAGCTACGGACCAGGCGCGTCGCTGTGCGGCTCACACGCCTGAGATCCAGCCTGATGAGGGCTAAATCATTGAAAAAATGGATAAATTATCCAACTACTCGAGGATGGGTTGTGTGGGGCGGGTGTCCGGCAGGGAGATATTGGCAACTTGCTCGGCGATGGGATCGTTGCACAGCGGATGGCGTTTGGCCGAGTAATCCTCTGCGTTGCGCATCGGGGACCATTCGCCGCCGTTATACACCTCAAGCCCGGAAAACGCGGCCTTGTAGCCCATTTTCGCGCTGCCAGGCACCCAGTAGCCAAGGTACACGTAAGGCAGGCCCGCCTCCCGTGCGATGTCGATATGATCGAGGATCACATAGGTGCCCAGCGAATTGCGGGTGAGATCGGGGTCGTAGAATGAATAAACCATCGACACCCCGTCATCGAGGACGTCCGTCAGGCACACCGCGGCCAGATCGCCGGTGCGTTCATCGGTGTATTCCACCACGCGGGTGCGGATCGGGGTTTCTTCGATCATGGCTGCGAATTCGAAGGCGTCCATGTCGGCCATCCCGCCATCGGCGTGGCGGGTCTCCAGATAGCGGCGGAAGAGATCATACTGATCTTCCGTGGCCCAGGCAGAGGTCGCGCGGCGTTCCAGTTTTGCGTTGCGATTGATCGTGCGGCGCTGGCTGCGGGTCGCGTTGAAATGGGACACGTCAATCCGGGCTGAGAGGCAGGCCGCACAATCTGCACAGGACGGGCGATAGAGCACGTTTTGGCTGCGGCGGAAGCCTTGTTTGGAGAGGCTGTCGTTCAGTTTTTGCGCGTTGTCGCCTTGCAGGGCGGTGAACAGCTTACGTTCCATCCGCCCCGCCAAATATGGGCAGGGTTGCGGAGCCGTTACATAGAATTGCGGCGCGAGAGGAAGCGTATGACGCATGCGTTTTCAACCGATCTGGTCAGACGATAGCAATCAGAACCTTAACCGCCAAGACCAAAGCCCGTACGTTGCGTTCAACTGCCCGCACGTTTGTTGATCGCGACGGTGCCAAGGACGTGGTCGACAAGGCTTTGACGCCGCTCAGACGCAAGGATTGAGATTACGGATATGATGTGCAGGGGAACGAATAACAGAGAAAAACTGTACCCTGCGGTGTGTTTAAGGGCGAGTGGGAGGTCGAACTGATCGCCTGCCAAGGTCCGGAATTCGATGGACATGACGCGCATGCCAAGGGTCGCCGAGCCTTTGGAAATTGTGACCACACGGTAAACGAAACTGACCGTCCACCACAAAAGCGGCAGGAAAAACAACGCGAGGAAGGCCGTGAAGGGGAGAATCAGCAGGCACAGCAGCAGAACCAGAACGCTGTCGATAACCCACGCCATGGCGCGTTTGGTGGGAATGTCCTGATAGAATTCAGGCTGCGAGGACGGGTCGGGGATATGCCAGCTGTAATCAGTCATCACGAGGTAGATATAGGGCGTGCCGTTCATAAATTACACCCGGCCTGATGGGGGTTCGGGCCGGGTGTAGATGCGCGAGGATAAGGGGCGTCATGCCTCGCGCGTTTGGGGTTCCTCGGGCTTGCCAGCGTCGGCTGCGCGTTCGTCCATGAACTGGTCGAATTCAGCTTTGTCGCGGGCGTCGCGGAGCCTTTGAAGGAAGGCTTCAAAGTTTTCCTGCTCTTGTTCAAGGCGTTGCAGCGTATCCGCCTTGTAGGCGTCAAACGCGGCGTTGCCGGAAGTGCGGGAAACGCTGACCGAGGATTTGCGTTTGTGATTGCGGCGGGCGGAAGAACAGAACATTTTGTCGCTCCAGATCATGTAGGCGAGAAGGGCAAGGCCGAGGGGCCAGACGAAGATAAAAGCGAGCACCATGGCGGCGATCCAGGCGCCGGTGCCCTTGTCGTCGAGCCATGCCTCTGCCCGGCGCAACCAGCCGGTGAAGCCGGATGTCGGGGTGGGGGAAAGTGCGGTTTGCATTTTAGGTTTCCTTGTGGGTGTGCAGAAAATGTAAATCTTGTTTACATTTCCCAAGATGGGGCGCGTGAAGGGGCTGCACAAGGGGCGATGTGAAACTTTTTAACATTGATCGGCGTTGTTTTGCGTTTGGGGCAGGGTAAGGCGCTGAAAAGGCTGAAAAACTCGTGTCGGTATTGCGTCGGTATAACGTCGGTATCGCGTCGGTGTTGTTTTGACGCTTAGCAGAGCGGCTTTGGCTGGCCCCGGTCTGGCGATTCTGAGCTTTGATCCGCAGTGCTTTATCGTGGGGTTCCCGGACGACATCTGAGCGATGTCCTGCAATTGCCAATTCTCCAGACCCTGGGTTGGGCCAGGCAAAGCGCGGCGGCCCAAGGGCCTTGGTTCCGCGCCGGTGCTTTAGGCGGCCTCACCATCCGTGAATTGCAACCGCGCCAGACGCGCGTAAAGCCCGTCTTCGGCCACGAGGCTGGCGTGGCTGCCGGTGGCGACGATGCGCCCGTCCTGCATCACGATGATCCGGTCGGCGCGTTTCACGGTGGCCAGACGATGCGCCACGATGATCGTGGTTCGGTTTCTGGACATTTCCTCCACCGCGTCCTGCACTGCGCGTTCGCTTTCCGCATCGAGCGCACTGGTGGCTTCATCCAGCAAAAGCACCGGGGCGTCGCGCAGGATGGCGCGGGCGATGGCAATGCGCTGGCGCTGCCCGCCGGACAGCATGACGCCGCGTTCGCCCAGCTGGGTGTCATAGCCATCGGGCAGGGCGGCGATGAAATCATGGGCGGCGGCGGCGCGGGCGGCGGCCTCCACCTCTGCATCGCTGGCGTCCAGCCGACCAAAGCGGATGTTTTCCATGGCAGACGCCGCAAAGACCACGGGTTCCTGCGGCACAAGGGACATGGCTCCGCGCAGATCGGCCCGCGCGAGATCTTTGATGGGGATCCCATCGAGCGTGATCTGCCCGGCTTTCGGATCATAGAAGCGCTGTAGCAGCTGAATGATGGTGGATTTGCCAGCGCCGGACGGGCCGACGATGGCGATGTTTTCACCGGCCTTGACGGTGAGGTTGACGCCATCAAGGGCAGAGGTGTCCGGGCGGGACGGGTAGGTGAAGGAGACGCCTTCAAACCCCACCTCTCCGCGCACGGGGCGGGACAGCGTCGCGGGCGTGTCGGGGTCGCGGACATCATCTTCGGCCTGAAGCATTTCGATGAGGCGCTCCGTGGCGCCCGCGGCGCGCTGCAACTCGCTCCAGATCTCGGACAGGGCGGCGACGGCCCCCGCCACGATAATCGAATAGATCAGGAACTGGATCAGCGTGCCGATGGTCATCACATCAGACCGCACATCCTGCGCCCCGATCCACAGGATGCCAACGATCCAGGTGAAGACGAGGAAGATGATAATGACGGTCAGCAGCGCCCGTGTCAGGATACGCCGCTGGGCGGAACGATAGCTGCTTTCGGTGACGTCGTTGAACTGCTGCATGCTGGCGCCTTCATTGGTGAAGGCCTGCACCGTTTGGACAGAGGTCAGCGCCTCTGACGCGCGGCCAGAGCTGTGCGCGATCCAATCCTGGTTTTCGAGGCTGAGCCTGCGCAGTTTGCGGCCCATCCCAAGGATGGGAACGAGGACCAGTGGCACGATCAAAAGCACAAGCGCGGTCAGCTTGGCGGACGAGATGAACATCATCACGAGCCCGCCAAAAAAGAGCAGCACGTTGCGCAGCGCGACGGAGACGGATGAGCCGATGACGGACAGGATCAGCGTGGTGTCCGTCGTGATGCGCGAGAGCACTTCGCCGGTGAGCAAGTTTTCATAAAACCGCGGGCTCATGGAAATGACGCGGGCGAAGACAGCCATGCGGATATCGGCCACTACCCGTTCTCCGATGCGCGACACCAGCATGTAACGCAGCCCGGTGCCCACCGCCAAAAGCCCGGCAAACCCGATGGCGACGAGGAAATACTTGTCCAGCAAAGCGGTGTCGCCATCAAGGAAGATATCGACCAGCCGCCCAACCGTGATCGGCAGGATCAGGGAGATGCTCGCCGCCAGAACAAGCGCCAGCGTGGCCGCAACCATCAGCCCCTTATAGGGGCGCATGAACGGCCACAGTTCCCGCAGCGCGCTGACGCGCTTGGATTTTTCCCGTTTCAGACCATTCGCGCCATTTTCGGCCTTGCGTACCATATGTTCCTCATCCGCCCGGCCTGTCTGTCTTGGACGGGGGGGTGAAAAGGGTCAAGCCCTGATCGCGGCCCGACCCTGCGACACAGAGTGTTGCCCCCGGGGGCGTTTGCGGTTTGTCAAAAAGGAGAGGATGGAGCGGGCGGCGGGAATCGAACCCGCGTCATTAGCTTGGAAGGCTAAGGTCTTACCACTACACAACGCCCGCGCGCTGGTTGGGACGCGTATGTCATAGGCGTTTTCACGTCAAGTTGGAAGGCAATTCCGAGTCTCAAAACATGCATCTTTTTCCCGGCCAACATGGGCGAGTTTTTGCGGCCGGGGTGCCGGAAACCCTGTGCAGTAAGCCTCTTGAAACCGCGCCAGCGGGTTCGCTTTGGGCGATCTTCCCAGCCAGCATGAGTGGCGCTTGCATGGGCTGGTCTTTGGCCCCTTACATCTTTTTGATCAGGTTGATCTAAATCAAGGCATGGCGTCGCTATCGGGCATAGTGCTGGATTTGGCCGACGAGGATCGTTGCTCAAATATTCAGGAGACACACAATGAAAGGTTCAGGTGTTTTGATCACCATGCTGGCGGCGACGTATAGCAGCCGTGCAATTGCGGACCCGGCAGACAGTTATGGCCATCCACATATGTTTGGCGACTATGGGTTTGGAATGATTATGGGTCCGGTTTTCATGCTGCTGTTCTTGGCAGCGGTGGTCGTGGCCATTGTCGCGCTTGTCAAATGGATCGCGCCCAGCGCGGGGTTCTCGGAAGACAAGACCAACAACAACGCGATACATGCGTTGAACTTGCGATTTGCCAGTGGCGAAATTGATGCCAAGGAATACGCCGAGCGGAAAAAACTATTGCTCGGGTAGCCGCATGGAAAACGCCCGCCATGGCGGGGCCATTGCGATCGTGATCCGTGCTGGCCGAAGCAGGCCCCTGCCACAGCGCCACGGATAAGGCACCGTGTTGTCTATGACGCCCAGAGGGAACAAATGGCGGGTTACTTGATCGCAGAGACAAATGAGCTTGGCCGTGTTGAGTGGGTATGGGTTCATCGGCGCGGCCAGAGGTCGCCAAAGCCTGTCGACAAGACCAAGCTCACGCTGTCAGACCTCGATGGTTTCGAGATCCATGGCGCCTCCCGGAAAGACTTCGCTGACTGGTTGCGCCGGGACGCCGGTCTGCACGCCTGACCGGCCCTAACGCACCATCGTCAGGCGATCCCAGTCCACGTAGTCCGGTGATCCTTCGCTTTTGATCTCTCCGTCATATCCAAATTCGATCTGATGAACGACGGTCGTGGTCTTGTCTGCGAACACCACTGAATAGGCTTCAAGCAGGCCCGCCGAGGAGAGGAGTCTCTTGGCGGCAAAATCAGGCCAGCCGGCGTGATTGGTGCCGCGGGGCGCGGAAAACGGGATGCCCAGCACGGACCCCGACAGGGTCAGGTGACAATGCCCGTGAAAGATGTGGCGGATCTTGTCACGATGCGGCTCTAGTGTCTGTGCGAAGCGGTCGCCCTCTTGCAGCATGATTTTGTCCATAGGGCCCACGCGCGTGGGCACCGGATTGTGATGCATGAAAATCCAGATCGGGCCGGGAAGGGATTGCAATTGTTCGTCCAGCCATGCGGCCCGGGCTCGGCAGAAATGACCGGCATGGGTTTCCGGCCCCCAAGTATCAAGCGTGATGGCATGGCCCAGCGACAACGGGATGACGTGATGCGCAAAGCCGCCATCCCCTTTCAGCTCTGGAAATGCCTTGAGCAGCGCGGGCCGGTCATCGTGGTTTCCGATCAACAGATGGACAGGCATCGGCAGCGTTGCGATCCTGTCTTTGAGGCGGTTGTAATCGTCAGGATTTCCCCAGTCAGACAGATCCCCGGTGATGAACAGGGCCTCTGCATCCGCATGCAGCGCCATGGCGTGGTCAAGGCCGCGTTCAAAATTGGCATTGGGATCGCGTCCGGCGATGGTTTGGCCCGGCGTGGTCAGATGAATGTCGGTAAACTGGAGGAGTTTCATGATCTTCTTCTGGCTGAAAATATCCTGAGGGGGTCTGGGGGAGCAAGGCTCCCCCAGCTTATGGTGTGGGTCTGGGGGAGCAAGGCGCCCCCAGCTTATGGTGTGGGTCTGGGGGAGCAAGGCTCCCATGGTTTGTTGGCTTAGGAACCGGTCGGAAGTAGGTCTTGAACCTCTTCGCTCAGCTCTTGTTGCAGCTCTTCCATGTCGTCGAATTCACCCGTCACGATGCCTTCGAGCGCGTCATAGATCACCTGCGTGGCCGCCAGACCATTGTCGCCCGGATAGGCCTGCCATTCGCGCAGCAGAGGCAGCTGACGCACAGCGGTGGCTTTGGTCGGGTTCTCGGCATAGAAATCCGCGAGGATGATCTCGTTCGCCGCCTGATTCGGCGGCATGTAACCGGTGGTCCGCGCCACATCTGCTGCCCCTTCACCCGAGGTGATGAACTTCAGCCATTTCCACGCAGCATCCAGTTCTGCCGGGTCCTCAGACGTGGAGACCAGCATGGCCGAATTGCCGCCCGCAGGCAGGCCCATTGGGCCTTGTGGCGTCAGACCGGGGAATTCATTCGTCACCAGCGTGAAATCCCCCATGGAGCGTTCCACGGCGCCCACGGCGGAGGTGGACCAGAACATCATGCCCACATCGCCGGCAGCAAAGGAGGCCAGCGCCGCCTTCCATTCGAGGTTCTGCATGTCGCAGCCGCGGAAGATATCATGCATTGTGTTGAGCGCGGTCAGCCCTTCGGGTTCATCCAGCGTGAAATCCGTGCCCATGACGGTGGGTTTGTCCTGGCTCCACATCAGCGCCTGAAGGAACCAGTTGCCTGTGATGTTCCAGCCCCAGAAAATGGGGTTGTCGACGCCGGCTTCCTGCAACTTCTCACAGGCTGTGATCACCTCATCCCATGTGGAGGGCAGGTTTTCGGTGGTGTAGCCCGCCTTGGCCATCGTTTCCATGTTGTAATAGCTCACGGGCAAGGAGATGGAGAACGGCAGGCCGTAGACGTCGCTTTCAAACGTGCCCAGATCCAGCATGGCCTTGTGATAGCCGTCTTTGGCGAAGTCGGCTTCCTCGGCGATGAACGGTTCCAGCGATTTGGCAATGCCTTTTTCCACCAGGATCGCCTGACGGTTCAGGCCCTGCATGGTCACATCGGGCAACGTGCCGGCAACGGCCTCACGCAGGATGGTGTTGGTGCCGTCTTCATAGCTTTCATAGGTCGCGCGCATCTTCACTTCGATGTTGGGATGCGCCTCATAGAATTTCGGCAGGATCTTTTCGTAGGTCACGTCAAAGAGGTGGCTATAGGGATAGGCGAACTCGATCACGATCTTGTCTTCGGCGAGGGCAGGGCCTGCGAGCAGGGCAAGCGCCATTGTGGTTGTGAGTTTTTTCATTACTCTCTCCATGTGCTTGGGGCCTGACGGTTTGGCGATTGGCAGCGCCCCGGTTGGTATCCCTGTCGGGATGTCGTGGTAGGCCGGGATTGATCCCGGCTTACTTCATTCCGGATAGTGTGATCCCTTCGATGAAACGGCGTTGCGCCAGAAGAAAAGCCACGATGAGCGGGGTCACGATGATGCAGGCTGTGGCCATCATCGGCCCGAAATTATCCCCATCCGCATCGCCCTTGAATTCACGCAGGCCCAAAGGCGGCGTGAACAGATCGCGGTTGCCGGTGATGACGATGCGGGGCCAGAAGTAGTCATTCCAATGCGCCACCACGCTGAAGATGCCAAAGGCCATCAGCGCGGGGATTGCGGTGGGCAGCATCACGTTCCAGACGATGGAGTACTCGCTCATCCCATCCATACGCGCGGCATCGATCAGGTCATCCGGCACGGTCATGAAAAACTGGCGCATCAGGAAAATCCCGAAAACGGAAATCGTCCAGGGGATGATCAGCGCCGCATAGGAATTGGTGAGACCCAGCTTCGCCAGCATGATGTAAAGCGGCAGGGCAATCGCATGGACCGGGATCAGCAGACAGAAGAGCACCAGCCCGAACACTGCCTCCCGCCCCCAGAATTTCAGCTTGGCCAGCGCGTAGGCGCAGGGCAGGGCGACCACCACCTGAATGAGGAAGATCGAGACTGTCACGATCACGCCATTGAGCAGGTATCGCAGCAGTGGCGCTTTCTCGAACGCGGTGGTGTAATTGTAGACGATGGGATTGACCATGCAGTCTTCCACCGCATTGCCCAGCTTCACACAGAAATCATCGCGGAACGGTTCCTGAGAGCCCAAGAAGCCGCCGGTCTGCTGCATGATTTCGGCAGGGGCTTTCAGCGAGTAACTGACCATCACGTAGAAGGGCAGCAAGACCACAACCGCGCCGAGGATCAGCACGACATGCTTCATCGTCTCCCGCGTGGAAAACCGAAGGGTGAGACCGTCCGACAATACGGACGAGTGGGCGCCTGCGTCAGACATAATGCGTCCTCCGTTCCACGAGCCAGCGTTGCAGGATGGTCAGGAACATCACGAAGCCAAGGAACACGACCGTGATTGCCGCACCGATCCCCATCAGGTTCTGCTGAATGGCCTTTTCGTAGATGGCGAACATCATGACGTAGACGGATTTCGACGGGCCGCCGCCTTGGGGGTAGAACGCTTCCACCGTGTCGAAAACCTGAAAGGAGCGGATGAAGCTGATGGTCACCACGAACACGGTGGTCGGCCCCAGCATCGGCCATGTGACCAGCCGAAACCGTTCCCACCCTGATTGCGCGCCGTCCATGTCAGCGGCGTCATAAAGCGTGCGCGGGATAGAGGTCAGCCCGGCAAGGTACAGGACCATGTTGAAGCCAAAGCCTTGCCAGACGCCGATGAACGCCACCGTCCAGATGGCATAGTCCCGGTCCGTCAGCCAGAGCGGGAAGGTGCGTTCGCACCCGGCGGCGTACCAATCCCACGCCTCAAGCCACGTCCCGCACCCGCGCTCGAGCGTGGCGTTGATGATCCCGATCGTCGGATGAAAGGCGAATTCCCACACGATGGCCATGGCAATCAGCGCGGCCATGACGGGCAGGAAATAGATCGTCTTGTAGAGGTCCCCGAACCGCGTCAGCGAATGAATGAGCAGCGCGGCCCCGAGACCCAGCAGCACGGTTAGCGGCACCACCACGAAGACATAACGAAACGTCGCGCCGAACATCTTTTCATAGGTGGTGCGGGTAAAGATGCGTTCATAATTTTCAACGCCTACGAAATTGGCGCTGGTGTTGCCCAGGGAATAATCCGTGAAGCTGAGCGCGCCCGCGATACCGATGGGCAAAAGCAGGATCAGCACCATCAGGATGATGGCCGGCCCGATGAACCACAGATAGGCGCGTGAGCCGGGCATCAGGCGACCTCTACCAGACTGGGCCTGGCCACGCGAAGCCGCAGACCGTCGGCACCAAAGACATGCACCTCATCGACAAGGGCGGAAAAGGTCACCTCTTCTTCCAGACCGGTGCCTGCCAGAACCTTGGGATGGCTGCGCAGGATTACAGGCTTTTCCAATCCCGGGATCTGAACATGAAGGAAAATGTCAGAGCCAAGGTTTTCGCGGTGCCGGATAACGCCCTTGAACGGGCCATCCGGGTCCAGTGTCAGATGTTCTGGCCGGACCCCGACGGAGACCGGTTGCCGCGTCAGCTGCGTGTCAGGGACAAGGGTCTTGCCCATCACCGACAGGCCGCCCGTGCCGTTGACCTCTCCCGGCAGGATATTGATGGCAGGGGAGCCGACGAACTTGGCCACCTCCAGCGACGCGGGCGCGCTGTAGACGTGCGACGGGCGCCCGTATTGCAGGATTTGCCCGTTCATCATCACCGCCATCTGATCTGACATGGTCAGCGCTTCGGCCTGATCGTGGGTCACGTATACGAAGGTGGTGGCGAGACGCCGGTGCAGTTCCGACAGCTCTGCCCGCATGTGCACGCGCAGGGCCGCGTCGAGGTTGCTCAGTGGTTCATCCATCAGGAACGCGACCGGGTTGCGCACCATGGCCCGCCCAAGCGCCGCGCGCTGCCGTTGACCGCCTGACAGTTGCCCTGGCTTGCGATCCAGCAGCGCCTCGATCTTCAGGGTTGCAGCGGTGCGATGCACTTGCTTTTTCAGGTGCAGATGTTCTGCCCGCGCGAGGATCGGGCCCACGAATGGCAACCGCCCCGCCAGCCCCAGATCGCGCAGTTTGAGCGGCGTCATCATGTTTTCGGCCACGGTCAGATGCGGGTAGAGCGCGTAGGATTGAAAGACCATTGCAAGGTTGCGATCTGCCGGGCGGGTGCGCGTCACGTCGTTGTCGCCGATCCGCACGGTTCCGGTATCCGCGGCCTCGAGCCCCGCAAGTATGCGCAGAAGCGTGGACTTCCCGCATCCCGAAGGCCCTACAAGCGTCACGAATTGACCTGCTTCAACCGTCAGGTCGATCCCGCGCAGCACGGGGGTTTTTCCAAAGGACTTACCAATGCCTGACAGCACAATCTTTGACATCCCACCCTCGTTCGCTCTGCGATCTGGGCAAAGGGTAGGCGGTGCAAATCTCGATTCTGTGACGACAAATAAGTGTCACTTATGCCTGCTAAACCGGTGATCGAAAGGATTGCGCCCGGTGTTCAACCCCTACCAGTTCAAAGCCTTTGCGCAGGTCGTGCGCGAGGGCAGTTTTTCCGCCGCCGCCCGCGCCATGGGCGTGTCGCAGTCAGCGGTCACGCAGCACGTGGCGAATCTGGAGAACACGGTCGGCGTGCGTCTGCTGATCCGTGCCCGTGACGGGGTGCAACTGACCTCGACGGGCAAGGAGTTTTTTGATCTGGCCGATCGGTTTGCCGTGCTGGATGCCGTGATCGACGAGAAACTGCGCGGCTATTCCGAGTTTTCCCAAGGCCATCTGCGGATCATTGCGAACGCACCCCAACCGGCCTTGCGACTGATCTCGAGATACGCGGCCCTCTACCCGGACGTGAACATCGACTTTGCGCTGTGCGACTGGACCACGGCGATGGAGCTTTTGCAGAACCAGCAAACGGATATCGCGATCGTGACCGACCCCAGCAGGCAGGACGATTGGCACTACGTTCCCGTGTGCCGGGCGCGCTATGTTCTTTACATGCGCAAGAGCCACCCATTGGCCCATCGCAACCTCGTGTCGCTGCATGATCTTTTGCCGGAAACCCTGCTTTTGCCCGAAACCGGGTCGCTGACCCAACGGATCGTGACCAGGGCGTTGAAACGGAACGGGCTTACCATGCGGCGGGTCTTCAAAGTGACCAGTTTCCCGGTGATGAAAGAGGCCATCCTCGAAGGGCTGGGTGTTGGCATTTTTCTTGAAAACAGCGCGCAGAAGGAAAGTGCGTTGCAGGAAGTGCGGATCGAGGAATTGGATCAAGTGCACGAAACGAGCCTTGTCATCCCGAATTACAAACTGGACCTGCGCCTGACGCAGAGCTTTCTGCAGGTGGTGTGAGCGGGCGTTACTGCAAACTGGCCCGAAGGCGATCCGTGGCCCATTCCATAAGTAAAACCACAATGAAGATCGCCAGAATGATGGTCGAAGCGTTCTGATACTGAAAGAGGTCGAAGGCCACTTTCAGTTCCTGTCCAATCCCGCCCGCGCCGACAAGCCCCAGTACAACGGATGACCGGACCGCCTTTTCCAAGGCAAAGAGCGAGGTGTTGATCATGGAGGGCGCCGTGTCGGGCAGGATCGCGCCGAAGAAGATCGACAGCTTGCCCGCGCCGATCACGGATAGCGCCTCTTGCGGTTCTTTTTCCGCGTCCTCGATCGCTTCTGCGAAAAAGCGCCCGCAAAACCCAATGGTGTCCACGACGATCGTCATCGTGCCCGCCACTGCGCCCAAGCCCACCGTGGCCACGAACAAAAGTGCCCAGACCAGATCGGGGATTGTGCGCAACAAGGACACGAAAGCCTTCACAAGATACCCGCCGCGTCCCAGCGGCGTCACGCCGCGCGCCGCCAGCCAGCCGATGGGCAGGCTGAGGAGAATGCCGATGGCCGCGCCCACGAGCGCGATCTGGAATGTTTCGACAATGCGCCAGAAGATGCGGCTCAGGAACACCGGATCAAGATTGGGTGGCATCATCCGGTCGGTCAGCCGGATCATGCCGGGCACACCGTCGGCCAGTTGTCCGGGGGTGGGCGCAACCTGTGTCATCGACGCGATGACAAGCGCGAGCACCGCCACCAGCAGCACGAACTTGATGGGCGACAGGCCCGACCACCGCTCTGGCGCGGCATGCAGGCGCATCTCAGCCATCAAAGGTCTCCCGCAGGTCCTGTTTGGTGATTTCGGCACTGGGTCGGTCGATGAAGATCCGTCCGCGTCGCAGGGCCAGCGTCCGGTCTGAAAAGTCGCGCGCGTGGTCCATGTCATGCGTGGTGTAGAGTAGCGTGATCCCCCGGTCGCGACAGAGCCGGGCAAAGAGATCCATCACGTCGCGGCCCGAGACCGGATCAAGGCTGGCCGCGGGTTCATCCGCGATCAGGACCTGCGGCCCGCGCACCAGAGCGCGGGCAATCGCCACACGCTGTTGCTGACCGCCCGACAGGGCATCGGCGCGGGCGTTGGCGAAAGCGGCCAGGTTCACCTCCGCCAGTGCCGTCATGGCTGCCGCGCGCCACTCTTGCGGGGCAAGCGTGTGTGAAAACCCCCGCCAGCTGCCGGGCTGACCCAGCATCCCGTGCACCACGTTGGACAGCACGGATCGCCGCCGAACAAGGCAATGGTTCTGAAAGACAAATCCCATCTGGCGGCGGACGCGGTGCAAGAGGCGCGCGGGCGGTGCACCTGTGAAGGTATCGCCCAACACCTGAACCTCGCCCCCGGAGATGGGATGCAGGCCGATCAGGCATTTCAGGAGGGTGGATTTGCCCGATCCGTTTGCGCCGATCAGCGCCATTTTCTCGCCCTGACGGATGGTCAGGTTGATCCCGTCCAGAATAGGCGCGCCCCCCTGGTAGGATTTCCGGAGGCCCCTTGCGGTGATCACCGGATCGCCAAGTTCCTGGTGCGAGGCGGCAGGACGCACCGCCGCAGTGGTGTGGTAAAGAATGTCATCCATGCGCAGCGTGCCACACGCAAAAGCGGGCGGCGCGAACGCCGCCCCAGTTTGGTCGGTCGGGAGACTTATTCACCAACAAAGGAGGAGGTGTCGACGCCAATGGTTTTGTACATGTCGCGGACATAGTCGTAATCCGTATCGTCCACTTCGGTGAGGAAGAAGCCGCCGTCATACTTTTGGTTGTCTTCGCCTGTCAGCACGGCGGCCATCAGCGTGTCGGCATGATCAAGAAACGCATTGGCCACCGTTTCCAGCACGTCTGCGTCGATGTCCTGCCGCGCGACGAGGATGTCATTGGGCAGGTCACGCCCACGGGCCACAACCGTGAAGGCCTGATCGGGGAAGGCTGCGCGGATGCGGCGCAGATGGCCTTCATTCATGCCCACCGCCTGCACATCCCCACGGATAAGCGCCTCTACCGCCACATTGCGGGAAATGATCTGCGGCTGGTAATCGGTGCCATAGGCAAGGCCAAAATCGGCCAGAACCTGCGCCGGCCCCAGATGCTGAGAGGTGGAGCCGACAGACCCGAAAGTGACCGTCTTGCCCTTGAGGTCATCGACAGACCCGATATCACCTTCCGACATGGTCACGATCTGCGCGAAATAGTTCGGGCGTTGCCACGCGACAACGATTTGGGCGTCGGTCAGTTCCTTGATCACCACGTATTCGGCGGGCCCCGTCAGCACCAGATCGACCTGTCCCTGATTGATCGCTTCAACCGCAGAGGTGCGCGAGGACACCGGGAACAACTCCACATCCAGGCCGGTCACTTCTTCCAACGCGGCCTCAAACCCCGCGAATTCCTGTTGCAACGCTTCCAGACCTTCGACATCCGTGACGGCAAACTTGACGGGTTCCGCGAACAAAGGGGTCGCCACGGTCAATGACAGGGCGGTGACAATTGCTTTCAACATGAGGGGCTCCTTGGAGTGTAGCGGCAATTTCAGGCCACTTGGGGCGATTCCCGTGACGCGCGCGTGACGCTGGCGTAACAAGCCCATGACAAGACGGGTTTGCAGGCCGTCACCAAGCCGTCACAAACCGGGCCTAGGACCGTCCTTAAGAAGCAAGAGAGTGGGCTGCCCATGACATTCACGATCGAAGGTGCGCAGGTCATCCTTGCGGACGCGGTGGTTGAGACCACCGTCACGGTGGAAGATGGCCTGATTGCAGAGTTCGGCGGACCTGTGCAGGGGGAGCGGATCGATGCCCGCGATCTGATCCTAGCGCCCGCCATGATCGACGTGCATGGCGATGCGTTTGAGCGCCAGTTGATGCCACGGTCGGGTGTGTTCTTTCCGACCGAGGCCGCCGTGATCGACACTGACCGGCAGCTTGCCTCCAACGGGATTGCCACGGCCTATCATGCCATCACGCTCAGCTGGGAACCGGGCCTGCGTGACATCGCGCGCGGGCGGGAGCTGATGGAGGTGATGCAGCGCCTCGCGTCGCGACTGACGGTAGAGAACCGGGTGCAATTGAGGTGGGAAACCTTTGCCTTTGAGGCCCTTGATACGATCGCATGGGCGCTTGGTGGTCCGCTTCTGCCATCCATCGCGTTCAATGATCACACGTCGATGACCATGCGTGCCTATGACGTGGCCATTCAGGATCGCGGGTTCGAACTGAGTCCAGATTTTTCTGTCGCGGCCCTCGATGACGCGCGCATGAAACAACGGACCAAATCCAAGGCGGAGCGCGCAGGGCTCAGCAACGAAGAGTACGTGGCCCTTTTGGGCGATGTCTGGCGCCGACGCGGGGACGTGCCCGAGATGATTGCCAAGGTGGCCCAGCTTGGCCAAGCCGCGGGGGCCCCGATGCTGAGCCATGATGACACCCGCGCGGAAACCCGCGCCTATTTCCGTGATTTGGGGGCCTCCGTGGCCGAGTTTCCCATGGTGCTGGAGGCGGCTGAGGCGGCGCGCGCCCATGGTGATCCGATCATCTTTGGCGCGCCCAACGCGGCACGCGGCGGCAGTCATATCGGCTCCCTTGCTGCGGCAG
>CAYMEC010000013.1:0-1682 GCA_964389425.1 uncultured Roseovarius sp.
GGGGGGCCAGCCCCCCGCACCCCCCGGGATATTTTCAGCCAGAAGAAACATGGAGGCCGGCACATGATGTCTGTCTGGATCGCAGGGCTGGTTGCCGTGTTTCTGTGGTGGTTCTCCACCGGGGCGATCCTTGTGCTGGTGCGCCATGCCGACAAGCGGGGGGCAAAGGCGCGGATGGCCGCGTTGCTGGGCACCCTGCCTTTGCTCGCGTTTGGCATCTGGGGCTTTTCCGAGACATTGCACATGACCAGCATCTGGGGCGCTTATGGTGCTTTCCTGTCCGCGCTGGCGATCTGGGGCTGGGCGGAGATTTCGTTTCTGACAGGCGCCATCACAGGTCCCAATGGCCGCGCCTGCCCGCCTGACGTGGCCGAGCGCGACCGCTTCTGGCTTGCCTGGGGCACCATTGCCTATCACGAATTGCTGCTCACTGTGCTCTTTGGCGCGATCTGGATCTACGGGGCGGAGGCCGCCAATACCGTGGCGATTCTCACCTTCTCCCTGCTCTATTTCGCGCGCATTTCCGCGAAGCTGAACCTCTTCATGGGCGTGCGCAAGATCAACGCCGAGTTTTTTCCCGGCGTGCTGGATCACCTGCCCAGCCATTTCCGCATTGCCCGGCTCAACTGGGTGTTCCCGATCTCGGTGACCCTGCTTAGCTGGGTCTCCGCCATCTGGTTCCACGGGCTGATCACCGCCGCCTCGCCCACAGAGGCCGTGGGCCAGACACTTCTTTTCGCGATCACGTTGCTCGCGCTTCTCGAACACTGGCTGATGGTGCTTCCCCTGCCTGATGCCGAACTCTGGCGCTGGATGCTGCCAGACCCGCAAGACACGACTGAAAAGACCACAAGACCGGAGGGACCCAATGGATTTTGATGCCATGTTCAACACACAGCTCGACGCCCTGAGGGAAGAAGGCAACTACCGCATCTTTGCCGAGCTGGAGCGCCGCTGCGGCGAATTCCCAAAGGCCAGAAGCCATGATGATGACGCCCCTGATGAGGTCACGGTCTGGTGTTCCAACGACTATCTTGGGATGGGTCAGAACAAGATCGTGCGGGAGGCCATGAAAGACGCCATCGACAGCTGCGGTGCCGGTGCGGGCGGCACGCGCAACATCTCCGGCACCAACCACCAGCATGTGAAGCTGGAGCGTGAACTGGCCGACCTCCACGGCAAGGAAAGCGCGCTCCTCTTTACCTCCGGCTACGTGTCGAACTGGGCCGCGCTGTCCACGCTGGGATCGCGCCTGCCCGATGCGGTAATCCTGTCGGATGCATTGAACCACGCCTCCATGATCGAAGGCATCCGCCACGCGCGTTGCCAGAAAACCATCTGGAAGCACAACGATCCCGAAGACCTTGATCGCAAACTGGCGGCCCTGCCCGCCAACACCACCAAGATCGTGGCGTTCGAGAGTGTCTATTCCATGGATGGCGACATCTGCCCGATGCAGGAAATCGTCGAAGTGGCCGAAAAGCATGGCGCGATGACCTATCTTGATGAGGTCCACGCCGTGGGCCTCTACGGTCAACGCGGCGGCGGCGTGTCGGAACGCGAGGGGCTCGCTGATCGCATCACGCTGATCGAAGGCACCCTGGGCAAATTTTGGAATGATCCGCTTAATCTCTAGGTCAGACATCTTGTGACCGGGTAAACCGCTTACCTGGTCTGCCTCA
>CAYMEC010000013.1:1694-18810 GCA_964389425.1 uncultured Roseovarius sp.
CGGGTTCATCTTTACCACCGCCCTGCCCCCGGCCGTGGCGGCCGCCGCACAGGCCTCCATCGCGCATCTCAAGGTCAGCCAGCAAGAGCGGTTCCAACAGCGCCGCCAGGTGGCCAAACTGCGCAAGATGCTGGATCAGGCGGGCATTCCCCACCTGGACAACCCCAGCCACATCATCCCTGTCATGATCAAGGATCCGGTGAAATGCCGGCAGATCTCCGACATCCTGATGCGCGACTACGGGATCTACGTGCAGCCCATCAACTACCCCACAGTGCCCAAAGGCACCGAACGCCTGCGCTTCACGCCAGGGCCGCTGCACACAGACGCCGATATAGAACGTCTGGTGAGTGCGCTTGAAGTGCTTTGGAAGCAATGCGCGCTGGCGCATGCAGTGGCCTGAAGCAGGACACGGGGCTTTAAATGGGGTTGCTCGAGAAAAGGGTGAAGCCCCTTTCCACTACCCCTTTGCAAGATCATTTCTGCAGAGAACAGCTGCTATAGCCCATACCTCCGGAATGCTGCGAGGAGTACGAACGGCAGCTTTGCAACTCGATGCATCCCGAATAACATAGGTGCATGAACGAATTCCGACATGCCCGACAATCCGATGCACTGCGATGCTTTGAGATCGAAACTGCTGCCTATGAAGGCGACGAAGCAGCAACCCTCGAAAAGATATCTAAGAGGATCGAGGTCTATCCCGATGGTTTCCTCATTCTTGAGCAACACGGCAAGATCGTTGGCTTTATCAATTGTGGATGTGCCTATGAGGTCGAAATGTCTGATGAGGAGATTAAGGAGCTTGTGGGGCACGATCCCGACGCGCCTAATGTCGTCATAATGTCTGTCGTTGTTGATCCCGCGCATCAAGGAAAAGGTCTTTCAAGGGCGATGATGGCCGAATTCGCGGGGCGCATGAAAAGGATTGGAAAATCCACGATCCACCTCATGTGCAAAGAACATCACGTCCCACTCTACGAGCGATTTGGATACAACTACATTCGGGCGTCGACTTCCGATCACGGGGGAATGACTTGGCATGAGATGTCTATGAAACTTTAGATTGCTTGGAGTGAAAGAAGTGATACCACTTGAAAACCCCTTGAGATTGGCCGTTGAAACTGATGCTCATGCACTTGCGGACTTGGTAAACTTTGCAGGCGAAGGCCTGCCGCTCCATGTCTGGACAGGGCTTGCACAAAATGGCGAGGACCCTTGGGCCGTCGGTCGCGCGCGCCAGGCCGAAAAGGCACGAGAGGGGCAAGTGGTCGTATTTGACTTTGGAAACGGGGCAGTTGCTGGCCTTACGGGCTACGGGATCGGATCAGAACCAGAAGAAATTGGAGATGACTTCCCGGCCTTGTTCCGCCCCTTGCAAGAGCTGGAAAACAAAGCGTTAGACAGCTGGTATGTCAATGTTCTGGCTTGCTACCCAGAGAACCGAGGTCAGGGACTTGGTTCGAAGCTACTCGATGTCGCCGACGAGATCGCCCGCGACGCGGGGTACAACAAAATGAGTGTCATTGTCGCCGATGAAAACGTTGGAGCGAGGCGTCTATACGAACGGAAGGGATACTCTGAGCTGTATAAAGCTGCATGCGCCAAAGACGGGTGGGAAACCGAAACCGAAAACTGGGTTCTCCTCGTCAAGTCGCTGTCCTGACACTGGGAGAAATCGGCCTTTCTTGGAGCGGGCCGCTCTCGCTTTTTAGCCAATGTAGCGTCGGCGCTCACAAACAGTCTATTTTACTTTGCTGACCGTGAGCTGCCGCTGCTGGAAGAACGACGAAGGTCGGCAAAGTCCCGCAAAACTGGCTTTCGTTTCCCTGGCGAGTTACTGAAATTTCGCGCCAACCCCCGCGTCCGCAACCCGCCAAACAACAAAAAACCGGGCCTCAAGCCCGGTTCTTTTTTTGTTGTGGGCGACGCCGCCGCCGCCCACAACCTTGTCAGGAGCATTGGTTCACTCGGCCGCTGCAGCGCGGCTATCGGCTGCATTCTCAAACCAGTTGACGCCATTCGACAGAACCACCAGGTGGATCATCGCCGCCAACAGGAAGAGGAAGACGCCCTGTGCGACAAACACACGGCGCGGATCGAAGATCAGCCAAATCTTGTAGAATTTAGACATGCATCAATCCCCCTATGAGAACCAAGGCGCCCAGATATAGGTCGCAATATGTGCGACCAGCGCAATCAGTACAAAGAGCCACATTCCGCTCAAATATACCGAGTGCAGCTCCTGGGCTTGCTCGTCGGTGAGACCTGTCATCGACAGGTCGGTGTTATCAGCCATTAACTTTCCTCCGGAACGCTACGCTGACACCGCGCACCCCGCGGCTGGGACCAAAGACATCTTCATGATGCCTCAGGCGTCTGACCGCCCCGAAGGGCAGCAGGTGGTGTCTCGGCAAGCCCGTCACTTAGGCCGAGAAAATGAGTGGTGTGATCCGGTCCGCTTCCGCCCAGGCGCGGGCGATGGGGCCGCGCACGTCCAAGGAACGCTTGCGGATCACGTGAGAGATGTACCGCTCGGTCGCGAAGGGGATCGCAAGAATGAAGATCAGCGTGAAATACACGTGGAACTCCGTTGTTCTCTTGCGGCCGGTACGCTCTTCGCGCGGCAGGTTTGATGTCATGTCAGTCATGGCTGATCTCTCCCAGGGTCAGAATTCTCAGTCACCGCACGGCTCGGGGCGGTGGGTGGCACATCGGGTGACAAGGCTTGCACTGTCTCCAGAACGACGCGTTCGGCGCCCCCGCGCAGGGCCGCCTCTTCGGCAGCATCGCGCAGTGTTTTGGCCGCGGAAATGCGTGTCAGCACCGGATGGCTGCTCACAATCCGATCAAGCTCGGCCTGCGCATCCGCGTCCCACGGGAAGTTGCGCTTGAGCGGTGTCGGCGTGGCCGCTGCCGCATCCATTTCAGAGGCCAGCGGCAGAATGTGGAAGAGCGCATCAAAGAGCCCGTTGCAGATTTCCTGAAGCAGGTACGTCGCGCCCGCGTAGCCCATCATAGGCGTGCCCGTGGCGCGCCGGATGGCGGCGCCGGGGAAGCTGGCCGGGATGAACGCGGGCGACGGCCCGTGGCCTGCCTTCATTTCGGCCATATACATTTTTTCGTTGATCGACCCCATCATGATCAGCGGGCGCTTTTGGTTCATCAGCGCGCGCACTTCTTCATTGTTGGTCTTGGTGCCCGCGCAGCGCGCCACGGCGAACGCACAGGGCAGGCCCAGATCGCCCTCAAGGTAATTGCGGATGCCCCGCGCGTAGGTCTCATTGGCCACGATGCCGAAATTCGCAGTGGCAAAGAAATCCTGCGTCACGGACCGCCACAGATCCCAAACGGGTTTGATCGTGGAGTGCTTTTCCCGCTCAATGAAGGGCTCAGGGTCCAGCCCCAGCAATTCCCCCAGCTTGCGCAGGAATTTCGTCGTGCTGTCCACACCAATGGGCGCTTGCAGGTAAGGTTTCTCAAGCACCTCGCACAGCCCACGGCCAAATTCGCGGTACATGCAGATGTTCACATCCGCATTCACCAGATCCCGCATCTCGGCCAGATGGGCGCCCAACGGCATCACCATATTGACCTCCGCCCCGATGCCTTCGACCAGACGGCGGATTTCATGCAGATCAGAGGGCATGTTGAACGTGCCATACATGGGCCCGAGGATGTTCACCCGCGGCTTGGCACCCTCCGCCCGCTTCTTTTCGCGCGGCATCCGGCCCTTGGTCATGCCGAACTCGGTGAAAAGCCAGGTCATTGACCGGTCGGCCGCCTCCCACTGATCTTCATCAATGGTGCGGGGCAGGAAGCGTTGGATGTTGGTGCCCTGTGGCGTCACCCCGCCGCCGATCATCTCGGCAATCGACCCGGTGACCACCACGGCAGGCAGTGCCGGATCCAGCGTGCCCCAGGCCCGCTTCATCGCGCCTTCGGTGCCTTCACGGCCCAGCTCTTCTTCGCCCAGTCCTGTCACCACAATCGGCAGTTCATGAGGCGGCAGCGCGTCGGTGTAATGCAGCACGGATGTAACCGGCAGGTTCTCGCAACCCACAGGCCCGTCGATGACAACCTGAAGACCCTTCACCGCGCAAAACGCGTAAACAGCGCCCCAATAGCCTCCGGCCCGGTCATGATCCTGGATCAGCATGAATCGCCTCCCCTGGCCGCCTTAAGCCTGGCTTCTTTCTTGTCACAAATACCTATTCCGAAATCGCCACCGACATCGCCACCGGCACCGACATGCGCACCGACGGAATACCGACGCAATACCGACGTGATACCGACGTGGGTTATGAGGCCAAATCCACGCATCAGATCATCTCCGCGGCCTTGGCGGCGCGTGCTTGTTTTTCGATCTTCTTGAGGTTCAGCGCCCGGAAATCCTCGCGCACATTCGGGTCGCCTTCCCAGACGCCTGCGGTGTCTGCCGACCCCACACCTTCGAAGAATTCCCGCATGTGGTCCATGCGCTCTTTGCCCGCGATGGCGGCGTTCATCACATCCGCCAGAGACCCCGCTCCCGCAGGCCCCATCAAAGGCCGGGCCGAGATGAGGTTCGTGAAGTAAAGACTTGGAATACCAAGCTGTTTTGCCTTCTGCACCACGGGCGTCGTACCAATGGCCAGATCGGGCTTGATCGCTTCCATCGCCGCGCAATCATCTTCGAGCGAAGCGCGGAACTTGACCTCAACCCCCTTCGATTTCAGCCAATCCGCATCATCCTGCGACCACGCAGATTTCGCACAGGCCGAACCCACATATTTCAGATCCGCGCCACTTTCGACCAGCAGGCGTGCAACGATCAATTCGCTGCCTTCATACCCGCTCAGCGTGATGGTCCCCTTGATAGGTTTCGCCGCCAAAGCCGCCTTGATCCCGGGCAGGAAAACGTTCTGCGTCTCAGACACTTTTTTCGCCGCAATTCCAAAGGCATCACCAATGTTCTTCAACCAAGCGGCCGTGCCATGATAGCCCACTGGTGCAGAACCCACGATGGGCTTGCCCACCGCTTCGAACTCCCGAACAGCGGCAGTGTAGAACGGATGGATCGCCGCCACCGCCCCGCAATCAAGGGCCGCATAAAGCTCCCGCCACTCGCGGCACGGCACAACGGGCCCCGGCGCCAGATCCAGCGGCGCCAACATCTGCCCGATCATCATCGGATCCGCCGGGAACATTTCGCCAAGCAGCGTTACAGTCGGCACATCCGTCTTAAGACCGACAGGCGCGGCCACAGGACCCGCCTCCACCTCTTGGCGGGCATAGTTCAGCATCGCGCCCGCCAGCACATCCTTGGCCTCCGCATGGGTCGGAATGCCAAAGCCCGGCACATCTATGCCCACGATCCGCACGCCATTGATTTCATCGGGTAAGAGCCTCAATGGCACACCAGACGCGGTGGGAACACACAAGTTCGTCACCACGATCGCGTCGTACTTATCAGGGTCTGCCAATTCGTGAACCGACTCGCGAATGTCTTCAAAAAGTTTCCCAGTTACAAGGGTTTCCGAGTTGAAAGGCACGTAGCCCACAGACCGACGCGCACCGTAGAAATGGCTCACAAAGGTCAGGCCATAGACGCAACAGGCCGATCCCGACAGGACCGTCGCCACCCGTTTCA
This sequence comes from uncultured Roseovarius sp., assembly GCA_964389425.1. GTDB lineage: Bacteria > Pseudomonadota > Alphaproteobacteria > Rhodobacterales > Rhodobacteraceae > Roseovarius. Next base: position 7,327 of record CAYMEC010000013.1, read on the forward strand.
TCCGCAGGCCCACACGCAAACTGCCAAAGGCGGGACACATGCTTTGGGGTTTATCGTGTGGGCCCTGCGGGTAGTCACGCGCATACTGATCGAGCAAATCGCTCTGGCCGGCCATGCGCGCGGCTAACTCCATCTCGGATCCCGAATGGCATCCAAGTGTGTTTTCAATGTCCTGGGCACCAACGGGCGCGTCGCCTTCAGGGCGCGGCGCACCCTTCAGAACCGGCACCTCGGCGGTGTCGTCATATGTGACTTCCTGCGCCGTGGGCGCGGTGGCGTCGTCATATGTCTTGTCGTCTTTCATCCCATCTCCCGGGGTTGAAGGGGCGGCTCATGCCTCGTCATAGATCACCTCAAGGCTCACCTTGGGTTTGGCATTCTTGCCGCGCATGTCTTCATCCGTGGCCGGCTCCAGTACAAACCCCGCGCCCGTCTCTGACCCGTCGAAAAGCTCCAGCAACTCATCCTGAGAAAGCGGCGTGGGCCGCACCGGCGGCGCGTCAGAGACCTGATCGGCCAGCCCTGCAAAGAGCTCCCCCCATTGCGATTTCGACGTGCCCACAATCTGGTAATTCGCTGATTTCTTACGCAAATCATCGTCCTGCGGGATCGAGGCCAGAACCGGGATTCCCGCCTCCTTGGCAAAGGCCTGCGCCTCACCGGAATTGTCATCCTTGTTCACGACCAACCCGGCCACACCCACATTGCCACCCAGCTTGCGGAAGTATTCCACCGCGGAACAGACGTTGTTGGCCACGTAAAGCGATTGCAGGTCATTGGAGCCCACAAGGATCACCTTCTGCGCCATATCCCGCGCGATCGGCAGGCCGAACCCGCCGCAGACCACATCACCCAGGAAGTCGAGCAACACGTAGTCGAAATCCCAGTCATGAAAGCCGAGTTTTTCCAGCAACTCAAAGCCGTGAATGATTCCGCGGCCGCCACAGCCCCGGCCCACTTCCGGCCCGCCAAGCTCCATCGCGAAGACACCGCCGCGTTTGAAACATACATCGCCGATCTTCACCGGCTCACCGGCAAGGTTCTTCTTCGTCGAGGTTTCGATGATCGTGGGGCACGCCTTGCCACCAAAGAGCAGCGAGGTCGTATCCGACTTCGGATCGCAACCAATCAGCAGCACCCGCTTGCCCTGCTCCGCCATCATATGGCTGAGATTGGCGAGCGTGAAGCTCTTGCCGATGCCACCCTTGCCGTAGATCGCGATGATCTGCGTCTTCTTGGTGGGCTCGTCCGTGACCAGATCGGCGAGGTCTTCATGGGCCTCATCGCGCAAGCGCTGATCAAAGTCTTTCAGGTTTGGCACATCGTCCTTCACGCGGCGTCCTTCCAGTTGAGTATCATCTTGAGGCAGTTCGGATCGGAGAATGCCGTCCGGTATGCCTCTGGCGCATCCTCGGCGCGGGCCTCATGCGTGATCAGGCCCGACAATGAGAGCGCGCCGCTATCCAAAAGAGCGCGTGTTTGGATAAGGTCTGTTTGGGTCCATTCTGCCGCGACGCGCAGACGGATTTCCTTGATAAAGGCAGGCGGGAACGCGAAATGCAGATCTTGGGCATAAAAGCCCGCCAGAACGATCTCTCCGCCTTTGCCCGTCCGGCTGATCAGATCGTTGAGAATGTTTTCGGCCCCTGAGGCATCGTAGACCGACATGTAGTCGCTGCGCGGATCGTCCTCGGGGTGCAGAACCTGATACCCATCGGCGCCGGATGCGCGCGTCTCGTCAATCTCCCACACCATCGGGGCGGGGTGTCCACGGGCAATGGTGATCCGCGCCAAAAGCCGGCCCAGAACGCCGTGACCCACGATCAGATCAGGGGGCGTTTTGCCGGGTCCATAAAGCGCGTGATGGGCCGTCGCGGCCAGCGCCAAAAGAGCACCGCCTGCTCCAAGACCCGAATCGACCTGGGTCACTCGCGTGGCACTGGTGACAAGTGTTGCGGCCGCACCGCCGAACAGACCGTACGCATCGCTAAAACAATCTGCACCCGGAACGAAGACTGTATCGCCAGGTTTATAGCCCGTTCCGGGCCGCGCCTCCATCACTTCGCCCACGGATTCATAACCGGGGACAAGCGGGTAACCCATGCCAGGAAAGGGCGGCATCTTACCGGACCAAAAGAGTTTTTCGGTCCCGGTCGAAATTCCGGAATGATGGATATCTACCACGATATCACCCTCACCCGGCGGCTTCAGCGCCAGGGTGTCCAGCTGAAGATCCTCTGGACCTTTCAACAGGACAGCGAGTGTATCCATGATCGCATCCCTTTCTGTCACCCGTCGCCACGTAGGGCAGCGCCCTGCGACATGATGACGTCTTCCTAGTGCCGTAAGTCTAAATGGACAGGCGCAACTGTCAAGTTAACATTACACTTGACCTGTCAGGAAAGTGCAATGGACACGGCGCTTTAGGCACGCCCTCGCCCTTCAAGACTTCTTCGCACAGGTCAGAACGCTGGTGACGAAGGGGCGCAGGGGCTTGGGGGCCGCGAAATCGGTGAAACCCGCCTCTTCCGCCAGTTCCTTTATCCGGTCTTGGGACCGTGCCCGCCCGGTGCCCATCGCCATCGTGTAGAAGGCAAAATAGACATCTCCCGCCTTCTCCGGCCGCGCCCCACCTGACATTGGTTCCGATATGATCAGCCGCCCACCGGGGGGAAGTGAGTCATGCACTTTTGCCAGAAGGTCGCGCACCGTATCGTCGGCATGGTCGTAAAGCACGCGGATCAGCGAAATGGCATCCGCGCCCCTGGGAAGGGGCGCATCGCGAAAGGAACCGGGGTGGAGCGTGACACGGGCACTCAGGCCCTCTTTGGCAAAATGCGCCTCAGCCGCCGGGGCCACATCCGGAAGGTCAATCCATTTGGCCTTGAGCGTATTTTGCGATTTCAATGCGGCCGTCAGAAACGCTCCAGATCCTCCACCGACATCAAGCAACGTGGTCACACCTTTCAGCGACACCAGTCTTAACGTATCTGCCGCCACAAGCACTTGGCTGCGCGCCATCAGGTCGGAATACCGCTCTGCTGCCTCTGACGACATGCCCTCCTGGCCGCCAAACACGTAAGGCCAGAACTGTTCCAACTGCGTGGGTCCCTCCCCGCGCAGCAGTTTTTCAGGCTCGGCCATATCGGCATAGAAGGCGCGGTTGTGGCGGATCATGTCCTCCAGACCCGGGACCCCGAGGATCGCCGCCCCTTTTCGGGCAATCCCGAACCGCCCATCGCGGCGACGTCTGAGCAAATCCAGCGCGGCCCCTGCCTGCAAAAGATCGGCCATGCGGTCTTCGGGGATTGACAGGGAATGCCCCAAGGCGCGCGCCGTCTCCGGACCGTCCAGCAGACGCTTCAGCACTCCAAGCTCGATCAGCGTCGACAGCACCTGAGACGCTACAAATCCCTGCAATATATCGAAAATTTCAGACCCATCCCGCCGCGCAAAGCCACGTGAAATGGGCAGCCGGTGGGCCCAATCCTGAAATGCAGGCTTGGCGACAAGACGATAGAGCCACCCGGAAACACCGCCGGGGCGGCCAGCGGACCGACCACCGGGATCGGTGTTGGCCACCATCAGGCGCGGTACTTTTCAGGGATGGTCGGCATGATGCGCTCGGCCTGCAAGCTGACAATGTTCGCAAGCGCGGCCTCCCCCGGGCAAGACGGGATCGACGCAATCGCACCGCCCAGAATGTCCGAAAGGTGATCAAACGCGCCCTTCACACCCAATTGCGACACAGCATTGGGCCGTCCATGCAGATCGTCCTGACCGGCCGGTTTGCCCAGCGCCTCCTGATCCAGAAGCGCGTCGCGCAGGTCATCCGCCACCTGAAAGGCTTCCCCGATCAGGGCGCCCAGATCATACCATGGCTCCGGATCATGGCCCGCCGAAATCGCCCCCATTTGCGTCGCAGCGATGAAAAGCGCCCCGGTCTTGGATCGATGATAAGCCCCCAGATCAATCTCCGCCTCGCTTTCCCAGCCTTGACCTGCGCAGATCCCGTTGGGCATGCCCGATCGTTCCGAGAGCGCCAGCACAAGCTGCGCCACCCGCTCCGGCCCATAGGGCATCGCACGGGCCAGCGTTTCAAAGGCGAGGATGATCAGGCTGTCGCCGGTCAGCACGGCAAGCGGCTCCGAATAGGCTTTGTGCACCGAAGGTTTCCCGCGCCTCAGATCAGCATCATCAAAGCAGGGCAAATCGTCATGTACCAGCGATGCACAGTGAATGAACTCCAACGCCGCCGCAGACGCATCCGTCAACATTGGCGCGTCATCACCGCAGGCCATCGCGACAGAAAGCAGGATCGTGGGCCGGATCCGTGCCCCGCCGGGCAGACAGGCATAGCCCAGTGCATCCGCCAGTTGACGCGGCGCCGCGCCACCCTGGGAAGCCTGCAAAGCCGCGATCACCGCGCTGTCAATTCGTTGGGCAACCGGCATGGGACGTCCTTTTTCGATGAGTGTCTGCGCATGTGTATTCAAATACAGACAGTTAATGTGTAAATAATACTGGACACTTCATGGCCGCGAGTCAACAATCATGCCATGGAAACCTCTACAGCACTGGTGATCGGAGCCGGCATTGGCGGGCTGGCCGTGGCCGCTCGTTTGGCGCAGGCCGGATTGAGGGTGCATGTGCTGGAACGTCACGGGATGGTGGGCGGTAAGATGCGCACCCTTCCTTCGTCGGCAGGACCAGTGGATGCAGGCCCCACCGTACTGACCATGCGCTGGGTGTTCGAAGACCTGTTTGAAAGCCTTGGCGAACGCCTCTGTGACCACGTCACCCTGCACCGTCAATCGATGATCGCGCGGCATTTCTGGCCCGATGGCGCCACGCTCGACCTGTATGACGATCCCACCCGCAATGAGACGGCCATCGCTGAATTCGCTGGCCCGAAGGCTGCGCGCCAGTTCCGCGCCTTCACATCCCGGGCAAAGACGCTGTTCGACGCCTTTGACACCCCGGTCATGACCGCCCCGACGCCTTCGCTACTGCCGCTTCTGGGCCATGTGATGTCCAAACCTTGGCTCATCTCCAAAATGGCGCCGCTTTCGACCCTGGCGCAGGTTCTGGATCGCGCTTTTGACGATCCCCGTCTCGCGCAGCTCTTTGGCCGCTATGCAACCTATGTGGGCGGCTCTCCCTACCAGTCTCCCGGCCTTTTATCACTGATCTGGCATGCTGAAGAACGCGGTGTCTGGGTTGTGGATGGCGGCATGCATCAATTGGCACGCGCCTTGCACGACATCGCCGCGACCCGCGGGGTCGAGTTCAGCTTTGACTGCCACGTCTCGGAAATCACGACAAATAATGGCAAAGCCACAGGCGTGGCGCTGGCGGATGGCCGCCATTTGAAAGCCGATATTGTCGCCTTCAACGGCGATCCTCGCGCGCTGGCCACCGGTCTGCTGGGCGAAGCCGCATCCAACGTCGCCGGCCAAACCCGTCGCCTGCCGCGGTCGCTGTCGGCCGAGGTATGCGCCTTCGCCGCCACGCCCCATGGGCCGGAACTCGCGCATCACAACGTTTTCTTTCGCGATCACGCAAAACCGGAATTCGACGCGCTGGCCCGTGGTGAGCTGCTGGCGGACCCCACCATTTATCTCTGCGCCATGGATCGCGGCCACCCTGGCCAAACCCCTGCGCTTGAACGCTTTGAAACGATCGCGAACGCCCCACCCGTGCCAGATGACACCCCTCAGGAGGCAACACCATGCCCGACACGTACCGTTCAGATGCTCAAGACATTCGATCTGACTTTCAGTCCGGAACCGACCAGGATGACGACGCCCGCCGCCTTCAACGCGCTCTTCCCGGGGACGAACGGCTCACTTTACGGGCAGAGCCCGCATGGGATGACGGCAGCGCTCAGCCGCCCAACGGCAAGAACAGGGATACGGGGGCTCTATCTGGTGGGCGGGGGGGCGCATCCGGGGGCGGGCGTACCGATGGCTACCCTCTCCGCCAGGCACGCGGCCGCGGCGATCTTGAACGACCAAACTTCAACCTCGCCGTCCCGCCCAATGGCTACGCCTGGTGGTATGTCGACGGGATCGCGGACGGCGGTGGCAGATCCATCTCCATTATCGGGTTCATAGGGTCGGTTTTTTCGCCCTGGTACGCCTGGTCGGGTCGAAAAGACCCTGAAAACCACGTCTGCATCAACGTGGCGACATACGGACCGGGGGGGCGATTCACCATGACGGATCGGGGCCGCAGCGCCCTCAGCCAAAGCGTGGATGAATTCACCGTGGGGCCGTCCGCCATGAGTTGGCAAGACGACCGGCTGGTGATCGACATTGATGAAATAGGCGCGCCGCCCATGGTGGCGCCGGTGCGCGGGCGCGTCGTGCTGACACCCTCTGCCGTGACCAATGTCGACGTGCCTCTGACGCCCGAAGGCACCCATATCTGGCGCCCCTTTGCCCCCACAGCGCGGATCAGCGTCGATCTGGACGCCAAGGGCTGGCAATGGGAAGGGCACGGCTATTTCGACGCCAATTTCGGCACCCGCGCGCTAGAGCAGGACTTCACGTATTGGACCTGGGGTCGCTTTCCGCATCGAGGCGGGGCGAGCTGTTTTTATGATGCGACACGCATGGATGGGTCAAGTCTGGCCTTGGGCGTGCATTTCGACAGGAACGGCGCTGCACAGGTGATGGACCTGCCCCCCAAAACCGCCTTCCGCCGCAGCCTGTGGGCCGTTCACCGCGAAACCCGCGCCGACGCGGGCTACCATCCCAAACAGGTCCAGAACATGCTCGACGCCCCGTTCTATAGTCGCTCATCCATTTGCACACAGCTGGATGGGGAGCTCTGCGAGGGCGTCCATGAAGCGCTTGATCTGCGCCGCTTTCGATCTCCGCTCCTGAAACCGATGCTGGCCGTTCGCGTGCCACGGCGCGCAGGTTGGCGGTTCAACTAAGAGATTTCGTGCCTCCGGCGGGGATATTTTTAGCCAGAAGAAACACTTGGTTGCTTTTTCTGGCCACAAATATCCCAGGGGGTGTGGGGGCTGGCCCCCACTCTAACTTCACCCGTTTTGAGCAACCGATGGATTAAGCCGAATGACCGCCAGATTGAGCGCACCAGCCACAGTCACCCAAACCAGATAGGGCACAAACATCAGCCCTGCCAACGTATCGACCGCCCAAAGCGCAACCGTCGCAAAGGCCACCGACAGCCACAGAGCACCCAAAATGACCATGCCGGCCTTCAGTTTCCGCAAGCCAAAGAACACGGGCGTCCAGAGTGCGTTCACAGCAATCTGCAAGGACCAAAGCGCCAGCGCCACGCCGTTGCCGGGCAATGCCCCGACCCTTGCCCCGGCGATGGACATCAACACGTAAAGCGTTGTCCAGGCCAAAGGGAAAAGCCAGTTGGGCGGCGTCCAGGACGGTTTTTCCAACCGATCATACCAGTCACCGGGCGGAAAGATCGCGCCCATCGCCCCGGCGGCTGCGCAGGCGGCAAGAAATATCGAAAACAACAACCAGAACATCTTGTTACCGCACTCCTTTCGCCGCAGAGGCCAGCGCTGCATTTTCTTCCCGGTCGCGTGTCTTGAGACCGGCCATGGTGGCAAGGATGCCGTCGCTCCAATCCGTCGTGATGGGTGCGGTGGCGGCGGCGGCATTCACAAGAAACGCGGTTTCCGCCAGAGGCTCCGCGTGGATCAGCGCCGAGCGCGGCATGACGGTGGTGCCAAAACTGCGCGCGAGCGACACGATCAGCCATCCGAGTTTCTGTCCGCCCGATGTGTAGGCCCGGTGATTGATCGCGTCATACTCGAGCTTGCGCACCTCTCCCCCAATGCCTGCATAGATGAACCGCGCCGCGAAAATGCCCGGACGACAATCAAGCGGCAATGCGTCCACGCCGGCCTCGGATCGCCGGTATAGCCGTGCGGCTTCGTTCAAAAGCCGACGTTCCAAAAGCTCCAGTTCCGGTGACATTCGGGGATTCTCCAGAAACGCCTCCGCCGGAATGCCCATTTCGTCCAGCCAGTCGATCGGCAGATAGAGCCTCCCTTCACGGGCATCCTCGCCCACATCGCGGGCAATGTTCGTGAGCTGCATCGCGACGCCCAGATCGCAGGCTCGTGCCAGCGCATCACGGTCGCGCACACGCATCAGAATGCACATCATGGCGCCCACGGCGGAGGCCACACGCGCGGAGTAATCCCGCAATTGGGAGAGCGTCTTGTAGCGCCGTCCCATTGCATCCCAGGCCAGACCTTCCAGCAGCGCCTCGGGCAGCGCGCGAGGCATGTCGAACTCTTCGATGATTGACGCAAACGCACGGTCAGCAGGGCCATCCTCAGGCGTCCCTGCATAGGCTTTGTCCAGGCGCTCATGCAGCCGCACGACGGCCCGCGCCTTCTCGGACTGCAAGTCCACCGCATCATCGGCCAGCCGACAAAACGCGTAAAGCGCCAGCGCCGGATCCCGCAGGCGCTTGGGCAGCAATTTGGAGGCCGCATGGAACGAGCGCGACCCATGCCGGATCGCCTCCACGCAATGGGCCATGTCCTTGGGGTCAATCATGTTGTCTTACTCACTCGGCCGCCTCGCGCATCACGTGGTCTTCCATCGCCGCGTCGCGGGTCACTTCGGGCACCAGTTGGGCCAACACCTCAGCGCTGGAAATCACGCCTGGCAGGCCCGCGCCCGGATGTGTGCCTGCCCCGACAAGGTAGAGCCCTTGCGCCTCTTCACTCACGTTATGCGGGCGGAAATAGGCGCTTTGCAGGATGCGCGGTTCGATGGAGAACCCTGCCCCATGGGGGCTGAGATATCGATCGCGGAATGTCTCTGGCGTGAACACCTCGGACGCGCTCAGATGCGCACCCAAACCCGGCAGTAATTCGTCCTCAAGCACCTTTTGCACCCTCTGGCGATAGGGTTCGGCCATCCGCGCCCAATCCACGGGATCGTCATGGCCCAGATGCGGCACAGGGCTCAGGGCATAAAACGTGTCGTCGCCATCCGGTGCCACCGACGGATCGGTGATGGAAGGACGGTGGACATAAAGGCTCATGTCATCGGCCAGCTTGCCATTGATGAAAATGTCCTGCACCAATCCTTTGTACCGCGGCCCGTTGAGAATGGTGTGGTGGCCCACATCCGCCCATTTGCCACGGGTGCCACGTGTCCCAAAATACCACACGAACAGCCCCATCGACCAACGCGTGCGCTTCAATCGCGGCGACGTCCAGCGCCGTTTGGACACGTTGCGCATCAAGTGATCATAAGTGTGGCCGGCATCCGCGTTTGACACCACGACATCCGCGCGAACCTCTTGCCCGCCCGTGAGGCGCACACCGGTGGCACGACCGCCTTCCAATATGATTTCGTCGACCTCGGCACCCTGCTGAACATGGCCACCCTGCCGGCCAATCACCCGCACCATCGCACGGGCAATCGCATCGACCCCACCCATGGCATAATGCACGCCGTAGGCTTTCTCGAGATGGCTGACCAGCGCGTACATGGAGGTCACCTTGAACGGATCCCCCCCGATGAAAAGCGGATGGAAACTGAGGGCCATGCGCAGGCGTTCATCCTTCACGTACCGCGATGCGAGGCTGTAAATCGACAGGTCCGCCCGCAGCATGGCAAAGGCCGGGATGACTTTCAGAAGCTCCAGAAACTCATGCATCGGGCGGCGGCCCATGTTTTCAAAGCCCAGCCAATAGCGCCGCTCACTGGCCTTGAGGTATTTCTCATACCCTTTCACATCGCCCGGTGAGAGGCGCTTGACTTCAGCCAGCATGTCATCGGTGTTCTGACGCGCGCTGTAGCTGCTGCCATCGGGCCAGCGGATCTCATAGAAAGGGTCCAGCGCGTGGAGCGAGACATCTTCGTAGAAATTGCGCCCACAGGCTTCCCACAGCGCTTCGAAAACCTGCGGAACCGTGACAATCGTCGGCCCCAGATCAAACCGGTGGCCATTCTGCCAAATGGCGGAGCCGCGCCCGCCCGGCGTATCGAGCCGGTCAAGCACCGTCACTCGGTAGCCTTTGGCCCCCAATCGCATGGCAGAGGCCAGCCCCCCAAGCCCCGCCCCAATGATCACAGCATGAGGTTGCGGGACAGGGTGTGCCGATGAGGTATCTGTCAACATATGTTTAGACTACATGTGTCTAGTTAAATTGACAATCGACGATTGCTGTTCTTTATTAGAGGTATAGTTCCCGCGCTTCTGGCGCGGGCGATGCGCCAATTCAAACGATGTCAGGGGTGAGTGAAATCACGACCGTAAGCATCAGCTTTTTCCGCTTCGCGCCGGGATGGGCGCGGCTCTGGGCATTTGCCATGATGGGGCTTGCCCGGCCTGCGATGTCGCGTGTCGATGGTATCGGGTTCTGGAAACTCTGCGGATCAGGCACAGGCGAAGGATTTACGCCAGTGCCGAACACGGGCGTCTACGCCATTCTGGCGACATGGCCCGATTTGGATACAGCACAGCGCCGAACCAAAGACGCAGGCGTTTTCCGCCGCTATCGCAAACAGGCCGAGGAGGATTGGACTGTCTATCTGTCGCCAACCTCTGTACGCGGGCAATGGTCCGGCGTGACCCCGTTTGAGGTGACGCGCGAGGCGGAAACCGGCCCCGTGGCCGCCTTGACCCGTGCCACCGTCAAACCCCGCGCCGCGCTCAAATTCTGGAAACGTGTGCCCGATATCAGCTCTGTCATCGGGTTTGATGACAACGTGGTCTTTAAGATCGGCATCGGTGAGGTGCCCTTGATGCAGCAGATCACCTTTTCTATCTGGCCCGACACCGCCACCATGGCGAATTTCGCCCGCAAGGACGGCCCCCATGCCCGTGCCATCAAGGCGGTGCGAACAGGGGACTGGTTTCGCGAAGAACTCTATGCCCGCTTCCATGTCGCAGATTGTGACGGGATGTGGGAAGGCAAACAACCCCTTGAAAGCATTGGATTATCGAAATGACCGTGCATTTTCCGTTTTCCGCCATCGTCGGTCAGGACGACATGAAAACTGCGATGATCCTTACCGCGATTGATCCCAGCTTGGGCGGGGTCCTGGTTTTCGGGGATCGCGGCACCGGCAAGTCCACCGCCGTGCGCGCGCTAGCGGCGCTTCTGCCGCCGATGGAGATGGTTGCTGGCTGCCCAGTGAACTCCGCCACGGTGAAAGAGTGTCCTGATTGGGCAGATGTGCAGGACAAATCAATCGTTGAGCGCCCCACCCCGGTGGTTGATCTGCCCCTCGGCGTAACGGAGGACCGCGTGACCGGGGCCTTGGACATTGAACGTGCGCTGACACAAGGCGAAAAAGCGTTTGAGCCCGGACTGCTGGCCAAAGCGAACCGAGGGTATCTCTACATTGATGAGGTGAACCTGCTGGAAGATCACATCGTCGATCTGTTGCTCGATGTAGCGCAATCGGGCGTGAATGCCGTGGAACGCGAAGGACTGTCCATCCGCCACCCCGCGCG
>CAYMEC010000013.1:18910-56158 GCA_964389425.1 uncultured Roseovarius sp.
AATCGGGCGTGAATGCCGTGGAACGCGAAGGACTGTCCATCCGCCACCCCGCGCGGTTTGTGCTGGTCGGTTCCGGCAACCCCGAAGAAGGCGAATTGCGTCCGCAATTGCTGGACCGTTTTGGCCTCTCGGTCGAAGTACGGTCCCCCGACACCGTGGCCGAACGGGTGGAGGTGATCCGACGCCGTGACGCGTTCGAACACGATACCAGCCGCTTCATGCGCAAATGGAACGGCCAAAACACGCGCATCCGCAAAGGCATCATCGCAGCGCGCACGGCGCTGGCGCAGACCAAAACCCCCGATAACGTGCTGGAAGACTGCGCGCGTCTCAGCCTTGCTCTTGGGGCCGATGGTCTGCGCGGGGAGCTCACTTTGCTTAAATCTGCCCGGGCTTTGGCCGCCTTTGAAGGTGCCGCCTCCGTCACCCGATCCCATCTGCGGCGCGTGGCCCCATTGGCCCTTAGCCATCGTCTGCGCCGCGACCCGCTGGATGAGGCCGGGTCCTCCACTCGCGTCGACCGAACCGTGGCGGAAACACTGGCATGAGGGCTGCGGCCTGGAAACGGGCCCTGCGCGCCCTGTCTGCGCTTTGCGTTGATCCAGCGGGGCTGAAGGGCATGACAGTCCGCGCCCGCCCCTCGCCCGCACGACAAGTGCTGGAGGATCAGTTTGCACACATGCCTCTGCCCCTGCGCCGTATTCATCCGGACTTGACGGACACGCAGCTTTTCGGCGGGGTCAACGTCGCGGCATCGCTGACGGAAGGTCGCATGGTGCGCGATAAAGGGCTGTCCGAGATGCCGGCCACACTCGTGCTGGCCATGGCAGAACGCGCCTCCTCGGGCCTGGCAGCCCGCCTTGGTCTTTTGCTGGACAGCGCGTCGGACCACGCCCTTGTCCTGCTTGATGAAGGGGCCGATCCGGAAGAAACCGCGCATGAGACACTCACCGAACGGCTGGCCTTCCACGTCGAGATATCGGATGTACGCTGGACAGACGCCAAACCCCTGATGCCCGCACCGGCCGATTTTGATGACGCGCGTATGCGACTTGGCGATCTGCGCCTGACGGAAACGCAACATGAGACCCTCGTGTCCCTCGCCGCCGCCTTCGGTATCAACAGCCTGCGCGCGCCCCAACTCGCCGCACATGCAGCGCGTGCCTTGGCGGCGCTTGATGGCGATAACGCGGTAACGAATGACCATCTGCAAGAGGCCACCGAACTTGTCTATCCGTCGCGTGCCACACGCATCCCGGAAACGGAAGAACCGGAAACCGCCCCCGACCAACCGGAGGCAGAACAGAACGACGCCGGCGAGACGGGTGAAAACACGCTCTCCGACATCCCGCAAGAGATGCTCATCGACGCGGTGCGCGCGATGTTGCCGCCCGATTTCCTGAACCGCCTCGAAAACCGCGCCCGTGCCAAACGCGCGGCGACCGGTAGTGGCGCGGGCCTCAAACGCCTGGCCAATCGGCGTGGCCGCCCCCTGCCCCCAAGACCCAGGCGACTGGATGGGCGCGCGCGGATCGATGTTGTGGCCACGCTGCGCACCGCCGCCCCCTGGCAGGCCCTGCGCAGACAGGCCCGCGAGGATGCACCGCGGTTGATCATTCACCCCTCGGATATCCGCCTCAAACGCTACGAAGAACGCTCCGACCGGTTGGTGATCTTCGCCGTCGATGCCTCCGGCTCTGCTGCCATGGCCCGGATGGCAGAAGCCAAGGGCGCGGTGGAATGCATGCTGGCGCAAGCCTATGCCAAGCGCGATCAGGTGGCCCTGATCGGGTTTCGCGGCAACAGCGCGGAAATCCTGCTCTCCCCCACCCGCTCCCTTGTGCAGGCCAAGAAACAGCTCTCCGGCCTGCCGGGCGGCGGGGGCACACCGCTGGCCTCCGGGCTTCAGGCGGCCCTTCAAATGGCAGAGCTGGGCCGCGTGCGGGGCAGTTCCCCCGCGCTGGCAATCCTGACAGATGGCCGCGCGAATGTGGCCTTGGGCGGCGTGCCTGGCCGGGCGCAAGCGCGTGAAGATGCGCAAGCGATGTCGCATGCTGTCGCGCTACAAGGGCTGAAATCCGTGGTCATCGACACCGCCAACCGCCCGGGCAAAGAAGGCGCGGAACTGGCAGGATGGCTGAATGGCGATTACTTGCCCCTGCCCCGCGCCGACGCCCGCACGATCAGCGCGGCGACTGACGCTGCCCTGACGGCCTGATCGCGATGGACCGGGCCCGCGATCTGCCCGATTGGCCGCTGTCAGACCATGCGCAATCCATCACCGTCCGCCCGCATGACTGGCATGTGGTCGAGATGGGACAGGGCAAAACCATCCTTATGCTCCATGGCGCAGGCGGATCGACCCATAGCTGGGCGGGGTTGCTGCCAATGCTGGTGGAAGATCATCACGTCGTCGCGGTTGACCTGCCCGGCCAGGGCTTCACCCGCGCGGGCACCAAACGACGGCTCAGCCTGCCCAACATGGCGCAGGATCTGCTTTTCCTGTTGCAAGCCCGCGACTGGAAGCCTGATCTGATCATCGGCCATTCTGCAGGTGGCGCGCTTGGCTTGCACCTGTCATCACTGCTGGACCATCCCGTGCGGTTCGTTGGTATCAATGCCGCACTGGAGCCGTTCGAAGGCATCGCCGGGTGGCTCTTTCCATCTATGGCAAAGATGCTTGCGCTCAACCCATTCACGGCGATGGCGCTCACGGTGGGTGGACAGACCTTGCCCCGCGTGCGCAGCTTCATCGGCACAACGGGGTCGCAGATCCCCGACGACAGCCTGCAGTGCTATACAAAGCTTTTCTCAGATTACACCCATGTGGACAGCACGATCCAAATGATGGCCCAATGGGATGTGGATTTGCTCACCGCGCGGCTCTTTGCGCAAACCACGCCGACGCTGCTCATTGCCGGTGCCGGAGACCGCGCCGTGCCACCAGCTGTCTCCAGACGCGCGGCCCAAGCCATGCCCGATGCGGCCTATGTGGAACTCGACGGCTTGGGCCATCTGGCCCATGAAGAAGCCCCCACAGAGGTGATGCGCACGCTTGAGAATTGGTTGTAGGGTAACGCGTCACCGCGCCCGTGAAATCGCCGTCTCAATCAGCGCACGCATCTCGGCCACGCTGGATTGTTTGGGGTTGGTGCCGGCCGCTGCATCCAAAACGGCCTTGCCCGCCAAACGCTCCGCGCTGTCCATCTCCACCCCAAGCGCTGACAGGCTTCTGGGGATATCGAGGCGATCCAAAATCCCGTCAATGGCCGCGCAAAACGCCTGAGGATCCAAAGCGCCCATGCCCATCGCCTCCGACATGCGCCGCGTCTTTTCCGGCAGATCAGGCAGGTTGTAACGCAGCACCACAGGCAGCACGACAGCATTGGTCAGCCCATGTTGCGTGTCGTACTCCGCCCCCACCATGTGAGAGATTGCATGGACATGGCCAAGCCCCTTGAGGAACGCAATTCCTGCAAGACATGACCCGAGCAGCATCCCGCCCCGTGCCTCCAGATTGTCGGGCTCGTTGACAGCCACCTCCAACCACTCGGAAATCAATGACAGCGCCTCCAGCGCCAGCCCGTCGCACAGCGGGTTCAGATCGGGCACGATATAGGCCTCGATCGCATGGGTCAGCGCGTCCACGCCCGTCCACGCGGTCAGATGCGGCGGCAGGCCAAGCGTCAATTCCGGATCAAGGATCGCAACTGACGGCTTCAGCTCTTCGTGCCAGACACAGAACTTCATGCCCCGCGAGGTGTCTGTCACCATCGCGGTGCTTTCCGTCTCCGCCCCCGTTCCGGCAGTGGTCGGCACGGTGATCAGCTTGGGAAACGCATCCTTGGCCACGCTTGGCGCAGTCTCATCGAAATTGAAGGCCAACACGTCGAGGCCGGTACGGGCCGTCAAACAAATCGCCTTGGCGCCATCCATTGCGCTGCCGCCTCCGATGGCAATAACACCGTCATGATCGCCCGAGCGCAGGGTGGCGGCACCCGCTTTGATTTCATCATCGCGCGGGTTGGGCGAGATGTCAGAAAAGATCACATTGGTCAGGCTTGCCTTGCCCAGATCATCCGACAGTTTACCGATGAAGGGCAAATCCCGGCTTCCCCGGTCGGTGACGATCAGCGGCTTCTCAATCCCGTACATCGCGCAGTAAAGCCCGATATCCGCGATCCGTCCCGGCCCGTAGGACAGGGGCACCGGAAAACCCCAATCCTGTCGATCCAGCAATCCCAGCGCCATAGCCTACTCCGCCTCCAGCCCAAGCTCTTCCTGGCGCTTCTTGCTCCAGGCGGCGGTCAGGCGGTCCGCGATGATGGCAATGATCGCCATTCCGATGCCTGCCACGATACCCACGCCGAAATCGCCGTCACCCAGACCGATGTAGACCTGCTGGCCCAGCCCGTTGGTGCCGACCAGCGCGGCAATCACCAGCATCGCGATCCCATACATGATCGTCTGGTTCAGCCCCAGCATCATGACCGGCAGCGCCAGCGGCAGTTTCACGCGCCACAGCTGCTGCAACCGCGTGCAACCGATGCAGGTGGAGGCTTCGATCACATGCGCGGGCACCGACCGCAGCCCGTGTTCAGTGTAGCGGATGGCAGGCACGATGGCATAGGCCATGATCGCAAGCATCGCGGTGAATTCCCCGATTTTGAAGATCATCAGGAAGGGGATCAGGATGACGAAGAGCGGCATGGTCTGCAACGTGTCATTGATCGGACGCAGGATTTTGGAAACACTGTCGAATTCCGACGCCAAAATGCCTAATCCCGCCCCGATGGCGAACGACAACGCCACCGCAAGGCCACAGAGATATATGGACAAAAGCGCCTGTGGCCAGACGCCCGACACAATGAGGAACATAAGGCCCAGCGCCGTGCCAACGGCCAGTTTGGGGCCCGACAGCTGCCACGACAAAAGCGACGCCATGGCGACCAAAGCAGGCCAGGGCATCCGGGTCAGCCCGAAATAGATCA
This sequence comes from uncultured Roseovarius sp., assembly GCA_964389425.1. Lineage (GTDB taxonomy): Bacteria > Pseudomonadota > Alphaproteobacteria > Rhodobacterales > Rhodobacteraceae > Roseovarius. Next base: position 23,902 of record CAYMEC010000013.1, read on the forward strand.
GCGTCGCCGCGAACACCACCGCGACAGCCGCGCCTACACCTTTGGTACGCTCTACCCACAGCACCAAAATCGCGGCCAACACGCCATAACCAATGCGCAGGGGTGTGGTGAATTCAAACCCCCAGCTGAAAGGGCTGATTGTCTCATTCAGCCCGATTTTCACAGGCAGCATGATGAAGAAAAACGCCACCGTCTTGATGGAATTGATCGCGTCCTTGTATTCCACCACCACATAGGTGACCGCATCATTGAGATAGCTCGCCGGGAAAACCTCCCACGCGCGGGGGTAGCTGCTGAGCGCCGGAAAGACTTGAGCCAGGATCGCCGTCACCCCTGCCAATCCAGCCGCAATGAGCCACATGCGATAACGCGAATGGAAGGGCTCGTTGAGAATGGGTTCCTTGGGTTCCGCCTCTGCCGCGGCTGCCGTGATGCGATCCATGACCATGGCCATCAACGCGATCACGATCCCCGCAAGCAGGCTCTCGCCAAATTGCGCCTTGCGCATGGTGCTCAGCACTTCCCAGCCAATATCCGCCGTGCCGCCGATGATAGAGGCAATGATTACCATGGAAAACGCGGCCATCGTCGTCTGGTTCACACCCAGCAAAATCTGCCGCTGCGCAGACGGCACGCGCACGCGCCAAAAAAGCTGCCGCATCGTGGCACCGGACATCAGCCCCGCCTCGATCACTTCACCGGGCACACGGCGCAGGCCCAGCATCGTGTTGCGCACAGTCGGCGGGAACGCGTAGAGGATTGACGCAATCAGCCCCACCACGGGACCGAAGCCAAACAGCAACAGTATGGGCAGCAAGTAGGCAAAGGCCGGAACTGTTTGCAGCAGGTCCATCACCGGTTTGATGATCCGCTCTGCACGTTCCGAGAAGAAGGCAAGCGACCCCAACGCGAACCCAATGCCCACGGCCATGGGCACCGAGATGACCACCAATGACAGCGAATTCATGGATTCTGGCCAGTAGCCGATTACGACCATGTAGAGTACGGACAAGAAGGTGAACGTCGCCAACCCCACGCCAGACACGGCATAGGCCGCAAAGGTCAACAGCACCAATGTCACCGACCAGGGCAGCCATTGCAGGAAGTCCCGTACGGCGCTCATCGGGATGTCCATGATAGCAGAGAAAGTCTTGAACGCGGGTCCGAACACGGCCACAACCCAATCCATCCCCGCGTTGAGCCACGGCGTGATGGGCAGTACCCAGCCTTCGGGATATTCAATCAGCCAGTTGGCGGCGTCCGACATGAACAGCATCGCCAGCGTCATGGCCACGAGCCCGACCCAAAGCATCCGCAGCGGCGTTGTGGCCATCACGCAGCTCCCCGATCAGCGGCCAGCGCTGCAATCACGCTGGAGGCCGTCACAACGCCCACCGCCTCGCCGCCTCTCATCGCTTTCACACCGCTCTTGCTTTGAGCCAGAAGCGGCAACAATTCTTCCACCGAACAGCTGATTTCGCGTTCCGGCAGGGATTTTCCGGGCTTGGCCTTGCCGTCCAGTACGTCCCCTGCGGTCAGAACGCGCACCATGGGCACTTCTTCGGTAAACTCGCGCACGTAGTCATCAGCCGGATTCACGATCAGATCGGCAGGCCTGCCCATCTGCACCACCTGCCCATCACGCATGATCATCATCCGGTCGGCGATGCGCAGCGCTTCCAGAAAGTCATGGGTGATAAACACGATGGATTTCTGCAACGTCTTCTGGATGCGCAGAAACTCATCCTGCATCTGGCGGCGAATGAGCGGATCAAGCGCCGAAAACGGCTCATCCAGAAACCAAAGCTCCGGCTCAATGGCCAAGCTGCGCGCAATCCCCACGCGCTGTTGCTGCCCGCCGGAAAGCTGCCTTGGAAACGACGTCTCCCGCCCTTCCAAGCCCACCAGTTCGATTACACGGGCGACTTTTTCATGTTGTTCTTTTTTGCCCAAGCCCTGCAAGGACAGGGGAAACGCAATGTTGTCCCAAACGCTCAGATGGGGCATCAGGCCAAAATTCTGAAACACCATGCCCATCTTATGGCGGCGTATATCAATCAGGTCCTTGTCGGATTTCTGAAGCAAATCCTCCCCGTCCAGAAGGATTTCCCCATGCGTGGCTTCCACCAGCCGCGACAGGCATCGCACCACGGTCGACTTGCCAGAGCCCGAGAGGCCCATGATGACGAAAATCTCTCCCACATGGACGTCGAAACTCACGTCAGCCGCCGCCGGGATCGCGCCATCCGCGCGCATCCGCGTGCACAGCTCCGGCGTTGCGACGTTGCCCACCTCGGATTCGAAATAGGGCGCGTTTTGCCCAGCATAGACCTTCCAGATATTGCGGCAGGAGAGCTTTACATCGCCCAAACCGGTATCATGGCTCGTGTTCATTACGCGTGTCCCTGTGCACTATGGTACTGCGGGGCGGGCCGGATCGGCTCGCCCCGCATGACTTGAGATGCGCAAAGCGCGCTTACTTCGCCGCTTTACCAGCCTCGACCCAAGGGCCCCATGTCGCCTCATTGGCATCGATCCATTCGGCCACAACCTCGTCCAGATCACGACCCTTCTGGTCGATCTCCAGCATCATCGCGTTTTGGACGTCATTGCCGATGCTATAGGCCTCGAAGATGGCGTTCGCGCCGGGGTGGCTTTCTGCAAAGCCCTTATAGGCGATCTTGCTGATAGAGGCCTGTTGGAAGCCGCAGGCATTGCCCTTGGTTTGTCCGCTTTCTTCTTGGCATTCGCCATCGGCCGCGTCCCACTCGACCCAGTTCATTTCATTCTCGGCAAAGAGCCAATGGGGCTGCCAGAACATCATCAGCATGGGTTCTTCTGCGGCCACGGCGGCCTTGATTTCCGCGATCATCGCGCCTTCAGACCCGCCTGCGACGGGGGCGAAGGGAATGCCGATCTGTTCCACCACATCCTTGGAGCGTGTGCCCCAATCCGCGGGGTAGGTGATCAGGCGACCATTTGGGAACGTGTCCGCGGCGGCAAAGGCCTGCGCGCAGTCATAGAGAGCTTCGTAGCGGGGCAGTCCAGGGCATTTTTCTTCCATGTAAGGCGGATAGATCCAACCTTCCTGCGGTTGCAGTCCCAGATCACCAACAACGACGATGTCGCCCGCCTCAACGGCCTTGGGATAGATATCACCCACGTTGTTCGTCCAGGTTTCAGGCTGCACATGCAACTCACCTTGCGAAATGGCGGCAAATTGCGGCACGGCACCGGCGGTGACGTATTCCACCTCGTAGCCTGCCTTCTCAAACAGCGTGCCGAGGATATTGGCCGAGACATGTTGCCCCGTCCATTCGTTGATCGGAATCTTGATCGGATCCGCAGCAGATGCTGCCGTGGCGAGGCCAAGGCTCAGGACAGCCGAGCCAAGTAGCGTCGTCGTTTTCATGGTTTTTCTCCCTGTTTCATGCCCGGTTTGGCGCGCGGGCTTCAATTGGTGACGTTGCACCGGGGTATTGATGCACAGATTCCGTGGCTTATCAAAAGGAAAGTCACGTTCGCCTTTGGCGTGTGGCGCGCGCGAATTACGACCGGCGCCCAATTATTTTTGAAAAAACGCATGGCCTCCGGCATGATTAGGGGAATACAGGAGTCCGTAATGCCAAAACCGATAGCTGAGAACTGGTTCAGGGTGGAGCATCTGGGCGATGGTGTCTCTCGCATCTTTGAACCCCACATGGCCGATTGGCTGCGGTGCAACATATGGCATGTGCGCGGACGAGACCGAGATCTGGTCATCGACACCGGCATGGGCGTGCGCCCGATGTTGGAAGAGATGACCCAGCTGACCGAGCGGCCTGTCACTGCCATCGTAACCCACAGCCATTTTGACCATTCAGGCGGGCTTTATGAATTTGCAACCCGGTGCTGCCACCCGGCTGAGGCTGCGATCATGGCAAATCCTACGCCCGCCAACACCGTGTCCGACACTGGCTATGTACGGGCCGAGGCGTTCACCGCTCTCCCGCATGACGGGTTCACCTATGAAGACTATTTCGTCCGGCCTGCCCCCATCACCGATCTTTTGAACGAAGGCGATGTGATTGACCTGGGCGACAGGGTGTTCCACGTCTTCCATCTGCCCGGCCATTCACCGGGATCCATCGCGCTGCATGAAAGGGATACCGGGCTTCTGTTCTCAGGCGATGTGATCTACGATGGCGAGCTTCTGGATGATCTCTATCACTCCAACGCGGATCACCTTGCGGAAAGTCTGAACCGCTTGCGCGAATTGCCCGTGCGCACAGTACATGCGGGTCACTACCCGTCATTTGGAAAGGACAAGATGCTGACCATCATCGATGAATACATGGCGGGCGGGCGAAGGCCGGGCGATCTGGATGCCTGGGTCCGCGGCGAGATCGACAAGCATCCATGACAGGGCGCGTGGCTGTCATAACCGGCGGACTAGCCGGGATCGGGTTGGCCGTGGCGCAAGAACTGGTGCACCAAGGTGTGCGCGTGGCCATCGGTGCGCGTCGTGGCGGTGATGCGCAGCAGGTTGCTCTGATGCAAAAGGAAATGGGGCCGGATGTGTATGTCAGCGCGCTGGATGTGACGGAAGAAGGCTCCGTCACCGGCTTCATGGATGGCGTCGCGCACGCGCTTGGCCCCGTCGACATACTTGTCAACGCGGCGGGCATCACCTTGCATCAAACCACATGCGATCACGGGCTGGAGGATTGGCGCGCAGTGATTGACACCAATCTCACCGGGCCGTTTCTCACGACGCGCGCGTGCTTGCCCGGCATGATCGCGCGCGGCTGGGGCCGGATCGTCAACATAGGCTCTACCGCGGCGCGAACGGCAAAACCCGACTACCCGGCCTATTGCGCCTCCAAGGCAGGGCTTTTGGGGCTCACACGTTCCGTGGCCCTGGAAGGCGCGCCCCATGGCGTGAGTTGCGTGATGATCAGCCCAACATGGGTGGAGACGGACATGCTGCGGTCAAGTGCGGCGCAAATGGCGGACACTGCTGGAAGGACGATTGAAGAAGAAATCGCAGAAATCGCTGCCTCCAACCCACAAAACCGTCTGGTTCTGCCCGCGGAGATCGCAGCGCTTGTTGCGTTCGCCTGTTCTGATGCCGCGCCAGCCCTGACAATGGAAGACATCCAGATCAATGCCGGTGCCCATTGGTAAAGGTCAAGCCCCGCGCAAATGCGCTTTCAAGAACGCCGCACCGGCTTGCAGGGAGGCCGCAGCCTCTGGCAGTTCGTCGTAGAATTCGAACACATGCCAAAGCCCGTCATGGACGTCGAGCCGCACCTCCTGCCCTGCCGCGCGCATGCGTCGCGCAAGCTCTGCGCATTGGCTCAGCAGCAAGTCCCGCGAACCGGTGGTGATCATCGCCGGCGGGCCATCCGCTGAAAACGCCCCGAATACAGGCGAAATTTCAGGCAGGCCCCTATCTGCTTCACCTGCATAAAGCGTTGCCGCTGCGAGCAGTTGCGCCCGTCCAAGCGATGGGTCCCGCGCATCATTGGCGCCCACGCTGTCGCCTCCGTGGGTCAGATCACACCAAGGCGACAAAAGCAGGATGGCAGGTATTCCTGGTCCCGCCCGCTGCATGATCGTGAGAGCCAGATTGCCACCCGCTGATTCTCCTGCCAGTGCAACAGGCCCTTCTGTAACGAGCGCCTGATAGACCGCCCAAGCGCTTTCAAAGGCGGCGGGCCATGGATGTTCTGGCGCCAAGGGATAGTCCACCGCCACGAACCGCGCAGACGTCTTAGCGGCAAGGACCGCGCTGACAATCAGGTCCTCGCGCGCACTTCCAGTGATGTAGCCACCACCAAAACAGTAAAGCACCGTACCCTTCGTTTCACCCTGAGGCCAGATGTCCAGACAAGGCTGACCGCCAATCACGGCCTCCGTCACCTGTACGCCCGCCCGTGCCACGGCGCGTTCGGCCCGAGGAAGATAGGCTGCACGCGTTTCATCGCGAAGCCTGTTGATAGTCTCCCGCATCGGCACCTCACGCGCCGCCCCGGCCAATTCGGCCAGCACCGCACGCGCCTCGGTGCTCATGTAGATGCCATCTGTCATATCTGTTTCTCCCCCCGGATCACCATCATGGCGGGCTCTGCCAAACCTGCCGTAATCATCAACAGCAAGCCCGCGATCTCACGGACGCCCGGCACCTCACCCGCCAGCAGCGCCGCCGATGTCGCCCCGACAACGACCTCCGCCATGAACAAAAGCCCCGCCACGCCTGGGTTGAGGCGCGTGGGTGCAAACACGGTCGCGAAACAGGCGGGCATGGTCAGCAGGATCGTGACGGGCACGATCCAGATCAGCACGTCTTCGAACTGCGCCCATGTGGGTTGTGGCAAACCGCCTTGCGCCGTGATGATCAAGGCCGCGATCAAACAGGCGATGGTCGCACTGGCAAAAAAGTTTACGCCATGCACCGCAAAACCGACCTTCGGATGGTTCATCAGGATCAGCAAGGATGACCCCGCCCAGACCATCCCACTCAAGAGCGCGCACCAATCACCGAGGTTTTCCGGCAAGGGCAGCCCCGTGTCGCGCCCGAACACCACGAAAAGCCCCGTGAAACACAAGATCAAGGTCAGGATCCGCGCCGGTGTGATCGGGTCCTTCAGCACCAGCCACCCCAGCAAGAACCCCCACGCCGGCATGGCGTAAAACAGCACGATCACCCGAACGATGTCAGTGTAGAGAAAAGCGATGGCATACAACGCAAAAGCAATGCCCCCGAAAAAGCCCCCCGACAGCGCGAAAAACCCAGCCGACGAATAGACCGCGCGAAACCGCCACATGAAGGGCAGGCACAAAAGCAAGGGCAGGCCGGCCAACACCACCATGGCCCAAGGCCCTGAAAACCCGGCCGATTCCAACGCCCGGATCGGTATCCAGAAAAGACCGAAAGACAGGCCTGCAAAAAGACCCGCAAAAATCGCGGTTCGTTCACCAGCCAAGGCGGTATCGCCTTATAGGATCAAACTTTGGCATTGGTTGCATCCATCAGGAAGGGTGCCTCACGTGGCAGGATCAGCCTTAATCCGTCAGGTGCACCGCGTCGAGGGGGCGGTTGACTCACCGCCTGATGCGCTGTGCCAGTTCCAAAAGCAAAAGCGACACCGCCGCCCAAATCAGCAGCGCGAAAGGCCCCACGCCCCAACCCCGCGCCCAGCGTGCCATCATGTTGCCGCGCGGATGCAGCCCCCACTCGGCGAGCCAATGCTGATTGGTCCACAGCTGAAATGGCCACCAGGGCGACAGGTACAGGATGACCGGCAGGCACAGCGCGGTGAAGATCGCACAGAGGATCAGACGTGTGGGCGTGTCTTCACTCATGGCCGCGTCACCGTGTCGTAATCCGGCGTGAAGATCATCAGATCACCGCGCCGTTCAACCAGCCCCTCAAGCGTCACGTACTCGCCGACCATATCCAGCATGACTTGCGGACGATCCGACCGCCCCTGCCCGCCCAGCATCAGGAATTCTTCCCCCTCTACCGGTTGCGTCGACACGAAGACCGGCGGCACGCCCCCGATGATGCACAAGTTCGCGCACGCCTTGTGCGCAATGCCACGGCCCGGACGCATTGCCCCAGCCAGGCATTTGCCGTCACAAATCTCGCCTGTCAGGCGCCAACGGCCAAGGTCTTCATATGCCACGTCCACCACGTCGCCTTCCACCGCCATCAACGCATCACCACGGCCCTGCACCTGCATCATGTTCAGCGTGCCGCGTTCCAGAACGATACCTGTCACGCTGACCATCTGACCATCCAGCGGCACGCCTCGCCCGCCGAGCCCGCGCTTTGCGCCCGAGGACAGCATAATCGTCTGCCCTGCTGGCACGCGGTCGGTGCCTTCTGTAACGTGCAGCATTGGCTCCGGCGTCAGTTCCAACAGCCCGGTCAACGTCTGCGGCCCGTAATCGAACCGAAACGCCCCGGGGCCGGGATCTTTCTGCGAGGTTGAAATCGCCCAGGCGGCAGCCGCGAAAGCCCCGATCAGCAGCACACTCGCCAGCGCCAGAAACCCCTTCAGCCCTTTGGGCATGGGCATATAGCCTACGAAGAAGGGCGGTTCTTTCTTCATGCCGTCACCTCGTCAGGCACGGGCACGGGATCAACCGGCGTTCCGGGCGGGTTGGGCTCCGTCCGCACGAGCACATCCGCGCCGTCGATGCGTAGATCATAGGTTGGCACCTTTTCGGTGAATGGCTCAGGCGACCGACCCGTGCGCACGTCGTATTGGAAACCGTGCCAAGGACAAGTCACCAGACATGCAATGATGCGTCCCTCGCCAAGTGGACCATTCTGATGCGCGCAAGCATTGGATATCGCTGACAGCATAGACTGATGGCGGAACACGGCCACGCGTTCACCCGAGGTCAGCTGCGCGATCTTGGCGCGGCCCTCCTCAATTTCAGCCCAGGCGCAAACGCGCTCCCACCCGCCTGCCTCTTCGGCCAACGGATCCCCCTGGCCGCGCTCCCAAAACGCAGCAATCACATGCAAGCCTACCACCGTGGCCGATCCACCGATCACCAGCGCATTGAAAACGGGTTCATGCGCATCCTGTCCGGCGCCCAGCATCACATGGGCCACGACAGCGGCATAGGCCGGATAAATCAGGTAGTGCAGCGCTTTCCAGACGGGCGGGGTGAGGAACTTCAGCCAGAAATCATGGCTGGTCGCGGCCAGTACGCCCAGACACAGAAGCGCGAAAATGCCGAAGCTCTCGAACGGAAAGCCAATGACGCGATCATAAGCAAGATTGGAAATCAAAAGCGCCTCGTACTTGTCCACCGGCCCACCGACGAAATACCAATTGAGGATGGTCAGCGCATGGGTCAGCGCCACCAGCGCGGTCAGCACTCCGAAGTGGCGACGGTTGTAGAGCAGCGGAAGAAACCGACGGTCAAGCCGCGCCAGAGGACCAATGCAAAGAATAAAGGTCATCATCACGAAGGCGCAGGCCCCAAAGGCCCGCGCGTTGTGGATGGCAGGGTTGATCGGGCGTTCATGGGCCAGCGCATCGGGCGCCAGGTAGAGGTAAATGCTCAAGAACAGCACCACGCACACGATCAGAACCGCGTCATAAAGATACTTGTTCTTGTTCCACTGAACAGGGATGTACTTGACGCTCATTCCTCGCTGGCCTCGCTCAGTTGCTGAGGTGCGATGTGATCCGGCCATGTTTGTTTCAGCGCCATCGACAGAATGATGGACGCCCCAACCGCCACCGCCAGAAATACCGCCGCAATCATGTGGACCGCGCGGGGCGGCAGATGGCGAGCCTGCCAGTTGTCGCGCCCCTGGGCGAGGACAAGCCAGCGCCACAGCACCAAGGGCCAGATCAGAACGATCCCCACTATCAAAAGCGGGCGAAAGGCCACGGCGCCATTGGCGTCCTCATCTATGCGGTGAATGCCAAAGAGCAGGAACAGCGCACCCACGGCCAGACCGATCCAGAACCAGATCTCCACCGCTGTTAATATGGACTGGGCCGTCAAAGCTGCCCTCCTGCGCTTTCGTCACATTTCGCCGTCAGGGGGCGGGCTTGGCACCATCCTCCGTCAGCCGACGGGGCAGCACTTCGGGCCCGGGGTCCCTCAGGTGTCTCGTTAAAGGTATCATGGCCAGAATTATGCATAACACAACCGCAGCGACGCCATTCCATCCAATGATTTGATGGACTTGACCCAAAAGGAAGGCCCCAATGAGCCCACCGGTGTAATAGGCGGTCAGGTACAGCCCGTTGGCGGCGGCGCGGTCGGTAGTGGCCGTGCGACCCACAAAGCCCGTGGCGGCGGCCTGCATGAAGAACGTGCCCGCCCCGATGATAGCCAGCCCGGCCAGCACGGGCCAGAGCATCGGGATGAAGGTCATGGCAAGCCCCAAGAAAACCACGGCGGACGCCACTTGGAAAACGCGCTGCGGCCCATAGCGGCTGACAGCTTTGGCAGCCAAAGGTGTGGTAAAGAGAGCGGGGACAAAAACAAGGTAGACCAGACCCAACTGCGCAGGTGCCACGCCCAGCGGCCCCGTGAGGTGGAAATTGATATAGGTAAAAACCCCCACGAAGGAAAAGAGGATCACAAATCCCATCACGAAGGACGCGCGCAGCGCGCTGTGAGATAGGTGGGTTTTCCAGGCCGCAAGAGGCGATCCTCGGCGCATAGGCGGCTCCGTATCGCGCGCACCAATCAGCACAAGCGCAAGCAAGGCCCCGATCAGGTTGAGCGCCGCAAAAACCCAGAAAGATCCCGACAGCCCAACCGTATCCGCCGCCGACACGGCCAGCACGCGCCCAAAGAGGTTCGACGCGACATTGCCGGTGATGTAGGCCGCCATCGCCCCGCCCGCTGCCGTGACATCGCATTGCTCGGACAGATAGGTCAGCGTCAGGGTGAAGGCCGCCGCCATGAACACGCCCTGAAGTACACGCAGGACGAGGAACATCCCCACCGAGTCGACAACGCCCAGAGAAAAGGTGGGAACGGATAGAAGCGCCAGGCTGACCCAGATCCCGCGCTTGCGGTCAATCCTGTCGGCAAACCACGCCACCGTCAGCCCCGACAGCGCCATCCCGAAGGTCGATGCATTCACGGCAAAGCCCATCACGCCCGGGTCTGCCTCAAAGGCCACGACCAATTGCGGCAACAGCGCTTGCGACCCGAAAAGATCAATCAGTGTCAGAAAACTGATCACCGCAACGATCGTGGATCGCCTGATAATGTCGCGCGGCCGCTCCCCCTTCAGTGCGCCTCTGGCCAGATAGAGCATCGCGTGTCCTTATGTGCCACCGCCTGCCTTTTTGCGCGGTGCAGGGTTCGAGGGCATGATCTCAAGCCCCAAATCCTCGGTCCCGGGCAGTTTGTAATCGTCAAACATCTCCCGGATATTGGTGGAAGAGCGTTTTCCCAGATTGTCGAAATTCTCGGTCAGCCATTCATCCGCCGTCTCCCGCCCGATCTCAAAAAGATGCCGCAGAAAGGCCCATTCGGCATTCAGCTTTGACGACGCATCCAGATCAATCATCCGGTCGCAGGCGCTTATGATGTGCATGTGCATGTATTTGTACTGATCGGGGTCAAGCTGTCCGGCATCCAGCAGGCGGCGGACAAAATCAATGGCGCGCAAGGAATGCAGCAGCGAGGAATTGAACGTGATCTCATTGAGACGGTTTTGGATATCGGCCGCGCGTTTCGGCGTACCTTTGCGCTCCACCGGGTTAATCTGGATGATGATGATGTCGTTGGATGGCGAGCCCTGAAAGAACGGGAAAAGCGGCGGGTTGCCCATGTAACCGCCATCCCAGTAGGGAACTCCGTCAATCTCCACAGCCTTGTAGATATTGGGCAGGCAGGCCGACGCCATCACGGTGTCGAGCGTGATCTCTTCCTTGTTGAACACCCGAATGCGGCCGGTTTCCACGTTGGTGGCAGATAGAAAGACGCCCATACCCGTGACCCGGCGCACACGGTCGAAATCCACGATTTCTTCGACAATGTCGCGCAGCGGATCGTAATCCATCGGATTCAGATCATAGGGCGACGCCACCCGCTGCATAAAATTGCTCAGGATGTAGCCGGGCGAGCTTTCCAGCGACCAATCCCCGGTCGCACGGGAATAAAGAGAGCGTTGAACCGGCGAAAACCGCGCGGCATCAGACACCGCGCGCCAGAATTTCTCTAGATGCGCGCGGGCGCCTTCTGCGCCGTTTTCATGCATGCCATGCGCCGCGACAACGGCATTCATCGCCCCTGCTGACGTGCCGGAAATGCCCTCGATCCAGATCCGGTCATCCTCAAAAAGCCGGTCCAGCACGCCCCAGGTATAGGCCCCGTGCGCCCCGCCGCCCTGCAAAGCGATGTTGACACCGCGATGGTCATCATTGCGACGTCCTGGTCCTCTCGTGGGGCCCATTGTGGGTTGCTTGCTCATGCCGCGGTCCAGCCACCATCAACCGGCAGGGCCACACCTGTGATGTTTTCCGCTGCATCCGAGCACAGAAACAGCGCCACGCCGGCCAGTTGCTCCACTGTGACGAATTTTTTCGTCCACTGCGCAGCGAGCAACACGTCGCGTTTGACCTCTTCTTCGGTCATGCCGCGTGCTTTGGCCGTGTCAGGGATTTGCTTTTCCACCAACGGCGTCAGCACATAACCGGGACAGATTGCATTGCATGTCACACCGTCCTGTGCAGCCTCAAGCGCGACGGTTTTCGTAAATCCAACCACGCCATGCTTTGCGGTCACGTAGGCCGATTTGTAGGGCGAGGCGACCAGTCCATGGGCCGACGCAATGTTGATCACCCGCCCCCAGCCGCGTTTTTTCATCCCCGGCATGGCGGCCCGCACAGTATGAAAGGCGCTGCTCATGTTGATGGCCACGATCAGGTCCCAGCGGTCCTTGGGAAAGCTCTCCACTGGTTCGACCGTCTGGATGCCTGCATTGTTGACCACGATGTCGACGCCGCCAAACATGTCTTCTGCGGATTTCACGAACGCCTCGATGGCGTCCCCATCCGACATATCCGCCCCGTCATAAACAACCTTGCCATCGCCCATCCCGTCAAGCCGGGAACGATCAGCCTCGATCTGGTCTGCATCGCCGAACCCATTCAGCACCACATTGGCGCCCGCCTTGGCAAATCCTTCTGCCAGCCCGAGGCCAATGCCGGAGGTGGAGCCCGTCACGATCGCGGTTTTGCCCTGAAGTTGCATGATGGTTCTTCCTTTGTAGATCAGTGTGGGGTTTGGATCTGCTCTACCCCAGCGGTCGCGGAGAGTGAACAGATCAACACGAGAACGTGTCCGTGTCGGCGCATCCGTGCTGCAAAATTCGGCATTTCCATTGAAAGTACACCGGCCGCCTTCGCCTGGCCCAGGTCTGGCGATCAAAACCAGATTTCAGCAATGCTTTAACCATACCTTCCCAAACGACATCTGAGCAACGCCCTGTAATTGCAACTTCGCCAGGCCCCGGGTGTGGCCGGACGAACGCGCGGCGGCCTAAGGGCCTTGGTTCCGCGCCAGGTTGCCGAACTGGCGAGATCAATAATGCATGCTATTTTGCCCCCGCATGAGCCTTTTCGTCCTGTCCCCCGACACGGTGTGGAACCCCGGTGTTCTCGACTTTCCCACCGCCCCGCGCAAAATCCTGGAACGCGGGATGATCCTGCCGCGACGGGACGTGACATGGGGGTTCATCTTCCGCGCCATTTTCGAAAGCCAGATCTTGCGGTTTGTCATTGCTCTTTTGCCCTTTGGCATCGCGGCAGTCATGTGGCCGGGGGCCGCGCTGCCCATCAGTCAGGCGCCCATCGTGATGCTGGCCGCTATCGGGATCATCGAGCTACGCGTTCTGCGCATTCCCCGAGACCGGCGCAAGGAAATGACAACCGAGGCCGAAGCCGCCCGCGCCCTCGATACGCTGAATTTCCGCGGCCGCCGAATTCTGGCACAGTTGGCCGCCGCCCGGGGGATCGAAACCGGCAAGATCTATCTGGTGGTGGAACAATCCGACATGGTCCGGGTGCCTCCGATGACCATCGTGAGCTTGCAAAGGGATGAGGGCAAATCGCGCCTCGTGCCCCTGACGCCCGAGGACCGCGCAATCATTCAGGATGGCCTCTTTGATGAGGACTTCACCGAACGCCACCTTTTCCTAGCCAACCAACGCGAGGGCGTGTCCTTCCGATCCGTCACTTTTGAAGCCCGCGGCGTCTCCGCCCATGCTCGCCTCGCCGCGTTTCTGGAGACCACGGCATGAGCGTCAACACCCAGATCATCAGCGCGGGAGACGCGTTGGAAACCCTTCATGCAGGCTGGCAGGCCCAAAGCTCAGGGGATTTGACAGCCTCGTGGATGCTCCATGGTCGCCCCGGCGTTGGCAAAACGCAGGTGGTCACCGATCTGGCCACACGTATTGGTGCCACGCTTTTTGACATTCGCCTCACGACCATTGAACCCCAGGACCTGCGCGGCCTGCCCTATTACGATCACGATACCAAAACGACCATCTGGTATCGCCCCGAAGACCTGCCCGACGATCCGGCCAAGCCTTCGATCCTGTTCCTGGACGAACTGACTGCCGCGTCACCAAACTTGCAACCCACGGTCTATGGCCTCTTGCAAGAACGCCGTGTGGGACGGCATGTGCTGCCCGCCTCCGTGATGATCATCGCCGCAGGCAACACGGTGGACGATGGCGCGATCGCGTATGAGATGGGCACAGCCCTGTCGGACCGCCTGATCCACCTGCAAGTGACGGCTGAGGCCAAGGATTGGCTCGAACGCTACGCCGTGGATCGTGGCCTCTCACTGCTGGTCACTGCCTTCCTGCGCGCGCGGCCCGATCTTCTGGACACGACCGAAGACGCTTTGCGTCGGGGCGACATGATCGCCTGCACGCCACGATCCTGGGAACGGGTGAGCGACATCGTGGGTGCCGTCTCAGACAAAACCCTGCGACACAGAATGATCGCCGGCACCGTCGGCAGGGCGCCCGCCGCAGAGTTTTCACAAGTCGCTTCGGAAATTGAAGCGCTCGTATCCCTGCAAGAGATCTTCGACGCGCCCAAAACCAAGCGCGCGGCCCTTTACCCCACCTCGATCAACGGTCTGGTGGGCTTGATCTACGCGCTGGTGACCGAAACGCGTGAGGACACGATCAGCGACGTGATCGACATCTTGGCTGATCTGCGCAACATCAACTCACCGGGATTGCCCTTGGCGGAATTGACCAGTTTCGGGTTTGAAATCCTGATCCGCAAAGCCATGACGGACGGCCTGGCCGAGGCTTTCCGCACATCGGAAGCCTATCGCCAATACGCGGAAGGCCGCGCCGAAGCGGGCGCGTTTTGACCCACTCCGAGCGCGCTGCACCCGCGCTGGCGCGGCTGCCAGAGGTGGACCCCGCCATCGCCACACTGGCCCTTTGGTGCAACTATCGCGACGGCGACGGCCCGACCCTGACAGACGGCGAAACCATTCGTTTGGGCCCTGAATTCCCGCTCTTGCCGATCTCGGAACAAACCGGGCTCATCGCCCACCACGTCCTGCATGTGGCGCTGCGCCATTCCGGGCGCCGGGCCGCCGCGCGAGGACGTTTTGGTGCGGGTTTCCGAGACGACCGCTACGATCTGGCCTGCGATGCGCTGGTCAACGAGGCCCTTCTGCAAGGCGGCCACGCCCTGCCCCGCCCCGCCGTGCGCGCAGTCGAGATCGTGGCGATGCTCCCGGCAGAAGACCGACCCGACAACGTGTTGTCCGACTGGGACAGTGACAAGCTCTACGCTGCGATAACCATCCGGTCGGCCAATGGATCCGGCAGCGACCAAAGCATTGACCGCTATGCCGCCGCGCAGGGCTTCAAACCGGATCTTCAGGATGGTGGCCAAGGTGATCCGCAGCCCGAGCTCTGGGCAGGCCGGATTGAGCAAGCCATGAGCGTTGGTGCCCGCGCAGGCACCGGAATCGGAGCGATCCTGACCCGTTTCGGCGACCTGCCCAAAGCGGTGGTGCCATGGGAGGTCAAACTCCGTCGTCTGCTGAACAAGGCGCTGGCCCACCACCCCCGTCAAACCCACCGGCGCCCGGCCCGCGCTTGGCTCGCCCGCGATGCCCTGTCGTGTGTTGAAGGCGGCGCTCAACCCGTGTTTGAACCCGGCGTCGCCCGCACCGACCGCCGCCCCCGTCTGGTGATCTGCCTCGACACGTCCAGCTCCATCTCGGCGCAATGGCTCAACCTGTTCGCCGCCGAGGCGCTATCCATGATCCGCCGCACCGGCGCCGAGGGCCACCTTCTGGGCTTCGACACTGAAGTTCACAGTCGCACTGCCTTCCTCAACCCGACAACTCTCGCCTTCTTGGAAATGCGCACGGATGGCGGCACCGACTACGCCCCGGCTCTGACCGAGGCGCAATCCTTCGACCCATCCCTCATTATCATGCTGACCGATCTTGATGCGCCAACCGGCCCCATCCCATCTGCCCCGGTCCTTTGGGTCGTGCCCTGGGCGCCGAAACAGGAACCTCTCTACGGCGATCTCTTGGTCACTCAAGACTGAATGAAGCCTATGTTTGACGTCAGCACCCATGAAAAGTGCTACTTTTTTGTGAGGATGATTAAATTGGGCGCAAAAGCCCATTTTTCTTGGCCGCAAGAGGAGCATTGCAACGATTTCTAGCGGCCGCAACTTCACACCCGTGATACTTCACAAACACTGGATTAATCTGTTGTGGGGAATGAAAATGTTACCTGATCCAACTACTGGAAGTGATGTAATCAACGGCACAAATGATGGAGAAGAAATCAAAGGCCTCGGAGGGTCCGATTTCCTAGCTGGGAACGGCGGCAATGACACCATTCTTGGTGGTGGGGGCGCGGACCTTGTTTTGGGCGGATTGGGCGATGATCTTGTCCGAGGCGGAACCGGCAAGGACACTGTGTTTGGTGGTCAAGGTGATGACGTCGTCAGGGGCGATGCGGGCGCTGACGTCCTGTCTGGCGACCTTGGTGCCGACACTCTGGTTGGCGGGAGCGGCGACGACACGTTTGTTTTCAACGTGAACACCATCGACGAAGTCGACACGATCATGGACTTCGGGAATGGCGATGACGTCATCCAATTGAAAGGCTTCGATGCTGAAAACGTGGCGTTCGATATGAACGAAGAGGGTGACGTGGTGCTGTTGTACCAAGGGACGGTATTTGCTGTATTGGAAGGCGTTTCCGACTTCAGCATACCCGACGATATCAATTTCGTCTGAAACATCGCGCCTTTGCACGAAATCAGACCCCGCTCTCAAACGGGCGGGGTTTTTTCATGTGTTTTCTGTGAAAGCGCCTATCAAACGACCATAGGCTGCCTCGCACTGGCTTCGCATCTGATCAGAAATCTCCAGATCGATATCAGGTTGCGGAGCTACCTGTGCTTTGATTTTGGAGTGTCGGGCGCTCATCGTTGGATCGCCACCACCGCCGGACTGCGAGGCGGATGGGCTTTCATAACTATTCTCCAAACAGGGTTTTATGGAAAACCGCTGCGTGATCCGATCGAGCGCCGTCTCGGGTACGGACAACAGCTCCGAATAGGTTAATCCAATCCGGCGGTCCGCAGGAAAACGATGCCAAAGGCCCTGCAAAGCCTCAAGGCGAGCCAGGTAGTAATCAGCCGCCTGTTCCTGTGTTTCGTATTCACGCCGCCCTAGCGAACGGTATAGCGCGCAAATCGACCGGATCGTCCGCCCAGGCGGCCGCGCGAGAAACACGGCGCGCGCATTGAAAAAGTCCGAACTCGCATTTTCGTCATGACGGTTGTGCAGCACTTTGTCGAAAAGGTGCGTCGCACGGAAGGACCAAGACCTGCGCAGAGCTTGATTCACGACCAGGCGACCCAGCGCATCCGGTAACGCGTAGTCAATATGCGCTTCGCCGTAGCCACTCACATCCGGTCGCGAACAAAATATGTTAGACAAAGCCGTCGACCCACACCGCATGTGGGCCAGTATGAAAATGCACTGCTCAAAGCGGCATTGCCCATTCAAAAGATGCATTGAATGACCGGCCAATGATTTCGCAAAATCCCGCATAGTCGTCGCAATTCAGCCCCAGCCGGGTGCATGCCTCGCCGGTGCAAGCACACTTTTGAAAAAAGTCTGGTTTTGCAGGCTTCCAATGCTCAAAAACCGGGCCTTAACGTTTCCTGACTTCAGAGTTGGTTCAACAAGCGCATGTGATGGTCCACAGCAAGTCGTCTGCTCTTGTCTCTCGCCCAATGCAGGCGGCATGCCGGTTCAAAGCCCAGTTTTGCGCAACACGACGTTGATGGTTTTGAGCAAGATGCTGATGTCCAAAGTCAAGGACGCATTTCGGAAATAACTTCGGTCCAATGATACGCGTTCAGAATAGCTGATATCATTGCGACCGGACACCTGCCAAAGCCCCGAAATGCCTGGCCGCATTGCTAAGTACGTACGCTTGTGCACGCCGTACTTTTCAATCTCGTCTTCAGTGACAGGTCGCGGACCAACGAGGCTCATCTCGCCTTTGACCACGTTGAATATCTGTGGAAGTTCATCGAGGCTTGTCTTGCGAAGAAAATCTCCAAGTTTGGTAATTCTAGGATCACACCGGAGTTTACGATCTCTTTCCCACTCAGCACGGGCCGCAGCATCGCTGGATAGCAGCGCTTCCAGTTTTGCTTCAGCGTCAGGCACCATGGTGCGCAGTTTCCAACAGCGAAACGTTCGACCATTTTTGCCTACGCGCTTGTGCCCGAAAAAGCCGGGCCCGCCAGATGACCGAACAAGCACGTACAAAACGGCGATGATGGGTAACAGGATTGGCAGCATAAGTGCGCACAAAAAGAGGTCGAGTCCACGTTTTGCAGACCCTGTGTAAAAAGACTTGGACCTCTCAAAACCGACAGCAACTTCAGCAGCATGAGAAGGCGGCACTAAACGATTGTTCATGACGTCGCTCCTTAAAGCGTTTGGGTCAAAGCCCTCCATTTATTTCTTGAAATTTGCGCTTATAGAGACTGCCACCCCCGCGCTTTTGTTAATTAAAAATTAATGGACAGCGCTTTCAGACCCTAGACATTTGAGGCGAAAAAACGGCTTTTCCTTGGACTGAATTGCCTTCTGAAGAGGGGCAAAAAGGCAAAAATCATAAATTTCCAATGTTTTTCAATAACTTGCAGAAAATTGGCTCAAAAATTCGCCGCCCAAATTTTGCCCACCACGGTGAAACATGAATTTTTCTTTTTGTTTTCAAATAGTTAAATGGTCAAATTCGTATTTGAGGATGCGAAATGCTCAATTTCGCACCGTTTCGAAATTTGCGTATTTGTCGGCTCACGTAAATCCACAGTGCGATTCTGCCGAATCCTCAAGTGCCGCCACGGCAAATGAGTCAGACACACGCAGAACACTGCCGGTGATCATCAGGCCTTTCTAAGCAGTCTCCAGTCTTTCGCTTTGGTGTTCTTGATGGCGCGACACGTCCGCCGAGGTGATGAAATTGACCCAGAGAAAACTTTAAATGTTCTCATGGCTCATCGAAGTTGAGTTGGACAAAGAGTTTGTTTATGGTCGCTAAACAACGTCAAAAGAGTTCGTATCCTTTTGAGTGCCGCAAGGACGATGGGTCAAAAACATGAATGGCAGCACGAAGGCCGGCACTGGAACAACGTATCAGGAGATCAAAGAGAAACGAGGCTCGGCTGACACTGAGGCAAAATCCTCGTCAGCTCAGTCAGATGGCGCCAATGCCTTTGGGACGATCTATGTATCTGTTGTTCTTGCAATTATTGGCACGGTTTATCTTGCCGTGGCCAAGGACCTGCCCTGGGTCTGGTGGCTTCCGGCTTACATCGGCATCGGCGCAATGAGCTTCGTGGTCATCTTCGCGGCGATCAACTGGAAGAAGAACTAGCAAGCGCCTTTAATAGACTTGCCTTTTCGACAGACAGAACTGATCAGGCGGGCTCTATAAGCAGAGTCTTGAGCAACGACGTCAAAAAAGGGTTTTGAATTCATCAGTTCATCTGCAGCTCGCAGATCGATGAAACCAAACGGTTTGCCAGACCAATTTCTACGCCACTTGGGTCGCCGCAACCACGTTTTTGACTTGTCCAAGCGCATTTGAGTATTCGGGATTTTTCATTGCCAAGTGAATAGTGGCTTCGAGCATTCCTGACTTGGAGCCACAATCAAACCTTTGTCCCGAAAACCGCAGCCCCGCGAGACCGATAGGTCCAATATCTCGTGCAATTGCATCAGTCAGTTGGATCTCGCCTCCGGCACCCGGCGTTTGCGACCTTAGTGTCTCGAAGATTTGCGGATCGAGAACATACCGCCCCACCACGGCTTTGCAGGACGGGGCATCTTCAGGTGCAGGCTTTTCGACAATGGCGTCAGCGTACAGGACGTTCTCCTTCTTTCCGATTATTGAAAGCACGCCATAGCGGGACGTTTCCTGTGGTGGCACCGTCATCGTCGCAACCATGTGACCCGCAGAGGTGGTCCTGTAGGCCTCGATGATCTCTGCAAGGCAGGGTTCGTGGCCCAAGATCAAGTCATCTGGCAATACTACCGCAACTGGGCCCGGGAGAACGTGTTCGGCAGCACACAGTACAGCATGGCCCAGCCCCAGCTGCTGGTCTTGCGTGACAAAGATTACGTCATCCTCAGGTGCACGAAGTGCGTTTTTCTCAAGTTCGATCGCTTGGCTCACCTTGCCATTCTTTCGCAGATGCTCAACCAGCTTTACATCTTCGCAGACATACCGTTCGATAGCTGGTTTTGAGGGGTGATTGACAAAAACAAGGCGCTCGATGCCCGATGCTCGCGCCTCATCAATGGCAAATTGGATCAAGGGCTTATCAATGACTGGTAACAGTTCTTTCGGCGTTGCCTTCGTCGCGGGCAAGAACCTTGTTCCCAAGCCCGCCACAGGAAAAATTGCGGTCCGTACTTTAGTGCTGTTCAGATTAACTCTCATTTAACACCTTTAGTTTTTCGTGGCCTAACTTTCTAAGAAACGGCGCAGAGGTCGTTTTCGTTCGTTCAATTCAGGGCGCCCTTTTTACCAGAGGGATGCGTCGCTTACGCAATGGGTGACATAAGTTCTTAGCGACATACAAAACCGCGAAGATGTCTTCGGAGAGCCCAGTACAATAAAGCAACTTTGCTGCGCGATTTTTGGGCTTGTTTGACCTGATCGCCTGATAATGATGCGGAAGTCTATGCAGGTTTCTCAGCATATTCTGGAAACCTCAGCCTGCTCGTAACTACGTTCATGAACGCCCCGTCAGGTGAGTCGCCAACCACCGAAGAGCCAGCCTTATTCAGGTCACAGCGCCGCGACAACACCCTTTAAACGTCAAGGATCCGAGCAGGCACGCGCGAACGATCGCCATAACGTGCTCATATCTCTTCCAGGCTTTTGGCTATGCCGCGACGGAAGTGAAGCTCTGAAAAGTCTTGCGCCCTCGCCGTAAACTGTTCTGCGTCCGCTTTGGCCAAATCAGAGCCCTCAAATCGCGAAACCGCATCTACCAGCGCATCGACAGTTTGCTCTTGGAAGAACAGCCCGGTTTCATTTTCGAGTACGGAGTCCAGAATGCCACCACGACCGTATGCAATGACCGGGCGGCCTGAGGCCATGACCTCAACCGGGACGATCCCGAAGTCTTCCTCACCCGGAAATATAAGAGCGCGACACCGGGCCATGTGACTTTTAAGGGTGGCAAAATCAACTTTCCCCAAAAAGGTCGTTTTGGGACCAGCTAGAGTCTTGAGGCGAGCGACCGTTTTATCCGGACCGCCTATAACCACCAGTGGCAGGCCAAGTTGCTTGAACGCGCGCACCGCAATGTCGGGTCGCTTGTAGGACGCGAGTTCGCCAGCCCACAGATAGAAATCACCCAGCGCGTCTGCGGGCACTGGTTCAAACTCCTCAATCGCGACAGGCGGAGCGACGACATCGGACGGCCTGCGCCAAAATTTTTCCACCCGCTTCGCGACAAAGGTCGAATTGCTGACAAAGCGGTCAACCCGGGCAGCGCTGGTGACATCCCATTGGCGTAGCCTGTGAGCCATTGACGGCATGATTGCGCGCGTAATCACTCCAGCACCATTGCGGTACACATGATACTGATCCCAAAGATACCGCATGGGCGAATGGCAGTAACAAAGGTGTGGAACATCGGGTCGGGTGATCACGCCTTTGGACGGGCCCGCTTCGGATGAAATCACCAAATCATACCCAGACATATCCAAATCTTCGAGCGCACGAGGCATGAGCGGAAGATACTTTTGATACATCTTCCTAGCCAATGGCAGACGGCCAATACGTGTTTCTATTATATTATGAGCGTTGAGCGTGTCGGATAATTTAGCCCGGTCTACGACATGCGTTATAATATCTGCGCGCGGAAACATGCGACACAAGGCTTCTATCACCTTCTCACCACCACGCATACCGACAAGCCAATAGTGAACAATCGCGACGCGGCGATCACCCTGTATGTTCAAGACCGGATCATCGTGTTCTGGAGTGCTCAATGTTCGCCCCGTCATTCGCCTTTTGGACCGGCACCTGAAAAAGGACAAACGTGCATCGAAGCATTTGGAGGCACAAGAAACAACGCAATGCACAATGCCGAACATTCGGGTTTCACCTATTTTTTGTGCAGATTTACCTGCGCCGGCACAAGGAAAGGCCGGGCGGTCAAGGTTTTGTACAGGGCCGAGTTGACAGGCATCGGCCTGCCGTGTGCAAGCTCTTTCCCGAACACGCATGGCAGTCGTCATGGTCGGCGATCCAATCGAACCACATAGCAATCAAAGGATATCCGAGTGCCTCATTTGCTCTGTAAACTTGAGACCTTTAAGGCGGTCGTGACCCTGGGCTTTGTTACTCTCACTGCAACCACAGCCTTGGCTGAAGGGTATCGGTTAACTGCAGGTGACAAATTGACGGCATATCTGTCGTCTCAGGGGGTCGCGGAGGAAGTAACCGTCGACATCGACGGCGAGATTCGATTGGTCGACGCGGGAGGCCTCTCGGTCGTCGACAAAACGCTGGATGAGGCAGAAGAAGCAATCGAGGCGCGGTTGAAGGACGCAGCACTCTATGTCGACCCAAGGGTCACCTTGAACATAGCGGAATATGCTCCCGTCGTGATCCTTGGTGACGTCTCCAACCCTGGTGCAGTAGCGTACGTCCCGGGTATGACGGTCGCTACCGCGATTGCAATGTCGGGTGGCAGTGACATACGAGGGGTCAGCAGTTTTGAAATCGAACGCGCCTTGACCGAAACCGAAGGAAGTGTGCGCGTTTTGAACGTACAAATCGCTGGTACGGCCCTTCGGATCGCTCGGTTGCAGGCTGCACTTGATGGACAACAGACATTTGTCCTTAGCGAAGATCTGGAGCGTTTGATACCGACACCGGCCACCGTTCCCATGGACGACCTGACCGAAGCTGAACTGGGCATTCTGCAAACCGAGTTGGAAGAAGAAGAGATGCTTCGGGATTTCTGGACACGTGAAATTGAAACCATTTCCGAAAAACAGCTGGTGTTCGACGAACGAATTATCGTTCAAGAGCAGATACTTGCTGCGGCATCCCGGGATCTTGAAAATGCTCAAGAGCTACAAGAGCGGGGGCTGCAAACTGCGACGCGGCTGAACGCGGCAGAGCAACGCGCCGCGGACGCCCGTGATGGCGTTCTTGAACTGGAATCCGCGCGGATTAACGCCGCCCAAGCGCTTTCAGAAGCGCATCGCGAACAGGCGCGCTTTTTGTCAATCCGCAGATCGGACAACCTGCGAGCCCTGCAAAATGCACGGGTAGAGATCAATACCCTTATCTTACGTTATGGGAAAGAAGTTGAGCAGCTCTCTGTTCTTAGCGATGGCAATGCCGGATTGATCCTGACCGATGGCCCCGTGCGTGTCAGCGCCGATATTCGCAGCCCGCGCAACGGGCGAAGTCATCTGCGCAGCGTCGACCTGAACCAGCCTGTTCTGCCGGGAGATTCGATATTTGTGTCTTTGACCGTGACGGATGATGGCCCCGTCAATTGACCGTGCTGGGGCGTGTCTTCCAATAGCGCAGGACAAATGAACCGTGCGTGACGCAACCATGTCAAAATCTATTGCCTGCATGAATGTGAAGTTCAGCCCCAATCTTGGGGACGGGTTGTTGTCCGAATGCCTGGAAACCGGATTAATCGAAGCCGGGGCCGCGGCGGAGACAACATCGATCGATCTGGCAGGGCGAACGGGCTATAGCCAATTCATGCCCGGACGCGGCACGGCAATGAAAATACTCGAGGCGCTTCCAGACGGAGTTCGTCATTTGGCGGTGCGTGCGCCGCTGGCGCTTCAGGCACGTCGAAAATGGGCGCCTCATTACATGGCCCACTTATCGGAGGCAAATGCTGTCGTAATCGGCGGTGGCAACTTACTGTCAGATCACGACCTCAATTTTCCGACCAAGCTGGCCTTGTCGTTGCAAGCGGCGGAAAGGTGCGATGTGCCGGTCTGCTTCTACGCGTGCGGCATGGGCCAAGCATGGTCCAAGGAGGGTGATCGCCGGGTGCGCAAGGCCTTGGAGTTGTGCCAGCCCAAAGCCGTGTTTCTTCGCGATCAGATGTCAAAGGAAAGATGGGATGAACGCTTTGGCGACGTTTCGGGCCAAATGGCCGAGGTCGTGCGCGATCCCGGTCTTCTGGCGCGAGATACCTACGGGGGGGCCGAGAAAAATAGCGGAGAGGCGCCATTGATTGGTTTGGGCATCATGAGCCACGTGGCAGTTCGATACCACGCCGATGCACGACAAACCGAAACAGAACTGCTGAGATGGTACGCGGATCTCGCTCGGTCCCTCGTGAAAAAAGGAGCCCGGGTTCGCGCATTTACCAATGGGGCCAGCGAGGACGTGGAGACACTGGACTTGCTGAAGGATGATCTTTTGGCTTTGGGCGAAGCCGCGGAAATCGCCACTCCGAAAACGCCCCACGACCTGTCGGACACGGTGGCAGGCCTTGATGGCTTGGTGGCCTATCGGATGCATGCCCTGATCGCGGCTTATTCCCACCGCGTTCCCGCGGTGGCGTTGCGCTGGGATGACAAGGTGGATGCGTTTCTGGGATCTGTCGCGCGCCTCGATTGGCTGCACGACCCCGCGGACGTGCCGCCGCATGACGCGGCGGATCTGGCGCTTAAGGCAGCTGAATTCGGTATTGATGGGGCGCAACATAAGATGGTCATCAAAGAAGCACGCCAAGACGTCGCGCGCCTTTACGCCGTATTCAAGCCGTGACGCGCTCGTACTGCGTGCAGATCTTGTCCACCCAGTCCTGAACGGTGTTGCTTAACCCGGCCGTCCCGGCGAAGCCTCTCTCGCTTGTCTCGGCAATGTCATGTCTCGGCATGTTTGCAACGAAGGCCAGAGTTTCCGCAAACAGTTTCAAGTTGCGCGTATCACATTTCCATCCGAGCCCATGCCGGGCCACTTCCGGCGCCAAAAGCGCCGTTTCGGACAGGACCACCGGAAGGCCGGACAACGACGCCTCAGCCACGACCAGTCCGAAAGGCTCCGGGTAGCGTGAGGGCATCACCAAAGCACGTGCCGTACGGGCTTCTTTCAACATGCCCTCTCGATCAAGCCAGCCGGTGAAACGGATGCCCGGATGCGCCGCAGAAAGAGGCGCTCGCAGCGGTCCCTCCCCCACGATCTTCAAACGCACCTTTGCCGCCGTAGCCGCCGCAATGAGATCTTCAACACCCTTTTCTGCCTCAACCCGACCCAGGAAAAGGAATTCTTCGTTGTCTTCGGCTTTGATCCGTTGGGGTGACAAAGCCGTGGCAGGGTTTCGCACCGGGATCAAAGACCCCTCAGGATATCCGGACGCCGACAAAGGCTCTTTCATGGCCGGGTGTATAAGCAGCACGCCCCCCCAGGGCGCATCCTTGGGCAAGCTGCGGCGCAGAACCAATTGACGAGTAACGCGCCACATCTTTTGCGGATAATTGCGCTTGTCACAGTGCCGGATAAGGCAGGATGCAGAGAGAGGGAGACGCGCGCAAGGCGTCATGGCCTGATAATCCATGAACCCGCCGTTGGGACATGCAAGGAAGAAATCATGGGCGTGGATGAACACGCGCTGCGCAACTCTTTTTAATGGATCGAAAACCGCAGGTGTCAGGGTCTTGGACCACGAGTGCACGTGATAGACTGTGCCTGGGCTGTCCTCCGTGGCGATCACCTTTTCAACCAGATCCCGTATGGTGCGATTGTACAGGCCGCGTGTGGCCGCCACATGGCGTGGTGCTTTCATCAATGGCTCGCTTCCGGCATTGTAGAGGCGCACACCCATGTCTTCGAGTTCTGCGTTGGCTTCGCCGTCGGCCGCAACGAAGACGGTCTCGATACCGCGGGACACGAGATGCCGGGCCAGCAGCAAAGACAGGCCCGTCGCTCCGCCTTTAGCAAAACTGGCGTCGTTCAAAATCACGACTTTGTCCATGAAAAACGATGCCTTCCTACTTACCCTAATTGCGCGCCTATGGCGCGTCTATCGTGATGCGATACCGGGTCCCATCGCCGCGCGCATTGCCGTTGGGGCCAATGATGAAATCAAGATGCTCGCCCGCTTCCATAGTGATGTCAGCCAGGTCAATCTGTACGCCCGATTTCCCACTGTCCGAGAATAGCACCTCATCATTCATCCGCAGTTCAACGGAAATGCCATCTTCGGACCGTGTTGCGGGTTTGAACGACGCTGCGATATTGACCAGCCCGGTTTCTTTCGCAGTGTAGCGATGCACGATGTCAACCGGTTCGCCTTTGACTATCGCAGGTCTCAGCGCCTCTGGCGTGATCCGCAGGGGCCATAGCTGAGCCCGGCCAAGATAGGGTGTCCAGATCTCATTCCTGCGTTCCTGTCCCGGCATGGCGTCCAGATCGACGCGCTTTCCCTGTCGCAGGGCAAACCTTTCGAAACCGTCTTTCTCTCGCTCTAGATACTGGAATTGGTGAAAACTGTCCGCCAGAAGGCTTTGCGGGCCAAGCGTGACGGGGCTCTCCGGTAAAGCGGCATCGCCCGTGCTTTTGATGACAAGCGGATGTGTCATGCTCAGTTCATAGGGTGGTTCAAGCGGGGTGTTCGTGCCTGATACCACCTGTAGCCTGTCCGCCACCGTCACCGAACGGGGCGCGCCCCATAGGACCAAAGTGTCGTCGCCGAAAAAACACCCATAAGTGAATGCGTCGCCATCATAGGCGCGAGCATCTTCGCTTTCCATGCGGTCGCGGATCAGCTGCCATGCTTGCCCTGCAGAAGTGATCCGACCAGTTCGTTCGAGCAGCGGCACCATCCCGTCTCCCCTTGGATTGAGCGGATACCAGATGGCGTGCGACACACCCGACACCGCGAACTGGCAATAGTTGCGCAGCATATGCCCTGGGGCGAGCGCAGGATCGGGATGGCCAAACTCTGTAATTTCCAGCGGGAGATCAGCAGCTTCAGGATGCTGCCGCAAAACAGCAACTTGTCGGGGGAAGTGTTCCGCCCTTGTCGTGTAAGGGTGGATGGCCAACGAATTCATGTAATCGGCGCCGCCGTTGTCGAGGATTTCCCAGATATAGCCCACGGGAATTGAATGGGTTGCACCTCCCATAATGCGCAACTCGGGATGGTTGGCGCGCACCTGCTTTGCGGCGGATTCAAGCAGCGTCGTGTAGGCGCGTGCGCGCTCCTTGGGACTCATGTCGCTTAAAGGTCCCTTTACGAAATTGGTCCCGTTGAATTCATTGCCGATCTCAAGGCTGTCGAGCGCACTGAACCGCGCCGCCACATCAGCGGCAAAGCGACCAAATTGGGCAATTCCATTGGCGCTGTACGGGGTGTTGCCCTGATCATACAGCGGATTGCCCCAGTTGAGCACGATTGAGGTAGACGCTCCAAGCTGCTGTAACGTGTCAGGAAAATCAGTCCGGGGATTGTCAAATTGGACGATCCCCGGGCGTGTTTCCGCGCGACGCCAAGACATGCCATCTCTGAACAAAGTCACGCCAAATTCATGGGCAAGCCGAAGCATATTGGGCTGAGCCCCTTGAGAAAAATTTGATGCAGCGCCGAGGGCAGGTCCCTTTTTCGGAAGTTCGGCATGCGCCGCGCTTGTGGATGCAAAAGACAGGAAACCGACCAAAAGACTGGTGAGGACCTTGGTTTGTGTTCGGAGAAAACTCGGCATCGCGCTGCGCCTCAAAAAAAGACCTCCCAGGCCGAAAAGTTTAGATGCGATATGAAACTGTGCCAAGAAAACCGCGGCCTATTCGGTGCGGCGTAAAGCGAATGACTACTTTTTAGGCTTCCAGAAGCGGCTCGATGTCTGACCAGAGTTTCTGACCGGCCGCCGCCCAACTCAGGGTTTGGGCGCGTTGCGTGCCCTTTGCGATCTGACTTTCACGCGACTTGTGATCGTTCAGCAAGGTAACGATCGCCGCCTCCCACTGCGCGGTGTCGTCGGGATCTGCGAGGATCGCCCCTTCGCCGCATACTTCTGGAATGGCGCCAGCATGAGCAGCGACAACAGCCGTGCCGCATTGCATGGCCTCAACGGGCGGCAGACCAAAGCCTTCGGTCTGTGACGGAAAGGCGAAAACTGTGGCGGCGGAAAGCAAAGCCCGCAATTGCGCGTCTGAAACAAACCCAGTGAATATCGTTCCGTCTGGCGGGATATCGCCCTGTTCTCTGTAGACGTGCTCTGGGGCCCCGCCCGCGACAACCAATGGTACATCGATTCTGGCGTTTGTCATGGCGTCAAAAACACGGCGCATGTTCTTGTATCTTTTGGCCGATCCAAGAACCATGACGAATTGCTGGTTGTCCAACCCCCAGGTTTTCAGAATGTCCGGGTCTGGCTTGGTATCAAGAATGTGGTCGGTCCCATTGTGAATGACGGTTATCTTTCCGGCCTTGCCAACCCCATGATCCAAAAGTGACACGCGCGAGAATGCAGACACTGTTAGAACACGACGCGCGCGACGTGCAATCCACGGCAGGAGCGCACGATAAGCCTTTGCCTGACGGCCCGTGTAGTCCTGTGGGAAAAGAAACGTTTGCGCATCATGGATCATGACAACAGAATTTCCGTGCAAAAGAGGCCCAAGATTGCAGAAGTTCACCAACAAGCCATCACGGGACAAGCGGGGAAGCGTGAGCATCTCCCACCCCTGCCCTGTCCCGAAAAGCCCCGGTCTCACAACGGGTTTCAACAGCGGAAACGCCGGGTCCGCGGGTGTTTCGCGTGGAGAAAGCAGCGTGACATCATGACCGGCAGCGCGGCCATGTTCGATCAAAAGACTTGCGTAATGCGCCGCAGTGCGGTGCACCCCGTTCAGGCCCGCGCCAAGAAACTTTCCGTTAATGTAGATCTTGGCCATTGGTCATTGGGCGGGCTCGAGTGTGGCGGTCCGACTTGCCCGCGCCACCGCCTCTTCATAAAGGGTGAAATCGGCGCGATAATAGTCGGCAATGAAGGCCTCAACATCCGCCCCCAAATCGACCTTGTCGTAGGATTGGGACGCGTTGGAAAACAAAGCACTGCCGGTCCAGTAGGGATAGATGGCCTTTTTGACCCCGTTTGGCATGAGGTGGCGCGCCGCAAACCGGGCCACGGGTTGCACGGACCGCGCCCAGGGTTTGGGTTGCCTGCGCGCGTGGCTTTTGGGAACATGCGCGGCCAGACCTGTTTCTTTCCTCAGACACGCAACCAAAACATCTGTTCGGTCAACCGGAAAGACGTTCTTGACGATCCTCTTGCCGTCCAAAATGACGAAGTCCGCTTGCGGTATGAAGTGTACATACTCCAAGTCTGCAAAACGGTTGCGCCCTGCGAGCCAGTCGCAGACGTCCATCGCTTCTTGGTATACAGAGGGATCGTCGATGCGGGTCGCCCCAATATCCTTGAATTCCATCATGCGTTGCATGAGCGCCGATAAAAAACGCTCTCGGGGAGCACGGGTCATTGCAAACGAAAAAACGGCTCTGTTCAGCAGCTCCCATGTCGTTGGAAAGTGCGCCTCAAGAACGAAAAGGGGCAAGTGAAAAGGGTCGACGCGCCCCAAGCCCGAAAGCGTGAGAGCCGGTTTCGAACTTCCAGTGGCTCCCAGAAACTTGTGCTCGGAAGAAAACAGTTTCTCTGCCGCGTTCAGGTCCAACTTCATATCTTCTGCGAACGCGTCGTATCCAGCTTGCTCGCCGCTCAACGCGATTTGTACGCTTTTGCCCGCGCACTTCGGGATATGCAGAAAGAAGATGCTGCGATCCGGTAGATATTTCAAAATACACTCCGAAAGTTGTCTGAGACGCGCACGGCAACCATGTTCTTTCATCGCGCGCAAATAGCAACGAAACACGGTCCAAACCGGCCCAATCCAGGCCCACCGCGCTCAAAATGCGCGCAAATTCATCAACATCGGGCGGGTTTTGATGTGAATGATCGGCGCACGTAGCAGAAAACGAGGCTTTAACAGCAAGCGCAACGCCGCAGAGATTGGCCCCTTGCATGGCAGGAGATTGCGGCGAAAGACAGCCAGACCAAGACGCAACCGGCGCGTTGATCCGCGGCCATACCTGAAACTGCCACTGCGCGCTTTAGCGGGACACGGGGTTCGCCGTTTGGCTCAAAGTGCTAATGACCTGTTTGATCACAAGCGAAGACGTAGGCAGGTACTCAAAGCGTCCTTGACGCCCAACGAGGGTGATGCCTGCTTCTTCTATGTCGCGTGTTATTTGATTCACACGATCCAGAAATCCCGTGCGATAGAGAGGATAACAGTTGCGCGTAAAGGCAGACCCTTCGAGTTTCAGGTCGTTGGCCAGACCCAGCTTCTGCAATTGAGCGGCAAACTCTGCAAACGCATCTTCAGGTTCGACTGTTTCATGGACAAGGCTGGTACGTTCCACGGAGAAAAACGACCTACCCTCGCCCAAGTCCGGATAGAACTTGGAATAGACAGTGCCGCGCTTCCAGGCCCCGTGACGTGTGAAATTGTAGAACACGTTGCCAAGCCTGTCGTCGAGGCGCTCTGCAGACACAAAGAGTGTGGTCAGATCAAGAGACTCCAAATCTGTAGGTCGACCGAATAAGAGCCGATAGATGGTTTCGACCGGCGCGGAACTGATGACAGACTTGGCCTTTATTTGACCGGCATCGGTGTCGACTAAAAAGACCCCGTTTTCGCGCGAGATGGCGTGGATTGCTTCACCCAAACGAAAAGTCACGCCATTCCGTTCGAGATGCATCTGGATCTTCTCAAAGATCGCACTGAAGCCTTCGGGTGGCCGCACCAGCATTTTGGGTTTTGCAGCGGGCAGTTTCCGGCCGAGTTTCCGGGCCTGCCGCAATTTGGACCAGACAGAGCCCCGGGTCGCCCTGTCGATCTGTCCCATGCGGCGGTAAAAGAATGTCTCGTCCATCTCGCCAGGATCGAGATGATTGAGACGTTTCACATAATCCTGTAACCCGGTTTCGCGAAACAGCGTTGAACCCAGTCGGTTGACACATAGCGTATCCAGCGCACCGTTCGGCTTTGAAAGATGTCGCGTGACAAAAGCGTCCCGTAGGGTTGCCAGTTGATGCTTGACCGGCCAACTACGTATTTCTCTGGTCTCGAATGGATATTTGGCAATCCGGTTGGATTGCTCAATACGTTTTTGAACGCGCTGCACGGGCAAACACAAGTCTCTGAGGCCAGGTGCCAGGTCAAGCAGTCGACTGTTGACTTCATAAAAAATGCTGCCGAGGTCGAAAGAGTAAGGGCCAATCCGCCTGTCTTTATGAAACCCACCGCAGTGTTTCGAGTGGTCGATCACAATGATCGATTTGGTGTCACGACAGATGTGATGGGCCGCAGACAAGCCGGCCGCACCGGCACCTATCACCAAAACGTCGACCTCTGCTGTTCGTCTGGCGCCGTCCGCTGTTCTTGCTATGCGTGTTTCGTTTTGAATCGAGCCATCACCTTGGTCACTTCCCGAATCGATGATGCGAACATCATCGACACCGTCAAGACGTGACGAGTGAACAGCCTAATTCTAAGGCTTTAGCCTACTGGTTATGCAACTCATTGATTAAAAATCCAACAGCTTGTGAATGACATGATTTGAATCAGCGAATTTCGAACTGGGCCGTTGCCATTAGAAAAAAGGTAAATTTAGTGTTAACGCGTTGGGGAATTATTTCGAAGTTTATTAAGGTGCCCAACCCGTAGGTCGGACCCGGAACCACTGTCCGGCACCAATAAAGTAATCTGCGTAAAACATTCCATTCTGGGGGATTTTCCATGGCTGTTCCAACTTCTGGAAACGACATTCTTATCGGCGACTTCGGAAGCGATACCATCCGAGGTCTTGAAGGCGACGACACCATCACCGGCGGTCCAAACGGTAGCGACCTGCTCAACGGCGGTGAAGGAAACGATAGCCTATTTGGGGGTCAAAACCCTGATACGCTCATAGGCGGCGAAGGCAATGACACGCTCAAAGGCGGAGTAGGTGCAGACCGCCTTGTTGGCGGCGCGGACAATGACCTGATGTCAGGCGGGTCTGGCAGTGATCGCCTGTTGGGTGGTGACGGTGAGGATACAATCGTCGGCGGTGATGACGATGACATCATTTTTGGCGACGCCACAGCGCGTAGCAAAAACGAAAAGTTC
>CAYMEC010000014.1:0-55927 GCA_964389425.1 uncultured Roseovarius sp.
GATATAGCCTTCGTCGGCCAGCACATCGAGCACGCGCGAGCGCATCTTCGAGGCGGGAACCGAAACAGTGGATTTGCCGCGCATGCCTGCGTTGCGGATACGGGCCAGCATATCGCCGATAGGATCGTTCATCTCATATCCTCCTTACCAGCTCGACTTGACCACACCGGGCATCTGACCGGCCGAACCCAGTTCGCGCAGGGCGATCCGGCTGACCTTCAGTTTGCGGTAGTAGGCGTGCGGCCGGCCGGTGAGCTGGCAGCGGTTGTGCAGACGGGTCGCCGAGCTGTTGCGAGGCAGTTCAGCCAGCTTCAGGGAGGCGCGAAAACGCTCTTCCATCGGCTTCGACTCGTCACTGATGATTTCTTTCAAAGCGGCACGCTTGGCGGCGTATTTCTTGACCAGGCGCTGACGCTTCAGTTCGCGTTCGACCATTGCTTTTTTAGCCATGTCTAATTCCTCCCGGCTCAGCTGTTGAAGGGCATGTTGAAATGCTTCAACAGCGCCTTGGCTTCAGCGTCAGTTTGCGCCGTGGTTGCGATGATGATGTCCATGCCCCACATTTCATCGACCTTGTCGTAGTCGATTTCGGGGAAGACGATGTGTTCCTTGATGCCCATGGCGTAGTTGCCATTGCCATCGAACGACTTTGCGGACACACCGCGGAAGTCCCGGATACGGGGCATCGCGATGGTGATCAGGCGGTCAAGGAATTCATACATCCGGATGCCGCGCAGGGTGACCTTGGCGCCCATGGGCATGCCGTCACGAACGCGGAAACCCGCGATGGATTTCTTTGCAACCGTCATCACAGCTTTCTGACCAGCGATCAGCGTCAGATCTTCAACGGCTGATTTGGCCTTCTTGCTGTCTTTGACGGCGGCACGACCGCTGCCGATGTTGAGCACGATCTTGTCGAGCCCTGGGATCTGCATGTCGTTCTTGTAGCCAAATTCTTCTTTCATGGCCGCGCGAACGGTCGCGTCATAGTGCGCCTTCAGGCGCGGGGTGTAGTCTGCCGCATCAAGCATCAATCACGTCCCCCGTTGTCTTGGCAAAACGCACTTTCTTGTCGCCATCCATTTTGAAGCCGACGCGGGAGGGTTTGCCGTTTGCATCTACGTAAGCGAGGTTGCTGAGGTCGATCGGCATCGCTTTGGGCAAGCGGCCGCCTTGCGACGTCTGGCTCTGCTTGGTGTGGCGGATGGCCAGGTTGAGACCTTCAACAACGGCCTTGCCGGATTTCGGGTCGACGGAAGATATGGTGCCTTCCTTGCCCTTGTCCTTGCCCGCGAGCACGACGACCTTGTCGCCTTTTTTCAGTTTCGCAGCCATCAGAGAACCTCCGGCGCCAGTGAAATGATCTTCATGTAGTTCTTAGCACGCAGCTCACGCACGACCGGCCCGAAGATCCGGGTGCCAACAGGCTCATTGTTATTGTTGAGAATAACAGCGGCGTTGCGGTCAAAGCGGATGGCGGTGCCATCTTCGCGGCGGATTTCCTTGGCGGTGCGAACGACGACCGCCTTGCGGACATCACCCTTCTTTACACGGCCACGGGGGATGGCTTCCTTCACCGAGACGACGATCACGTCGCCCACGGAGGCATATTTGCGTTTGGAACCACCCAGGACCTTGATGCACTGAACACGGCGAGCGCCGGAGTTGTCAGCAACATCCAGATTGGTCTGCATCTGGATCATTTGGTTTCTCCCGACCTTAGGGGTAACGACCCCTGGGTTTCGATCAAACCGGGTGTGTCAGAGGATCAGGCCTCCAGCACCTCCCAGCGTTTCGTTTTGGAACGCGGTGCGCATTCGATGATCCGAACGGCATCGCCCACCTTGTAAGCATTGTTTTCGTCGTGAGCCCGGTACTTCTTGGACTTACGAATGGTCTTTTGGAGCACCGGGTGCTTAAAGCGGCGCTCGACCTTAACAGTGACGGTTTGCTGGTTGGCGTCAGAGGTCACAACGCCCTGCAGGATACGCTTTGGCATGGCTTACTCCTCTTCCGCTGCGCCGGCAGCCTTTTCGCCCAATACAGTCAACACGCGGGCCACGTCGCGGCGCACAGTCTTCATACGAGCAGGGTTTTCCAGTTGGCCTGTGGCGGCCTGAAAGCGCAGGTTGAACTGCTCTTTCTTCAGGTTGACCAGTTCTTCACGCAACTGGTCGGGCGTTTTCTCACGCAATTCCGCGGCGGTCATAGCGCCATCTTCCTTTCATTCCGACACCGGCAGGCCCAAGACTGTTGTTCCAGGTCACCTGACATCCGGTGGACAAAACACGATTATACGAATCCAGACGTGTCTGGCCTCGCAGATTGGGCGCATATAGGGGAGGCTCAGACCAAGAGCAAGCAAAAGTTTGAATTTTCGGCCCCATGACAGCAAAAACGCGCGGGCGCCAAAAAACCAGGCGAATGCGACATCCCGTCAAACTTGTCACGCGGAATTTGTCAATTACATGCCTAACTGACCATCGCGACTGTCGATCAACCAGAAGTGATGGAGCCTTGGTGTCCTTTATGTTAGAGGCTCGCCAAGCGCCAAGAAAAGACGCGGGTTGCTAGCGTGGCCCGCACCCAGCGAAAGGAATAAAATATGACACTTGCACTTAGCCGTCGCACGCTTCTGTTGGCAGGCACCGCCGCTCTCATTGCGCGCCCGGCCATGTCCCAGGCCACCACCCATACTGTTGAGATGCTCAACAAAGATCCCGAAGACTCCAAGCAACGCATGGTCTTCAAACCCGCGTTCCTGATGGTCAACCCGGGCGACACGGTTCAGTTTGTATCCGTCGACAAGGGCCACAACTCCGAGATCATCGATGACATGATGCCCGAAGGGACCGAAGGCTGGAAAGGCAAGATCAACGAGGATGTGGAAGTTACGCTCGATACACCCGGGTTCTACGGCTACAAGTGTAGGCCACACGTCGGCGCCGGCATGGTTGGCCTGATCGTCGTTCAGGGCGATGGCATGATGGACAACCTCGAAGCCGCACAGGGCGCGCGCCACCGTGGTCAGGCAAAGAAGCGTTTCGAAGCGCTTTGGGAAATGGCCGAAGAAGCTGGCGTTTTGTCCGCTTAAACGCGATAGCATCGACATTCCAAACGCCCGGGTCGCCTTGGCCCGGGCGTTTTCTTTTCGAGGTCAGGCCTCCTGCGCCCAGCTATAGTTGAAGCTGATGGATATGCGATCATCCTCCGCCGTATTCATCGGCACTTCATGACGCAGCCAGCTTTCCCAAAGCAATACATCCCCCGCCGCGGGCCGCGCGCTATGGAACAGACACAATTCTTCACGGGCATCTTTGCGACGAGTGGGCGCGGCCATCATCCGCGCAGATCGCGGATCCTCCAGCTTCAGCGCACTGGTGCCATCGGGCATGGCCACATAGAACGTCCCGCTGATCACGGAATGCGGATGGATATGCGATCCATGCGCCCCGCCCTCGGGCAGAATGTTGATCCAGATATCCTCCAGCTTCAGCGTCCCGC
Organism: uncultured Roseovarius sp.; assembly: GCA_964389425.1. GTDB lineage: Bacteria > Pseudomonadota > Alphaproteobacteria > Rhodobacterales > Rhodobacteraceae > Roseovarius. Next base: position 3,505 of record CAYMEC010000014.1, read on the forward strand.
CATCCAGATCAAATTCCAGATCCTCCAGGAATGCTGCCACATGGGCATCAAGTGCGGTCACGATGTCGGCAAAGATGGGAAAGCGCCACGGCAAGTCTGTCAGCGAAGCATAGGACGTGTAGCCTGGATAACCATTCTCTTCGCACCACGCCTGCCCCGCCTCATCGTCTTCCGCAATCGAATAGCACGAGGTTTCCAGCTCCCGCATGTCAACGGACGGACCATGATCAGACACGTTCGCCCGATAAAGGCGGGTCACAAAAAGGGATTTCAGTTCAGCCATGGCGCGGACCATACAAAGCGACCGCATTCATGGGAAGAATGCGGTCGAAATCTTTTTTCAGATTGCGGGCTGTTGTCAGGAAACGGAAGCCGCCTCGAGCGTCTCGCGCAGCCAGGGCATTGCCACCTCTTCCGGCATTTCATTACCGGAGGCGTCAAACAGGCCGCGCGTGCCAACCTGCTTGGCATTCAGCTCCAATAGCTTGTCCATGACGGTCTGCGATCCGAAATTGAACGTGGCAGCAAAAGTCTTATCGCCGAGACCGAAGATCGCGAACTGGATGTTGCTGAGATCGGGATTTTCCGCTTTCAGCTTGTCAAAGAACGGAATCGCCGTGAACGGCAGGTCGCCAGACCCGGTCGTTGCCACGACGAACACATTGAGAGCATCGGTGCTCAAATCGGCAGGCCCCAGATCCTCAAGGCTCTTGACCTCGCATTCGATCTCACCTTCCAGCTCGTCCTTGAGATCATCGCACAGGATTTCGGCCGTGCCGGTTTCGGTGCCGTAAAGAAGATGAATTTGCATGGTCGCGTACCTTCAAAAATGGGTCATGGTGCCTGATCAGGAGGTTTCTGAATCGGTTTCAGGGACACTATCGTGCCCTCGCCTCAAATCAAGAGGACGGAATGTCAATTTGATCAAAACCTGTCCGGACTGAAACAGGACAGATCCGTGTTTGAGGGCCGCCCGGCAAGAATATCCGCCACCAACCGCCCCGTTGTCGCACCAAGCGTCACGCCCAACTGGCCATGGCCCGTGGCGAAGGTGACGTTCTTGTATTGCTTGGCGCGCCCGATGATGGGGCGCGTGTCCGGCGTAAATGGCCGGCGGCCCATGCGGCGTTCTGAGTTCTCCGTATTGAGGCCGGGCAGCACGCGGCGCGCGCGCTTGACCAACACATCCGCCCTGCGCCATTTGGGCGCGGCCCCTTCGCCAGCAATCTCGACCGTTCCCGCAACAGCAAGCGCGTTTTCGTGGGGTGTCATGCCGAATCCGCCTTTGGGGTAGAACACGGTATGTCGGAGGCCCGTGCCATGATCCGGCAGTCCCGTCCAATACCCCATCAACCCTTCCACCGGCAAAGAGAGTCCGAGCTCTCGGCCAAGCGCTTTGGACGCGGTGCCGGAGGCGATAACCACCTCTTGCGCGACCACTGCATCTTGCCCGTCAAGGCGCACTTTCGTGACCGTCCTGTCCACATGTTCAAATCCGGCCGCACGGGCCGGAATGATCGTGCCACCACGTGTCACAAACGCATCCGTCAGCTGTTGCACCAATCGCGCACAATCGGCGATGTGGGACCAATCCCGCAGGATCGCGGCATATTTGAAATCGGGCGCGATGGCGGGTTCCATCTCATGGGCTTCCGCACCCGACACCTCATCAATCGTGCAGCCCATGTCGCGGGCAAGTGCGAAGGCATCCGCCATCATGGCGCGGTCCGCCTCTCCGTCGAAGAGTTTCAGAACGGGCTCTTCAATCAGCATGTCGCGGATGCCGTATCGGGACATCTGATCCTTGAAATCGCTAGTGGCTTGAAATGTGAGTTGCGCAATGTCACCGGCGATGGCGCGCATCGGGGCGGCGCGGGCATTCGCAGTGAAGCGGGCAAACCATGGCAGCATCCTGAGCGCCGTCGCCGGACGGATGGCCAAGGGTGCGTCAGGGTTCAAAAGCCACTTGGGCACCTGCCGCAGCATCCCGGGTTGGGACAGTGGCACCACTTCCCCCACGGCGATACATCCGCAGGAAGCCCAACTGGCGCCCTGCCCCACCGGGCCGGGCTCAATGACGGTCACGAGACGCCCATCAGCTTGCAACGCAAGCGCACAAGACATGCCCACAACGCCGCCACCAATGACGACCGTGTTACTCGTCAAAGCCAAGGTCCTTCAGAAGCGTGGTCGCCACGGTAACACCGTCGCGTGTCGCTTTGGCTCGCTTCGCCTTGCGTCCGTCCCCGGGCACACGAGCACCGGGCATGTCCGTGATCGCATCAGCCACGCGCGTGACTTGGGACAGAAAGGCGGGATTCCCGAACTTGACGGGATCGATGGCAATGACCGTCACGCCCGGTTTCACGTTGAGCGCACCCAGCTTTTCTTTTTCTTCAATGTCCATCGATAGCGTGCCGCCTGCCAAAGCTGCACCAAGGATTTCGACCATCAGCGCAATGCCCGTGCCTTTGTGTTCGGCAAAAGGAAGCAGGCTCAACGTTTCCGTGATGGCCTTTGGGTCCTTGGTGATACTTCCATCCGCATCCAGCCCACCATGGACATCCAGCATATGCCCTTCAGCGGCGGCCATCTTGATGTCCATCAAGGCTACAACGGAAGACGATTGATCCCAGACAATCGGGTCCGCGCCCTCCCGCGGGCACGCGAATGACATCGGGTTGGTGCCAAAGACGGGTTTGTCGCCACCATGCGGCACGATCAGTTTCAGAGCATTGACCACGGCGATGGACACCAGCCCCTCATCGGCCAGCGCCATGGTGTCAAACCGTAGCGCAGCCAGATGATGGCAATTGGCACACGTATAGCTGGCAATGCCTTGTTCGCGGGCCATCTCGACCAACTCCGGGCGGGCGGCCTCCATCGCGATTTGGAAGTAGCCATTGTCACCATCCCCGCGCAGGACGCCCGGCGCGATACGCTCCACCGTCGGGGTGGCGGCGGGGTTGGCGTAGCCGCATTCGAAACTCTGCCGATAGACAGGCAGCATGCGCAGGCCATGGCTGCGCGGGCCATCGCGTTCGGACATGGTGACGAGGTCAGCGAGGACATCGCTGCCATGGTCATCCATGCCAGACCCGACCAACCATGACTTTGCACAAGTGCGGACTTGGTCCAGCGAAATTGTCTGCGTGTCCATGACCCTCTCCTTTACGGCCCACTTGAATTCAGCACACGCGCGGAATCAAGGCCCTTGGGCCGCCGCGCGTTCGCCTGGCCCCACCCAGGGCCTGGCGAATGTGTTCGGTTAGCGCTTCGCTCTGAAGTCGTCCGAGACCCAACGATAAACCGCGTTTATCAAAGGATGGATCGCCAGACCGGGGCCAGACGATCGCGCTTTGTTACGCGGAATAGGCGATCTTTTTCTTTGCAACGAATTCGTCCAGCGCACCGGCCTGATCCATCTCCATCGGCGGCTTCACGTAATTCTCGATCATCCGCTCAGCCGCCAGACGGCCCACCTCATCGGCGTTCCGCGCACCCTCATCGAACCACTGCTCAAAGCTGTCATTGTTTTGCAGCGGGTTCATCACCATGGGATTTTCGCGGGTGTGATCCGTGCCAAGAAAATGCCCACCCGGCCCGATTTGCGAAACATCCGCTAAGAGCGCATCAATGTCCTCTTCCTGAAGCCCGCTGAAGAACCGGTGATAGCTTTCCAGCTGATAGGCATCCTGCACCCATTTGGAATAGCTGACACCGAGCGCACCCTCCACGAACCCGGCTGAATGCACGATGTAGTTGCACCCGCCTAACAAGACGGGCCACATTGTATTCGCACTGTCGAAACCCGCCTGAAGATCGGCAGATTTCGACCCCGTCCACATCGTGCAGGTCCGCCATGGCACCCCGTAATGCCGTGCCATTTGACCGACCAGAAGGTTCATGAGGCCCGGCTCAGGCGAGCCCATCATCGGTGCGCCGGTCTTCATGGAAACCCCCATGATCGCCACGCCCAACACCATGGGTGCGCCACGGCGGATGATCTGGGAGTAGGCCATGCCAGCGAGCGACTCTGCGATGAGCAAGGCCACCCCTCCCATAGGGCTTGCGGGCGTGGAAGCCCCGGCCAGAACGAACGGGCTCAGCAGGCACGGCTGGTTCGCCGCCGCATAGACCCTCAGGCTTTGCAGCATCGTCTCATCCCATACCAGCGGCGTGTTGCAGTTGAGAAGGGCTGCCATGACCACGTTGTCGTCGACGAACTCTTCGCCAAAAACGATACGCGCCATCTCCACACAATCTCGTGCTGCGGTTTCCGACAGCACCGACCCCTTCACCGGTTTGTCGGTCAGCGTAAGCGCGGCATGCATCAGTTCCAGATGCCGATGCGGTACGGGCACGTCCTGCGGCTCCACCGGCAGGATGCCCGGCACATGCATGGCCTGGCTCATCTGCGCCATTTTGAAAAAGTTGTGCGCATCCTCCAACTGCGAAGGGCGCCGTTTGCCATCCAGCCCATAGACGAAGGGCGCACCATAGGCGTTGGCAAAGACCGTATCGCGGCCGCCTACACGCATCGATCGTTCGGGGTTACGCGCGGCATATCCCCAGCTCTCGGGCACGGAAGCGATAAGATCCATCAGCATATCCCGCCCGATCCGCACGCGCTCGCCTTGCACATCCGCGCCATGCTTGGCCCAGTCCTTGAGCGCCACGGGGTCGCGGAATTCGATCCCTGTCGTTTCCAGAATGGTCATCGCGGCGTTGTGAATTTTCTCCACCCCTTCCGCCCCCAGAAGATCAATCGGCCCCACCGCGCGATTGAGCGTCGGTAGATAAACGGGCGGCGGATTGGTGCGGGCGGAGACGCGGGCGGCGCGGCCGCCGCGCGTGCGGGTTCTGGTCTGTTCTCGGCTCATGTCCGGCCTCCCTCAAGCCCGCGCGCGGGCGCTGGTTGGGTCATAGGCACAGGTGTCGATCACCTCCGCCTCGCGCAGTTCGGCATGCACCTTCACCTGCATTGTACTGCCCGGCGTCGTCAGCTCTTCCGGCACGAGCGCCATCGCGATGTCATGTTCGCAATGGTAGGAATACCCGCCCGAGGTGACACGCCCTACGATCTGCCCATCTTTCCAAACGCTTTCATGGGCGATGACGGAAGTCTCTCGCAGCGGCAGCTTCAAGGTGACCAGACGGTTGAAGGCGCCATTCGCCAGTTGCTTGTCCAACGCCGCCCGGCCCACGAAGTCGCGCTCGGCCACCTGACCGCCAATCTTTTCCGTCATGGCGACAAACCGGTCGAGGCTCGCCTCATAGGGCGTCATGTCCTTGCAAATCTCGCGGTTGATCGCGCGATAGGATTTCTCAAGGCGCATACTCTCCAATGCCTCGGCCCCAAAGGGCTTCACACCGGCCTTCAGCAGTTGATCAACGATATGGCGGTTGTAGTTCACCGGGTGGTGGAGTTCCCAGCCAAGCTCACCTGTGTAGCTGACGCGCAAAAGATGAACGCCCTTCGCGTAGCCGACCTCACCCACTTGCGCGGTGAGCCACGGGAAGGCGTCATTCGACAGATCATTGTCGGTAAGCGGTTGCAGGAGGTCCCGCGCTTTCGGACCGGCGAGCGCAACGACGCCGTATTGCTCCGAGATATCTGTCATCGTGACGGAGCCATCTCGCGGCAACACGCGGCTTAACTGATCCCAGTTGTAGCGCTGGCCGTTGGGGGTGCTCACGAGGTAAAACTTGTCCTCCGCCAGCCGCACGATGGTGTATTCCGCATCCATCCCGCCCTTTTCATTGAGCGCAAGCGACAGTGTCATGCGCCCCTGTTTGGGCAGTTTGTTGGCCATCAGCCCATCGAGCCACCTTGCCGCGCCAGGCCCCTCAACAAGAAACTTGGTCATCGGCGACATCTCTATGAAGCCCGCCTCTTCCCGCGTCGTGCGCACCTCCTCCATCACGTATTCCATGTGGGCCGTACGGCGGAAGGAATGCTCCGGGATCGCCTTCTCGGGCGTCGGCGCGTACCACCGGGGGAATTCGTAGCCATTGAACAACGTCCAGACCGCGCCCTGGGCGGTCAGTAGATCATAAGAGCCCACAGTGCGCATGGGTCTGGCGGATGGGAAATCCTCCCCGGGGATATGCGCATTCATATGTGTGCCCCAGGTTTCGCGCACCTTGTCCATCGTCCAGCGCTTGGAAGCGTAATCACCAAACCGGCGCGGATCGAGTTCGGACATGTCGATGCCGGGATCGCCATAGGCAATCCACTTGGCGATCGAGTTGCCGACCGTACCCCCCCAAAGGATCCCACCCGGCATACCCTCGGCCAGCCAAAGGTTTTCATGCCCCGGTGCAGGGCCTGCCAGTGGCAATTCATCGGGGGTCATCTGGAACGGCCCCCGTGTGTTGGCCTTGATGCCCACCTCGCCCAGCACCGGCACGCGTTCCAGCGCGCGTTCCCACTGCGTCTCCACCGCTTCGAAATCCTCGGGCAGCAGGTCTGCGCCAAAATCAGGCGGCACGCGGTCAGTAGCGAACAGCTTCAGATCGCCCTCGAACTCATAGGGCCCGAACTGAATCGCGCCCGTGTCTTCGCGCAGGTAGGCACCGTAATCCTCATCCCGGAGGATGGGATATTCCCGGTCCCCCTGCTTGCGGCGTTCGACCAACTCCGGCACCGGCTCTGTCGTCCAGTATTGATGCACAATCGGGATACAGGGCAGATCAAGCCCCACCCGCCGCGCATTTTCGCGCGCGTAGTTGCCGGTGGCGAAGATGAGGTGTTCGCAGGTGATCTCACCTTGGTTTGTGGTCACCTTCCAATGACCATTCTCTAGCTTCTCATAAGCCTGCGCTTCGGTATTCTGATAGATCTTTGCGCCCGCATCGCGCGCCAGTTTCGCCAGACCTTGAGTGATATCGGCAGGGTTCACGTAACCATCTTCGGTGTGGATGATCCCGCCCTTGATGTTTTCATTCTGATTGAGCAACGGATGCAGTTCCGCGACCTCCTCTGGCGTGACCAGCTTGCACGGAACACCTGCGGCCTCTGCCACGGACAGATAGCTTTGAAATTCGTCCCAGCGTTCCTGCGTGTTGGCGATGCGCAACTGGCCCACCTGCCGCAACCCCACGGAGGTGCCCAGCTTTTTTTCCACTTCGGAATAAATGCGGATCGTCTCCAGCGTCATCTTGGACACGTTGTGGGAGCGCACGAATGTCACCAGAAGACCCGCCGCATGCCACGTGGATCCAGCGGTCAGCTGCGTGCGTTCCAGCATGACACAATCATCGATCCCGTGCTCCGTCAGGCCATAAAGAAGAGAGGCCCCGAGGCACCCGCCCCCGACGACAACGACTTTGGTGTGGCTTTTCATATCCCAAACCCTGCAGATGTGATTTTTCTCAATGCGATTGTTTCCCGTAAATCGGCGATCCGTCCATCCCGCAATTGCAAAAAGATTCTTTTGAGGTTAGTTAAACTAATGTCAAAAACCCGCTACACCCGCCTGCCCCTGCGCGCCCTTGTCAGTTTCGAGGCCGCCGCCCGCAATGTCAGCTTCAAGGCCGCAGCTCGAGAACTGAACGTGACCCCCGCCGCCGTCAGCCATCAGATCAAGGCGCTGGAAGGGAATTTGCGCACGGCGCTTTTCGACAGGCACAATCGTGGCGTGGACCTAACCGAAAAAGGGGCCTACCTGCTGGTGGCCATCCAGCGCGGGTTTGACCATGTGGGCGACGCGCTCGATCAGTTGAAATCCCGCGCACGTCCGGCGGCGGTCACGATCCACTCTACCACCGCTGTCAGTTCCCTCTGGCTCACCCAGCGCCTGGCCAGCTTCTGGCGTGCCCATCCGCGCATCGCCGTCAATCAGGCCGTCGATGACATGCGGCGTGACGCGGGCAGTTGTGATCTGTCCATTCATTATGGCGACATGAACCTCGAACCTGCCCCCTGCCGCGCGCTTTTTCGTGACACAATCACAGCACTCGCCAGTCCGGACTTCGCGCAAGAGCATGCGATCAGCAGCGTCTCGGACCTGGGTCAGATTCCGCTCATTCATCTGGAGATGGCCGAAAACAACTGGACCACGTGGGAAGAATGGGCGGGGACCTTGGGCTATCACGGACCGTTACAAATGTCGCACCGGGTAAACAACTACGTCATTGCACTTCAGGCCGCTCGGGACGGGATGGGCGCGGTGCTGGGCTGGGACGGGCTGACAGCCGATTTGGTGGCATCCGGGCGGCTTGTGAAACTCTTGCCCGATGCACTGCCTTCGCCCTTGGACTTCTACATCGCGCAACACAATGAGGCGTCGGATCAGGCGCGATTGGTGTTCGACTGGTTGTCGGGCTCCTAGACCAACGAAACCCGCTGCGAACAAAGCGCCTTCGTCAGGCGCCGGTTTCAGGCATCTTGAAGAATTTTTTTGGAGGCCAATCGACAACCCTCTTTACACACCACAAACCGGCTCTGTACAGATGTGTACAGATGACTCGCTATTCTGCATGGAACCTCCTCAAGGAAGGGTTGCGCGGCCATAAAGGCTGGGCGCAGGCGTGGCGGTCGCCTGAATTGCAGGGCTCTTATGACGCGGTCATCATTGGTGGCGGAGGCCATGGGTTGGCCACGGCGTATTATCTGGCGAAGGTCCACGGCATCACCCGCGTAGCCGTGCTGGAGAAAGGGTGGCTTGGCGGTGGCAATACGGGCCGTAACACGACCGTCATTCGTTCCAACTATTTCTATCCCGAAAGCGCTGATCTTTACGACATGTCGGTGCGGCTCTACGAGGGGCTTTCACGCGCTCTCAACTACAACATCATGTTCTCCCAGCGCGGTATGATCGTGACAGCCCATTCCGAGCCGGAAATGGAGATGGCGGCCCGGCAAGTGAATGCCATGCGCCTCAATGGCGTGGATGCGGAGCTTCTCGATGCGGATCAAGTCAAGCGCGCCGAGCCTGCGCTCAATACCCGACCCGAGATGCGCTACCCGATCCATGGTGGCGTCTTGCAGAAACGCGCGGGGACCGGACGGCATGATGCCGTTGCCTGGGGCTTTGCTCGTGCTGCGGACAGGCTGGGCGTCGACATTATCCAGAATTGCGAAGTGACCGGCGTGATCACGGAAGGCGGGCGATGCGTGGGCGTGGAGACGTCGCAAGGCGAGGTGCGCGCCGGGATGGTGGGTGCCGCTGCCGCGGGCCATTCTTCAACTATCGCGCAGATGGCAGGGTTCGAGTTGCCAATTGAGTCCTATGCACTTCAGGCCTTCGTGTCAGAGCCCTTGAAGCCCGTCCTCAACACCGTCGTCTTGTGCCCTCCCTTCGGCACCTATGTAAGCCAATCGGACAAAGGCGGACTGGTCATCGGCGGCGGGCTGGATCGCGTGCCCTCCTACGGCCAGCGAGGCAATCTGCCGATGCAAGAGGCGGTGCTGAGCGGACTTGCGGAAATGATGCCGTCGCTCTCCAAAGTCAAATTGCTGCGCCATTGGGCGGGGATCGTGGATGTGACGCCCGACAGCTCCCCCATCATCGGGCCGTCGGGTGTAGACGGGCTTTATGTGAATTGCGGTTGGGGCACCGGCGGGTTCAAGGCGATCCCGGTGGGCGGCTATCTGCTCGCCCATGTCATGGCCACCGGCGGCCATCACGCTGTCTCCCGCCCTTTCGATCTCAACCGTTTCACCTCAGGCCGCCTTGTCGATGAAAGCGCGGCTTCGGGCATCGCGCATTAGGGTAAGAGGCCATGCAAATTTTCCCCTGTCCTTTCTGCGGTCCGCGCGATGAGCGTGAATTTCTGTTCGTCACCGAGGCGGGAAAGGTCCGCCCGGACACCACTCGAAAGATCAGCGATGAAGAATGGGCCCGCTACCTTTACGCCATCCGCAATGACAAGGGCGCAGTACGCGAAGTGTGGATGCATATCACCTGTGGCGCGCTTTTCGTGCTGGAGCGCGACAGTGTGACCATGGACGTGATCAGCTCCATTTCGTTGCGGAAGGAGTCCGCATGACGTCCCGTCGCGTTTCTTCCTCAGCCGGCAAGACGCTGAACTTCACCTTCGACGGCAAATCCTACACTGGCGTTGAAGGCGACACGATTGCCTCTGCCCTTCTGGCAAACGGCGTCCGGATCATGGGGCGCAGTTTCAAATATCACCGCCCGCGTGGACCTTGGAGCGCTTGGGTCGATGACCCCAACGCGATCATGACCGTGCGCAAAGGCGGTGTGGAACTGCCCAATTGCCCGGCTACCACGACCTATCTCGAAGACGGGATGGAGGCCCGTGCGGTCAACGCCTGGCCCTCTGCGGCGTTTGACATTAAAGGCGGCCTCGACCTCTTCCACCGCTGGCTGAGTGCGGGGTTTTACTACAAGACCTTCATGTGGCCGGACTGGCATCTCTTTGAACCCGCCATACGCAAGATGGCTGGACTGGGCCATGTGACGGATGCGGTGTTGGAGGGCTATAGCGCTGATCAGATCCACGACCGCTGCGATGTGTTGGTCATTGGCGGCGGCCCGGCGGGGCTTGCTGCTGCGCGACTCGCTTCCGAACGCGGGCAGGATGTGGTTCTGGTAGAAGATCACAGAAACCTCGGCGGCGGCGCGCGCCTGTCACGCGACATCGAAGGCATGGATCCTGACGCCTGGGTCGCGGCGGAAGCGGAGGCCATTGCGCAAGCCGGCGGACGTATTCTGAATCATGCCACCGCCTTTGGCATCTATGATCACCAAATGGTTGCCATCATTGAACACGGCCCCTTTGGTGTCGCACCGCGCCTGCACAGGATGCGGGCGAGACGGGTCATTCTGGCCAGTGGTGCGCTGGACCGGCCAATCACGTTTGCCAATAATGACCGCCCCGGGATCATGTCGGTCAGCGGGGCTTGCACCTATCTGACCGGGCATAACGTCTTGGTGGGTCGAAACATCGCCTTGGTATCGAACAATTCTCATGCCAATACCGCAGCCGAAATGCTGACCAGGGCCGGCGCGCACATCACTCAAGTCGAACCTGCTTTCGGGCCGATGAAAGCCCTGGGCGGCAAACGCCTGCGCGGTCTGAGACAAAACAACAGGACCCGCCCCGTCGATACAATCCTTGCCTCTGGGGGGCAAACTCCGCTGGTGCATCTTTGGCGGCATGCGGGTGGCAAACTCGACTGGTGCGATACGCGACAAGCCTTTTTGCCCGGCTCCACTCCGATGAACATGATCGCCGTGGGTGCGGCCAATGGGGCGTTTGACATGCACGCCGCCCTTGAGGAGGCACGCGCGGCAGGTCGCGGAGAAAGCCCGAACCGTGCAAGTACCAAATACCACCTCACTCCGCTCTGGCCGTCGCCCGGCAGCGAGGGGCGCCAATGGATCGACTTCCAGCACGATGTGACTCTGAAGGATATCGAACTGGCCGCGCGGGAAAACTATGCCTCCGTCGAGCATCTCAAACGCTACACCACGCTGGGCATGGCCAGCGATCAGGGCAAGACGTCGAACATGGCAGGCCTCGCGGCGATGGCCACGTTACAAGGGAAACCGATCCCCGAGGTCGGCACGACCACCTTCCGACCTCCCTTCGTGCCGGTACCGATTGAAGTCTATCACGGCCACCACAAGGGGCAGCATTGGAATCCGGTGAAGCGCCTCTCCTTGGAGCCCGAACACCGCGCGGCGGGCGCGGCCTTGGGCGAGTATGGCGGCTGGCTGCGACCTGCGTGGTACGGGACAGGCGGCATGGCGGCCCGCGTCGAGGAAGAGGTGAAGCTGGCCCGCGATGGCGCGGGGCTTTTTGATGCCTCGCCCTTGGGAAAGATCGAGGTTGTGGGGCCAGACGCCGAACGCTTCGTCAATTTCATCTATTACAACACGATCAAGACGCTGAAATCTGAGCGCATCCGCTATGGCTTCATGCTATCGGAAGGTGGCATTGTTTATGATGACGGGGTGATCGCGCGGGTGGACGAAAACCGCTTCATCATCTCCTGTTCCTCTAGCCACGTGGACGGCGTGCGCACGCATCTTGAGGCATGGCGGCAAGACGGCAACGATCCCGACAGGGTCTTCATCCACGACACAACCCAACACTGGGCCACGCTGACGGTCACCGGTCCCCAAGCGCGCGATGTGTTGCTTGGACTGGGGTTAGAGGCAGACCTGTCCAAAGACGCCCTGCCCCATATGGCCTTTGTCGAGACCACGTGGCGAGACACCCCTTTGCGCATCGCGCGGGTCAGCTTCTCCGGCGACCTGAGCTTTGAATTGTCCGTTCGCCGCAGCAAGGCAGGCGATCTCTGGCAGGCGCTGCGCGACGCGGGCGCCACCCCAATCGGGCTGGAGGCCATGTCCGTGATGCGGGCCGAGAAGGGCTATATCATGATCGGCAAGGACACGGATGGTGAAACCATGCCCCACGATCTGGGCTTCACGGTACCGCGCGAGAAGAAGACCGCCGCCTTTGTGGGAGACCGCAGCCTGCATATGGATGTGGCCAATGATCCAGCGCGCAAGCAGTTGGTCGGTTTGGCCGTGCCTGAGGGTGCGCCCATGCTGCCCATCGGGGCGCATGTGGTGACGGATGGCGCGACCCCTACGTCACAGGGCTACGTCACCTCCAGCTATGAAAGCCCCACAATGGGTCGTGCAATCGCCATCGGTCTAGTTGAAAAGGGTCACGCCCGGATGGGGGACACCGTCAAGGTTTGGCATCTTGGCAAAACCAGGGAGGCCGTTATCACCTCGCCGGCCTTCTTTGACCCGGATGGGGAGCGGCTCCATGCGTGACGACAGCCAAAGATGGGTCCCGCCGCGCGACCGCGCCGTTGCTGTCACCGCGCCCGGTATAACTGTCCGGTCGGTCGACATCGCGCGGTTCACGCTGATCTCTGGCCCTCGCGCGCTCAGCGAAACTCGGCTTGCCATAGCCGACTGGCCAGGCATCGTGGAGGGCGACAGCTACGCCATCAGCCTGCGCAGCGACCGCATTTTGGAAGTGAATGGCCCCGCGCGGCAAGACGGGTGGGACGCGGATCAAAACCTCGCCATCTCGGACGTCACGGACGCCTACAGACATATCGAAATCGCCGGCCCGGCGGCGCTCTCTCTGCTCAGTCGCGGCACAGAACTTGACCCGAACAACCCGTCCCGCTCTGCCGCCCGCCTGCTGTTCGGGCTGGGCGTTTTCCTATACCGCCACGGCAATTCTGACACCTACCGCCTTCATACAGGCTCCGCCGAGGATGAGGCACTTTGGCATGCCCTCACGGATGCCGCGAAACACCTGACATGACCCTGCAAAACAAAGCATTGATTTGACGCCGACACATCGCTAGCGTGCGCTCTAGACACAAGTGTCCACAATTCGACCCAAGGGGGGCCACCCTATGAAATCTCATTACCGCGCCGTTGTCATCGGAGGGGGCGTCGTTGGCGCATCCGTCCTTTACCACCTCGCCAAATTCGGCTGGAAAGACGTTTGCCTTGTTGAGCGTTCGATCCTCACCGCTGGCTCCAGCTGGCACGCCGCGGGCGGCTTTCATGCGCTAAATGCTGATCCCAATATCGCCTCGCTTCAGGCCTACACCATCGACCTTCTCAGCGAGATCGAACAGGAATCGGGCCAATCCGTGGGTATGCACATGACCGGCGGTATGACACTGGCCGGTACGCCAGACCGCTGGGAATGGTTGCAATCGGCCTACCGAACGTTTCAGTCCATCGGCATCAATGACGTTCACCTGATCACCCCGGAGGAAGCAGGCGAGTTGAACCCCATCATGTCCACCCACGGCATTCTCGGCGGCATGTGGGCGGATCGTGAAGGCTATATCGACACGACAGGCACAGTGCAGGCTTATGCGGGGGCGGCCAAGAAACATGGGGCGGAGGTGATTGAGCACAACCGCGTGCTCGAACTGATCCAGACCAAGGACGGCTGGGACGTGGTCACCGAAAAAGGCACGATCCACACCGAACATGTTGTCAATGCCGCCGGTCTTTGGGCCAAGCAAGTGGGGCGCATGGCGGGGCTGGAGTTGCCCGTGTCACCGCTCAACCACCACTATCTGATCACGGATACGATCCCTGAACTCGAAGGTCTCGATAAGGAAATCCCACTGACTGTCGACCTCGAAGGTTTCACCTACACCCGCCAGGACCAGAAGGGCATGCTGCTGGGCATCTATGAGATCGACCACGAACACTGGATGATGGACGGGGCGCCGTGGGAATATGGGTTTGAGCTGCAACAGGAAGATCCTGACCGCATTGAAAACGAACTGACACTGGGCTTTGAACGCTATCCGGTGCTGAACGATGTAGGCGTGAAGACTTGGGTCAACGGGGCCTTTACGTTCTCGCCTGATGGCAACCCGTTGGTGGGGCCGGTGCGCGGCAAGCCCGGCTACTGGTGTGCGTGCGCGGTGATGGCGGGCTTCCTTCAAGGCGGCGGCGTAGGCAAATCGCTTGCCGAATGGATGATCCATGGCGAACCCGAAGCGGATGTCTTCGGCATGGATGTCGCCCGCTACGGCCCCTTCGCCGAGAACAAGCAGTTCATAAAGGAAACCACTGGCCAGTTCTACACGCGCCGGTTCGTGATGACCTATCCCAACGAACAGCTGCCTGCCGGGCGGCCCGCGAAGATGGCCCCGGCCTATTCCGACATGACAGCCGCCGGGTGCCAATGGGGTGCCAGCTGGGGTCTCGAAGTGCCGCTTTACTTCGCGCCGGAACCTGATTTCGAGGAGACGCCCACGCTCAAGCGCTCCAACGCCTTCGACATCGTGGCCGAGGAATGCAAAGCGGTACGCGAAGCGGCAGGTCTGGTCGATATCTCCGGCTTCTCCCGCTTTGAGGTGACAGGCGACGGGGCAGAGGCGTGGCTCAACAAGATCATGGCCTCAAGGCTCCCCGCGCCGGGCCGCGCACGGTTGGCACCGATGCTGTCGGAAGAAGGCAAGCTGAAGGGCGATCTGACCGTGTTCAACTGGGGCGATGGCGTCTGGTGGATCATGGGCAGCTACTATCTGCGCGAATGGCACATGCGATGGTTTGCGGATCGGATGGAGGGTGGCGTGCATATCGCGGACCTGTCCGACAACGTGGTGGGCTTCGGCCTTGCAGGCCCCAATAGCCTGAAAGTACTGGAAAAACTGACCGATGGGCCGATTGGCGACCTGCCCTTCATGGGGTGCGGCACCTTCGACATCGGCATGTACCGCGTCAAGGTCGGGCGGCTGTCTGTAACAGGTGAGATGGGTTTTGAAATCCACTGCTCTGCCGCCGAACATATCGGCCTTCGCAAAACGCTGCTGGCAGCGGGTAAGGAATTCGGCCTGCGCGAGTTTGGGTTCAACGCAATGCTGAGCCTGCGGTTGGAAAAATCCTTTGGCATCTGGAGCGCAGAGTTCACTCAAGGTTACACCGCCGCCGAGACAGGCATGGACCGCTGGATCGACTGGACCAAGGGCGATTTCGTCGGGCGCGCGGCCGCCTTGGCCGAAAAGGACGGCAACGGACCAGCGCGCAAGGTCGTGACGCTGGAGGTGAAGTCCGACGATGCCGATGCCAGCGGGTTCGAACCGGTCTGGAGCGACGGAAACCTCGTGGGCTTTGTCACATCGGGCGGCTATGGCCATACGGTTGGCAAATCGCTTGCCATGGCCATGGTGGATGCATCCGCCGCGGAAGAAGGCAAGGATTTGCAGGTTCATATTGTCGGCGCGGAATGCGCAGCGTCGGTCATAGCGCCCTCGCCCTACGATCCGCAAGGCGCGGCGATGCGGGGCTGACCCGGTGGACGGCGCGCATCCAAACGCTCAAACCAAAGCCACGCGCGGTGATTGGCTCAACGCCGCGCGCGATGTGCTGGTGAGTGAAGGCGTGGGCGAGGTCAAAGTGCTCGCCCTCAGCCACCGGCTGGGCGTGTCGCGATCCAGCTTCTATTGGTACTTCAAGAACCGGCAAGACCTGCTGGATGATCTGCTGACCGGGTGGGAAGCGCGCAATACGCGGACCATCGCGGAACGCTGTGCGACGCCAGCAGAGACGATCACAGGCGCAGTCTGCAACTTTTTCACCTGCTTCATTGACCCCAAACTCTTTGATCGTGGGCTTGATTTCGCGGTGCGCGAATGGGCGCGGCGTGACGCGTCTGTGCGTCAGCGGATTGATGCGGCGGATGCGACGCGGATAGAGGCGGTGACGGCGATGTTCTCGCGCCATGGATATGATGCGTCGGATGCCGATACCCGAGCGCGAATCCTCTATTTCATGCAGCTGGGTTATCACGCGCTTGATGTCCGGGAGGACATGGAGGTGCGGCTTAGCCGGGTGAAGGGATATGTGCGCGGCTTCACGGGCGCGGAGCCCGACGCTCTAGACTTGTCGGAGTTTCTAAGGTTTGCCGAAACGGTCAGCCAAACACCCCATGATACCTGAAGGTTTCCCCACCGGTATTGGCAACAGATTTTTGAAAAATCCGGATCTGCGGGCGCTAGGCCTCGCACCTCATCTCTTCCAGTGCCTTGCGGGCGCGCGGGCAGTCAGCCAGACGTTCGCGCAGCGGGCTATCAGGGTCGATGTCTTTCTTGCAGACGAGACACTTGTCTGCATCCGAAATTGCGTTCAGTCCGCCACAGCTGCCTTTGATGGTGCGCCCTTTGAAGATCACCCCGATGGCCATGGCACCCACCATCAGACCGATGAATGCGAAAGCGAGGATGAAGGTTTCCACGGGACTGTCTCCTGGCGGTTACGCTTGCAGGGCGTCGAAAGCCTCTGTCGTGAAATTAATATGGGTGCCCGCGGCATCCCGTTCAATAAACAACGCCGCAATTTTCAAATCGTTTGCCAAGCCCATCCCGCGCGCGGCACCCATGGCCAAAAGGCCGGTGGCCCAAGCGTCGGCCAGCATCGCGTTTTCCGCCAGCACGGTTACCGATGTGGTGTTGTGCGTCACCGGGCGGCCCGTCTTGGGGTCAATGATGTGTGAAAACCGCGTCCCATCCTCTTCGAAGAAATTGCGGTAATCACCGGATGTCGCCAGCCCCATGTTGGTGGCGCGAGCCACATCTGCCACGTCACCGCTCAGCAGATCAGGCGATTCGATCCCGATTTTCCAGCTGACGGCATCGGCGTTCTTGCCGGACACGTAAAGATCGCCACCGATCTCCACCATGAAATCTGTGAAGCCGAGGCCGGAGACGGCAGCCGCCACGTAATCGACGCCGTAGCCTTTGCCGATGGACGACAGATACATCTGCGTGGCCGGGTCAGACTTTTGCAAATTCGTGCCAGAAACCGACAGTTTGTCCTGCCCTGTATGAGCCATGGCATTAGCGATTGTCGCCGTCCCGGGTGCCGTTGACAGGCTCGCCGGTGCACCAAAGCCCCAGACCTCGATGACCGGGCCAAGCGTAATGTCGAAGTAGCCATCACTTTGTTTATGAACGTCTTCAGCCGCCTGAACCACGGCCGCCAGTTCCTTTGACACTGCGATGGGGGCTGTGCTGCGCGCGGCATTGAAGCGCGAAACTTCGGAACCGGCATCCCAATTCG
Source organism: uncultured Roseovarius sp. (assembly GCA_964389425.1). Lineage (GTDB taxonomy): Bacteria > Pseudomonadota > Alphaproteobacteria > Rhodobacterales > Rhodobacteraceae > Roseovarius. The sequence continues at coordinate 21,048 of CAYMEC010000014.1, forward strand.
ACATCAATGTGTTGATCCGCGCAAGGCTTTCATCAACCGCCGCCTGAAGCTCGGCTTTTTCAACACCGCTGCCGTTGTCCACGACCACCACGTTGTATTGTGTGCCCATTGTGCTACCGGTCAACTCGATAAGAGCCGAGCCCGGTTTACAGGCGGCAAGGGCGACGGCGGACAGAACAAAAGAACGGCGGGACAGCTTCAACGTAGTGCTCACGGGCAGGTGCTCCTTAGGCGACTCGGCGGACAAGTCAAAAAAGTTTCTTCCTGCGCGCTTTTTTCGCGTTTTCTTTTCTGTTGCAATCGGAAAAAAAGAAGTGAGCGCCCATGCCGCACTTCCGTGCCCCATGCGAGTCGCCGCTCACGCAATATGAAGCCAACCGGAGGCCACGCAGCGTGCAAATGTTTAAATTAAAGAAAGGACTGGACCTTCCAGTTCTTGGATCGCCTTCCACATCCGATATTCAGGCACCTGATATCCGCACCGTTGCCGTGCTGGGTGCAGATTACATCGGGCTCAAACCACGTTTGCAGGTTGAGGAAGGTGAAAAGATCGGGGCAGGTGCTCCGATCTTTTTTCATAAGGACACGCCGGAGGTGATGGTGACCGCGCCCGCGTCGGGGCGGGTGCGCGCCATTAACCGGGGCGCACGCCGGGTGCTGATCAGCGTTGAGATTGACGTCGATCCGAAGGCCGCCAAGCCGGTGAACTTTTCCAAGGTCGGCAACGCGGAAACCCGTGAAGGACTCATTGAAAAACTCTGTGCCTCTGGCCTTTGGACATCATTCCGCACACGGCCCTATTCGAAAGTGCCGGAAAGCACAGCAACCACAGATGCCATTTTTGTCACGGCCATGGACACCGAACCATTGTGCGCGGACCCGGCCTTGATCATTGCCGGGGCCACTGAGGAATTTGAAACGGGGCTTGCCGCCATCACCAAGCTGACCGAGGGCACTGTGTACGTGTGCCGCAAGGCGGGCACAGCCGTGCCGGGTGACGGCATGAGCGGCGTCGAAATGGCAGAGTTTGACGGCCCCCATCCGGCGGGTCTCGCTGGGACTCACATTCACTTCCTGCACCCGGTGACGGCGGAAAACGCTGTCTGGACCATCGGGTACCAGGATGTGATTGCCATCGGGCACCTCCTGAAGACGGGGCTTAATGACGCAGAGCGGGTGATCGCGCTGTCGGGGCCCCGGGCTGCAAACCCGCGCCTTATGCGGGTCCCGGCGGGCGCATCCCTGCTCGACATCACGGAAAACGAGGCCTCGGGCGACGCGCCGCTGCGCCTTATCTCGGGCTCGATCTTGAGCGGACGTATGGGCGCCGGCACGGATGCCTATCTTGGCCGATATGCGCGCCAGGTCACGATGATAGAAGAAGATAAAGCCCAAATTCCAATGGGTTGGGTCCGCCCGATGTTCAGCAAATACGCTGTGCAGCCGGTTCTGGGATCAGCGATGTCCAAGCGCCTCTATGCGCTGACGTCGAATCTGAACGGCGGGCGCAGGGCCATGGTGCCGATCGGCACGTTCGAAACCCTGATGCCGCAGGATTTCCTGCCGACGCAACTTTTGCGGTCCTTGCTCGTGATGGACACGGACACAGCGCAACAATTGGGGGCGCTTGAACTGGACGAAGAGGATCTAGGGCTGGTTGGCTTTGCTTGCCCTGCGAAGTATGAATATGGCATCGCATTACGGGATTGCCTCAGCAAGATCGAAAAGGAAGGGTAGACATGGGTCTGCGCAGCTTCTTTGACCGCATTGAGCCCGCTTTCGAAAAAGGCGGCAAGTATGAGCGGTACTTCCCTCTCTATGAGATGGTGGAAAGTTTTCTTTACACGCCCAAAACGGTGACAACGGTCGCGCCACATGCGCGATCTTACATCGATATGAAGCGGATCATGACCTATGTGGTTCTGGCCACGATCCCCTGTATCATTCTGGGCAGCTACAACACCGGTCTGCACGCCAATGCCGCCATCGCGGAATTGGGTGCAAGCGGCTGGCGCGCATGGATATTGGAGACGATGGGCATCGGCTTTAACGCTGCAAACCCACTAGCCAATTTCCTGCACGGCTTCCTGTACTTCCTCCCGATTTACATCACGACGCTTGTCGCAGGCGGCATTTGCGAGGTGATCTTCGCAACGATCCGCCGCCACGAGGTGAACGAGGGCTTCCTTGTCACCTCGATGCTGTACACGCTCACCCTGCCGGCGAGCACGCCGCTGTGGCAGGTAGCCCTTGGCATTATCTTTGGTGTCGTCATCGGCAAGGAAGTATTCGGCGGCACGGGAAAGAACTTCCTCAACCCTGCACTGACGGGCCGGGCGTTCCTGTACTTTGCCTACCCCGCGCAAATGTCGGGCGACTCAGTCTGGGTCCCGGTAGATGGGTTCACAGGCGCGACCGCGCTGGCGATCAGCGCCTCGGAAGGCTACCAGAATCTCGCCAGTTACGGGATGGACTGGAGCAGCGCGTTTTTCGGCACGATCCCGGGCAGCTTCGGAGAGACATCCACCGCAGCCGCTTTGATTGGCCTAGCCTTCCTTTTGGCCACGCGAATTGCAAACTGGCGGATGGTTGTGGGTTGTCTTGCGGGGATGATCGCCTTCTCGGCGCTCTTGAACTTCATAGGATCTGACACGAACCCGATGTTCGCCATGCCATGGTACTGGCACCTCGTGGTGGGCGGCTACGCCTTTGGTTTGGTCTTCATGGTGACAGAACCTGTGTCTGGATCCCACACCAACCTTGGGCGGTTCTACTACGGGCTTCTTATCGGGTTCATGGTTGTGATGATCCGAGTGATCAACCCGGCCTTCCCTGAAGGCATGATGCTGGCGATCCTTTTCGGAAACGTCTTTGCACCGCTGATCGACCACTTTGTGGTTCAATCCAACATCAAACGCAGGGCGAAACGACATGCCTGAGGATCAGATGCCGGAATCGAAACCGGAAAAACAAAAGGGCCCGATCGGGCGGTTCCTCGCGGCCTCGCCCGACAGCATCGGCAAGACACTCTTTGTCGCTGTGGGCGTGTGCCTCGTGGCGTCCATGGTGGTGTCTTCGGTTGCCGTATCGCTGCGGCCCACGCAAGAGGTCAACCAGCTCAAAGACAAGCAGGTCAATATTCTGCAGGTCGCGGGCGTGTACGACCCCGAAGTGGATGTGGCCGAGGCATTCAGTTCTTTTGAACCCCATGTTCTGGAACTGGAGACAGGAAAATTCACCGACAAGTTCGATGTCAACACATTCGATGACATCGCCGCAGCGGACGATCCTTCCACTTCTGTCGAACTAACAGAAGATCCGGCGGGCATCGGGCGCAAAGCGACCTATCGCACGATTTACCTGCTGCACAATGAGGATGGAACGCTCGACAAGGCGATCCTGCCACTGCATGGCTACGGCCTCTGGTCCACGCTTTATGGCTACATCGCCGTGGAAGAGGATGGCAACGAGATCTATGGTCTCCAATTCTACAGCCACGCCGAGACCCCCGGTCTTGGTGCAGAAGTCGACAATCCCCGTTGGAAAGCGCAGTGGAACGGCAAACGGCTAAAAGATGAGGATGGCAATCTGGCCATCTCGGTATCCAAGAATGCCCCGCCGCAGGGCGAAGACTATCACATCGACGCGCTTGCAGGGGCCACGCTGACCACGGTGGGTGTGGACAACCTCGTCCGGTTCTGGATGGGTGAGGAAGGCTACACACCCTTCCTGCAAAATCTGAAGACAGGAGGGATCTGAATGGCCCAGACCTATCGTAAAATGCTGATCGACCCTATGGTCGACAACAATCCGATCACGTTGCAGGTTCTCGGGATCTGTTCGGCACTGGCTGTGACATCCTCCTTGAAGGTGTCCTTCGTCATGGCCGTGGCCGTGATCTTCGTGACCGGGTTCTCGTCGATGTTCATCTCGATGATCCGAAGCCAGATCCCCGGGTCCATCCGGATCATCGTTCAGATGGTCATCATCGCGAGCCTCGTGATCATGGTGGATCAGATCCTGAAGGCCTACGCCTATGAAATCTCCAAGACCTTGTCTGTCTTCGTGGGCCTGATCATTACAAACTGCATCGTGATGGGCCGCGCGGAAGCCTTCGCAATGAAAAATCCACCGATTGCCAGCTTCGTCGATGGGGTGGGCAATGGTCTCGGCTACGGCCTGATACTGATGATGGTCGCCGTGATCCGCGAAGTTTTGGGATCCGGCACCTTCTTCGGCTTGACGCTGATGGAGACCGTGAACAACGGCGGCTGGTATGTCCCCAACGGCATGCTGCTGCTGCCGCCCTCCGCTTTCTTCATCATCGGCCTGATCATTTGGGCCTTCCGGGCATGGAAGCCCGAACAGGTCGAAGAGCGTGAATACAAAATCCAAACGGTCGAGGCGCACTGATGGAAGAACTCCTCTCCCTCGCGATTAAGGCGATCTTCGTCGAAAACCTGGCACTGTCCTTCTTTCTGGGGATGTGTACCTTCATCGCGGTGTCCAAAAAGATCGCCACGGCCATTGGCCTTGGCATCTCGGTCATGGTCGTACAATCGATCACCGTACCCGCCAACAATCTGATCCTTGGCTATCTTTTGGCCCCCGGTGCACTCGCTTGGGCCGGGTTCCCGGATGTGGATCTGACGTTCCTCGGTCTCATATCCTATATCGGGGTGATTGCCGCCCTGGTGCAGATCCTTGAGATGGTCTTGGATAAGTACTTCCCGCCGCTCTACAACGCGCTCGGTGTCTTCCTGCCTCTGATCACAGTGAACTGCGCCATCCTTGGTGGATCGCTCTTCATGGTGGAGCGCGATTACAACTTCGCAGAGGCCGCAACCTACGGCGTTTCCTCAGGCTTTGGCTGGGCGCTGGCCATCACGGCAATGGCGGGTGTACGCGAGAAGCTGAAGTATTCCGACATCCCGGATGGCCTTCAGGGCCTGGGCATCACTTTCATCACGGCAGGCCTAATGGCCATGGCCTTCATGTCATTCTCTGGCGTGAAATTGTAAGGAGGCAAAAGACATGGCGACGTTCAGTCTTGGGATCCTGTTTTTCACTCTGATCGTGCTCGTTCTGGTGTCGATCATCCTGATGGCGCGATCCCGACTCGTATCCTCGGGCAATGTGGAAATTGAGATCAACGGGGAGAAGACAATTTCCGTCCCTGCGGGTGGCAAGCTGTTGCAGACGCTTTCAGAGCAGCAACTGTTCGTCCCCTCCGCCTGTGGCGGCGGCGGCACCTGCGCACAGTGCAAGGTGAAGATATTCGAAGGGGGCGGGTCGATCCTTCCCACGGAAGAAAGCCACATAACCAAGCGCGAAGCGGCCAGCGGCGATCGGCTGTCCTGTCAGGTGGCCGTGAAACATGACATGAAAATCGAAGTGCCCGAAGAGGTATTCGGCGTGAAGAAGTGGGAATGCACCGTGCGTTCCAACGAAAACGTCGCGACCTTCATCAAGAACCTGGTGCTGGAACTGCCCGAAGGCGAGGATGTGAATTTCCGCGCCGGTGGCTACATCCAGATCGAGGCCCCCGCCCATGAACTCAACTACACGGATTTCGATGTGGAAGAGGAGTATCGGGAGGATTGGGACAAATTCAATCTGTGGCAGTACAAATCCGTGGTGCCCGAAGCGATTGAGCGCGCCTATTCCATGGCCAACTACCCCGAGGAAAAGGGCCTGATCATGCTCAACGTGCGCGTGGCCTCCCCTCCCCCTGGGTCTCAGGGTATCCCACCCGGCCAGATGTCGAGCTACATTTTCAACCTCAAGCCCGGTGACAAGGTGACCATCTCGGGTCCGTTCGGCGAATTCTTCGCCCGCGAGACGGAAAAAGAAATGGTGTTCATCGGCGGCGGCGCCGGCATGGCACCCATGCGCAGCCACATTTTCGACCAGTTGAAGCGCTTGAAGAACCGCGATCGGAAGATCACGTTCTGGTATGGTGCGCGCTCCAAGAAAGAGATGTTCTTTGTCGAAGACTTCGATGAACTGGCCGAAGAATTCGACAATTTCGAATGGCACGTGGCCCTGTCGGACGCGATGCCAGAGGATGATTGGAAAGGCTATACCGGCTTCATCCACAACGTCCTTTATGAAGAGTACCTCAAGGATCACCCCGCACCGGAAGACTGCGAATACTACATGTGCGGTCCGCCCATCATGAACCAGTCCTGCACGAACATGCTGTTGGATTTGGGCGTGGATCGAGAAGACATCATGCTGGATGATTTCGGCGGATAAGAAAAAAAGTGGGGCCTGAATTTCAGGCCCCGTTTTTTTTTGACGCCGGCACTCAAGAAAATTCGGATTTCCTTGGGCATGCTCTTCGAAGAAATGTGCCCCTACCCCGTTGCAATCGGGAAAAATGCCACTGTGCCCAGCAAAACAGCCGCTGTTGTCCCAAAGAACCACAGCTGCCAGCTGGGCCCCTCTTCCTTCCACACACGGCGATAGGAATGCCCAGCAAGACATGCCCCCACGAACAGCAGGAGTGCAGCAATGGGTGGAAGCTCAAAACCGGACATGTGCAGAAATTTTCCCAAACTCAATTTATCGGTGTAAGCTGGATGTAGCCTGAAACGTGAAAGACCATCAAGGAGCCATCGATGCCTGCATCCTACCAAGCGCCTAAACGCGGTGACATTGAGCCCAAAACCTACAGCCAGTCGAAATCAACGAACTCGTCCGTTGAGACAGCCGTGGTCGCTAACCTTTTGAAAGGCAAGGGGGAGGCGGTGTTTTCCATCCGTCCGCAAAGCACGCTCAAGGACGCGGTGATGGAGCTACGGGACAAGAAGATCGGCGCGCTGATCGTACGGGACGCCAGCGGCACTCTGGTGGGGATCCTGTCAGAGCGCGACATCGTAAGAAAACTGGCGGACACCCCGGGCGAAACCCTGCCCAAGAAGGTCGAAGACATCATGACCACCTCGGTGGAGGTGTGCGCGCCGGGTGACACGCTCATGTCCGTGCTGCGACGCATGACTGCTGGCCATTTCCGCCACATGCCCGTTGTGGATGGTGGCAGCCTGATAGGCATGCTGACTATCGGCGACGTGATCAACTACCGCCTGACGGAACTGGAACACGAAGCGTTGCAACTCAAGCAACTGATCGTGGGTTAATCACTCCGCGTCATCTGACAACTGCCGGTCCAAAATCCGCAGGGTGGCGTATGTCACGGCCGCCCCGGAGAGCAGGTAAAGGGCCGACGCCCAAAGTCCCACATAAGCCGCCAGGAACATGCCGATCACCGGCGCAAAGGCGGCACCGAAAATCCATGACAGGTTCGTCGACAATGCGCTGCCGGAATAGCGGAACTCGGCCGGAAAACGCCGGGGGACGATCGAACTGGATTGGCCATAAGCCAAGCCCAGTACGATGAACCCGAAAATGATGTAGATCCACGGATAGCTGTCCAACGTGTAGATCGTCAGACACAGGATCGGGATAAGCGCCACAGACACGCGTAGCACAACCCGCTTGGTGTAACGATCGGCAAGTATGCCGGATAACACGACCGCCCCACTGGCCAGCACACCACCAGCCAACTCATAAAGGATGATCCGGTCCATGCTGTAATCCGTGAACAGCAGCGTATAGCTGAGCGGGAACACCGTCACCATGTGGAAAAGCGCGTAGCTGGCCACCGGAAGGAATGTGGACAGGGCAATGGTGCGCCATTGGGTGCGGATAAGGTGAGACAAGGGCGCTGATTGGAGCGGCGTCTCGTCCGCGCCAAAGTTGGCCGTCAACAGTCTCAAGCGGGCAAAGAGCGACACAACGTTCACGGCCATCACGGCAAAGAAGGCAAAGCGCCATCCGTAGTTGTAAAACTCTTCCTCTGTCAAAAACCCGGTCAGAACAAAAAAGAGCGAGGCCGCGACGCAAAATCCGATGGGTCCGCCCAACTGCGGCACCATGCCGTAGACACCTTCGCGACCCTTAGGCGCAGCGGACTTGAGCTGCAGCGTGATCCCATCCCATGCGCCACCAAGGCCAATCCCTTGCGCAAACCGCAGCGCCGCCAGCAAGATGGGTGCCATGATCCCGATCCGGTCGTAGCTGGGCAGCAACCCGATGGCGACGGTGGAGCTGCCCAAGATCATCAGCGCGAGGGAGATTTTGCCCGCGCGTCCAATCTTTTGTTCCACGTAGCGGCCAGCGAAACTGGCAAGTGGGCGGGCCAGAAAAGCCAGTGAAAACACAGCGAAAGACAGGATCGTGCCTGTTACCGGGTCATACATCGGGAAGAAAAGGCGCGGGAACACCAGCGCGGATGCGATGGCATAGACAAAGAAACCGAAGAAATCCGTCACTCGGGCCATCACCACTGTGGTGATGATATCGTCTATGGTGACGTTGTCAGAATGACCCGTGGATGTATTCGCCAACTCTCTCTCCCCCGGTTGCCCGCCTTCTGCACTTTATATGGGGCAGAAACGCACAATGGGAAATGAATGGCGAAAAAACCCGAAAGGGGAAATTGTCGCACTGCAGCATTCTTGAAATCGAACCCAGCCGATTACCTATCGAATAACAAAATATCCCGGGCCTTGGTTGGCAATCGCACTACTTGCCTTTTGCGCGCCCGGACAGAATGAAAGACAAACGAAAAACGTGGCGACAATGATCCGACGATTGTTCAAGACGATTACCCTGCTCACGCTTGCGGGCTTTCTTTCGGGCTGTAACCTCGTGCTTCTGAATCCCAACGGCGATGTGGCCGCGCAGCAGGGCGATCTGATCATCTACGCCACGGTGTTGATGCTGATCGTGATCATTCCGGTCATGGCCCTGACCGTGTTCTTCGCAATGAAGTATCGTGAAGACAACAAGTCTGCGACCTATGACCCCGATTGGGATCACTCAATCAGCCTGGAGATCGTGATCTGGGCCGTTCCGCTGGCGATCATCATCTGTCTGGCGGGTCTGACATGGGTCGCCACCCACCGTTTGGATCCTTATCAAGATTTGATACGGATTTCGGAAACGCAGCCCATCGACGAAAGCGTGGAACCCCTTGAAATCCACGTCGTGTCACTCGATTGGAAATGGCTGTTCATCTATCCCGAACAGAACGTCGCGACCGTGAATGAATTCGCCGCAATCGTGGATCGCCCGATTGAATTCAAGCTGACCTCTGACACCGTGATGAACGCATTTTACGTGCCTGATCTGGCCGGGATGATCTATGCGATGGCCGGGATGCAAACGGAGCTTAATGCCGTCATCAACGTGCCGGGCAGCTACAAAGGGTTCTCGGCCAATTACTCCGGGAACGGCTTTTCCCAGATGGACTTTGAATTCCTTGGCAAAAGTGAAGAAGATTTCAATGCATGGGTCGAAAAGGTCCGTGATCAGGGACGCGCGGCGGAGCTTGATCAGCTGGCTTACAACCAGTTGCAGCAGCCCAGCATTGACCACAAGGTCACCTATTATGGCACAGTAGCAGATGGGCTGTGGCGGCGCATTGTGAACCTCTGTGCGGGTCAACAGGATCTGTGTCTGGATGACATGATGATGGTTGACGCCCTTGGCGGCGGCGGGATTGAAGGGCTGTTTAACAGGGAGATATTCCGCGGCATTTGTGCGGCAGAGGACCCAAGTGCCTTCATCGCCATTCTGCGACCCGATTTGAAACCGCTCGAAAACGACCTGTTCGCGGCTATGGATTTGCCCCCGGTGACAAGCCTTGCCGACCAGATTCCCGGCAAGGGGAACTGACATGGCGACAGCAATCACACCATCCGTCGCGGAGCCGGCCAAGGGCATCTACGTTCCCTCTGACGCGCATTGGTTCTGGGGCAAGCTGAACTGGGATATCTTCCCGTTCTACGACCCGATCATTTTTGCCACCTTCATCGGCACGATGATCCTCGGCACTATCGTTGTGGGGGTCATCACCTATTACCGTCTCTGGGGATATCTCTGGAACGAATGGTTCACCTCGATCGATCACAAGAAGATCGGCATCATGTACATGATCCTTGCGGTAATCATGCTGGTGCGGGGCTTTGCAGATGCGCTGCTCATGCGGGTGCATCAGGCCCTGGCGTCTGCCGGGTACGTGGGCATCTTGCCCGCCTATCACTACGATCAGGTCTTCACCGTCCATGGCGTGATCATGATCTTTTTCGTGGCCATGCCCTTTATCACAGGCTTCATGAACTACGTCATGCCGCTGCAAATCGGCGCGCGGGATGTGGCCTTTCCATTCCTCAACAATCTCAGTTTCTGGCTAACGGTGTCAGGCGCCGTCCTGATCATGATCTCGCTCTTCGTGGGGGAATTCGCCGCCACGGGCTGGTTGGCCTACCCGCCGCTTTCGGGGCTCACCTTCAGTCCAGGCGTGGGGATGGATTACTATCTCTGGTCTCTCAATATCGCCGGGATAGGCACCACCCTGTCCGGCATCAACCTGATCGTGACCCTGGTCAAAATGCGCGCGCCGGGGATGACATGGATGAAAATGCCCGTCTTCTGCTGGACGACGCTGTGTACGAACATCCTGATCGTGGCCACGTTCCCGGTGCTGTCTGCAACACTCGCGCTGCTCACTGCGGACCGGTACCTCGGAACCAACTTCTTCACCAATGAACTTGGTGGCAATCCGATGATGTATGTGAACCTCATCTGGATCTGGGGCCACCCGGAGGTGTACATCCTCACCCTTCCAGTCTTCGGCATCTTCTCGGAAGTTGTCGCCACCTTCAGCCGCAAGCGGCTGTTCGGCTACACCTCCATGGTCTACGCCACCTGCGTGATCATGATCCTGAGCTACATCGTCTGGCTGCACCACTTCTTCACCATGGGGGCGGGCGCAGATGTGAATTCCTTCTTCGGGATAACGACGATGATCATCTCTATCCCGACGGGGGCGAAGCTCTTCAACTGGCTCTTCACCATGTACAAAGGCCGCATCAAGTATGAACTGCCGATGATGTGGGTCATCGCCTTCATGCTGACATTTGTGATTGGCGGGATGACGGGGGTGCTGCTGGCCGTGCCACCAGCAGATTACGTGCTGCACAACTCGCTTTTTCTCATCGCGCATTTCCACAATGTGATCATCGGCGCGGTCGTCTTCGGGATTTTTGCAGGCATCAATTTCTGGTGGCCCAAGGCATTCGGGTTCTACCTTGACCGCTTCTGGGGCAAGGTCAGCTTCTGGGGCTGGGTCGTCGGCTTCTATTTCGCCTTCATGCCGCTTTACGTACTGGGGCTGATGGGTGTGACCCGCCGTCTGAGCGCGTTTGAAGATACGATCTACGCTGCATACTTCTTCACGGCCCTTATCGGTGCGGGCCTGATCGCTATCGGTTTGGCGGCCTTCATCATTCAGATGGTCGTGTCGATCAAGAACCGCGAAGCGCTGCGCTGTGGCGATGACCCGTGGGGCGGACGGACGCTGGAATGGTCCACCACCTCACCACCACCCTACTACAATTTTGCTTTCAACCTCCGGGTCTATGAACTGGACGCGTGGGATCACATGAAACGCAACGGGTACAAGAAGCCCACCACCGGCTTCACGTCCATTCACATGCCGCATTACACCTCCAGCGGGGTGATCATCTCGGCGCTGATGACGGTGATGGGCTTCGCGCTGATATGGCATGTGTGGTGGTTGGCGGTGATGATGTTCTTTGCCTCGCTCTTCTGGGCCATTGGGCACACCTTCAACTACAACCGGGATTACTACATCCCGGCTGATGAGGTGCGCGCGATTGAAGAAGGCCGCGGCAAGATGAACATGCAGGCGGCGGAGTAGGACATATGGCACCCACAGACACCACCGCCGAAGCCTACGAATTCCATGTGATCGAGGACGCCCACGATCACATGGACGGGCATGACCATGCCGAGGAGCACGCCCATGAGACGGGCACAATGCTGGGCTTCTGGCTCTATCTCATGAGCGACTGCCTGCTTTTCGGCATCCTGTTCGCCGTTCATGCAGTGCTGGGCCAAAACTATGCTGCGGGGCCGTCGCCTTCCGACCTCTTCGAGATCGAAAAGATCGCATTGGCCACGGCATTCCTGCTGCTGTCGTCCATCACCTACGGGTTTGCCGCTATCAACATGCAGCAAAACAACGCCCGCGTGATGTCATTCTGGCTAATCGTGACCTTGGCCTTCGGGCTCGGGTTTCTATACCTTGAATACCTTGAATTTGCCCATTTGTGGGATGTGGGCGCGACACCCATGGCCAGTGCCTTCCTGTCGTCCTTCTGGATCCTCGTGGGCACCCACGGATTACACGTGACGGCTGGCTCCATCTGGCTGGTCGTGCTTTTGGTGCAGGTGCGGATGCACGGGCTGACCCCAGAAAACAAACGCCGGATCATGTGCCTGAGCCTCTTCTGGCATTTCCTTGATCTCATCTGGATCGGTGTCTTCTCCTTCGTCTACCTTACGGGAGTTTTGCTATGAGTTCCGAAACACAAGCCCATGGCTCCTACCGATCCTACATTATCGGATTTTTGCTGTCGGTCATTCTGACGGCGATCCCTTTCTACGTGGTGATGGCCGACGTGGAGATAGACATCCTCTGGGCCATGGCGATCATCTTTGGCCTCGGCGCAATCCAGATAGGGGTGCATGTGCATTACTTCCTGCATGTCTCGGTCGGCGCAGAAGATGGCTGGCAATTTATGTCGCTTGTGTTCACTGCTATCGTGCTGGTGATCATTCTGGCGGGATCTGTCTGGGTGATGTTCCACCTCCATCAGAACATGATGCCCGCCCACGACACGATTGAGCGCGTGCGCGAACTGCAATGACCCAATCCCGCGCGCCGGACGACGACAGCCCCCGCAGACCGCTGTGGATGGATGTGACCATCTTGTGTCTGGCCGCCCTTATCTTCGTCAGCTTGCTGGGTCTTGGCACATGGCAAGTGCAACGGTTGGGATGGAAACTGGAGTTGATCGAACGGGTTGAAACCCGCGCTTTTGGAGAACCGGTCGCGGCTCCATTGGAGCCGGTCACCGAAGAGGATCACGCCTATCTGCGTGTGACCACGCAAGAAGGCGTGTTCATGCATGACCTGTCCCAGCGGGTGAAGGCGCTTACCGAACTTGGGGCGGGGTCGTGGCTGATGACGCCTTTGCAAACCGATACACGCATCATCTGGGTCAATCGCGGCTTCGTCCCGACGGGGGGCAGACTAACACAAACGCCAAGCGCGCCCGCCACTGTCACCGGGCTTCTGCGCATCACGGAACCGGGTGGTACGGTGCTGGAAAAAAACGACCCTGCCGCCGGTCGTTGGTATTCCCGTGATGTCGTGGCGTTGTCAGAGGATGCCGGATTGGGCCGGACCGCCGACTATTTCATCGATGCCGATCACACCGGCGCTGAAGACGACTGGCCCCGCGGTGGGCTCACCCAGGTCGCGTTCCGCAATTCCCATCTTTCCTATGCGCTCACTTGGTATGCCATGGCGCTGCTGTTTCTTGGCGGTATGGTTTATGCCGTCCGCGACCGTCTGCGTCACCGCGCGCCGGGCGGTACAGTCGACGATTGATCCACCTTCCCGCGTGAGCGAAAACCCGCTACACTGTCTGCAAAACAAAGAGCAGTACAGGCACGGTCACCCATGACCGCATTGGAAGAATATCAAAGACTGGAAGCCAGCGGGTTGTGGCGCGCCTCGCCCGAGGCGCACAGGGTTGATGTTGTCGCCTCCATAGGCGATGCCACTCTGGTCATCTCTGACATGCAGGATCGCGCACTCACCCATTGGTCGCTTGCCGCCGTAGTGAGGGCCAATCCGGGCAAACGGCCTGCGATTTATCATCCGGCAGGTGATGAAGGAGAGACACTCGAAATCTCGGGCGACGAGGCCCAGATGATCGAAGCCATTGAGAAACTGCGCACCGCCATTGACCGCCGCCGCCCGCATCCCGGGCGTTTGCGCTTTTTCATCGTTCTGCTCTTTTGCCTGGCGATCGCTGCCGGGGCGATCTTCTGGTTGCCCGGCGCTGTCCGGCAATACACGGTCAGCATCGTGCCGGACGTAAAACGCGCGGAAATCGGGGCAGATCTGTTCGAACACTTGCAACGCGTCACCGGCCCGCCCTGCGACGCGCCCGATGGGCGCCGCGCACTGGACCGGTTAGCCCAACGCCTGCCAGGCGATGGCAAGCTCTACGTGACGCGTGACGGGGTGGACCAAACCGCCCATCTGCCGGGTGGTACGATCCTCATTCAACGCGCTCTGGTGGAGGATTACATGGAACCCGACGTTGTCGCAGGCTTCGTCGTGGCAGAACGATTGCGCATGGATACCCAGGATCCACTGGCCAAATTGCTGGACGCCGCGCCGATCTGGTCGAGCTTTCGCCTGCTGACAACCGGTGCGCTTGGGGATCGCACGCTGAGCCATTATGCAGAAACCCTTTTGACAACCGAACGTCCGGACATGTCGGATGTGGCCCTTCTGGCGCGGTTCGAGGCCGCTTCTTTGCGCAGCACGCCCTACGCCTATGCAGTGGATATCACGGGGGAACGGACGCTCGGCCTGATTGAGGCGGACCCGTTCGCCGCTTCGGCGCCAGATCCCGTCATGAACGATTCCGACTGGTTGCGGTTGCAAGCCATTTGCGGGTCATGAAAAACGCGCCCGAACCGGGCGCGTTTCATTTTGTCGGATGTCTTGCGCCTTAGCGCTTCAGCGATGCGCTTGGGTATCCCATGCCTCGGACACGGGCCAGACCACCGTCAAGTGCGCCTTGCGTCTTGTAAGGCCCGACGACCACAAGCGTATAGGTCTTTCCACCCTGACGATGCTTGCCAAGTTTCGTGGGCAGACCACTGTTGGCCAGTCTTTGCGCGGCGCGCTGCGCGCCGGCCTGATCCGTGAAGGCACCCACTTGAACAAACCGGTGACTTGCGCGACGCGTATCCTCGGCCAAATCCGCAGAAGAAGTCACCGTAGACGCACGGGACACTTCAGGCGTTGTGTCAGACACCCCACCGGCCGCGTAAGATACATGGGACCCGGAAGACACGCTGGAAGGCTTCAGCGTACGCGGCACGCGCTTCGTCCAGATCTGTTCCATCTGGCCTTTGCCAGCAAAAGTCTGATGCGTGCGCTTGGTGTTCAGGCGGTCATCGTCCCAGACAGCCTCATATCCTTCGGGAATGAAAACGCCTTCGGTACTGGCAAGCTGGTCTTCGTAGACATGTTTCGGCGCGACGCGAATCTGGCCGCTGGAGGAGGCATTGCCATACGTGGTCGCACGGGGATGCCCCTGGAAGGTGTAGTAGGTCGCATCCGGCGACGGAGGGCCGTCCTTGATCGTCACATGATACTGCGTCTGAGGACCACAGCGGACATCCTCGCGACGCGAATTGAGGTGCTTTTGCGCAATAGGACTGCGGTTGGAGCAAGCGGACGGAACCTTGACACGCGCGGTTGTCGCCGCGACGGGTGCAGGTTTGACTTTGGGTTTTGCCGGTGTGGCGGCTGGCACGGGCGCAGACGCTGGCGTAGCCGCAGGTGCCGGTGCGCGCACCACACGGGGGGCGGGCGCCGGAGCGGGCGCAGGGGCCGGGGCAGCAGCCGCAGTCGTGGTCGTGGTCGTGGTCGTTTCAGCCGGAGCAGTCGCACGCGGCGCGTTCACCCGCGCGATGGCCGCAGCTGACAGGCTCGGCTGGAACCCGCAAACCTGCTGGCGGCCACGTGTCAGCCGTGGCACCCAAGATACATCGTTATCGATGCCCGCCCGGATGAACACGCACCCGGTGCTGTCCACATATTGGCGTCCTGTGAAGGAAGCTGGCGGGAACTCCGCCGGTACGGCCTTCGGTGAAGATTGGGCCTCCAGATCCGTGGCCCAGCCCGTCGCAGCGATGGCAGTCGCCACGACAACGTTCAAATATTTCATACGCGCCCCCAGAGCTAACACCCGAAGACTGCCGCATAAACGCCCCAAGGTAAACAGCTATTGGCTACTTGGTGCCGAACATCCGGTCGCCCGCATCGCCAAGACCGGGCACGATGTAGCCCACCTCACTCAGCTTCTCATCAAGGGCCGCCGTGACGATGGGCACATCCGGATGCGCCTCCTTCATCTTTGCCACACCTTCCGGGGCCGCGAGAAGACACAGGAAGCGGATGTTGCGGGCCCCTGCATCCTTTAGAAGATCCACCGCAGCAACCGATGAATTGCCGGTGGCCAGCATCGGGTCCACAAGGATGCAAAGCCGCTCCTCTATCCGCTCCGGCAGCTTGCAATAGTACTGCACCGGGCGCAGCGTTTCTTCATCACGGTAAAGCCCTACAAACCCCACCCGGGCCGTGGGAATAACATCGCGCATCCCGTCCAGCAGGCCGTTGCCCGCGCGTAGAATCGACACCAGCGCCAACTTCGGACCGTCAAGAATCGGCGCTGTCATGGCGGTCAGCGGGGTTTCGATAGTGCGCGTGGTCAGCGGCAGATCCCGGGTGGCCTCATAGGTCAGAAGTTGGCTTATCTCACGCAGAAGCTGACGGAATTGCGCCGTGGGCGTGGCTTTGTCCCGCATTAGCGACAGCTTGTGTTGCACAAGAGGGTGCGAAACGATGGTGAGGTGATCCGTCATGATAACGCTCCGGGTATTTGGGTCTTTGACGCGCATCATTGCACCCCGCCCTTGAGAAGTGCAATCTAGGCAGGTCAAGCGCAGCGGTGTGATATACTGCTGGAACAGCGTCAGCAAATTAGTTTAGTGTTAAACTACTTTGCAATCGGGAGGAACCATGGCCGATCAACCAAGCGAAAGCCTGCGCCAGGATGCGCTGGATTACCACGCGAACCCAAAACCCGGAAAACTGGAAATCCGCGCCACGAAACCCTTGGCCAACGGCGCAGACCTGGCCCGCGCCTATTCCCCCGGCGTGGCTGAGGCCTGTCTTGAAATCAAGGCCGACCCCAAGACTGCAAGCCAATACACATCCCGCGGCAATCTCGTGGCCGTGGTCACCAATGGCAGCGCCGTTCTGGGCCTGGGAAATATCGGCGCACTGGCCTCCAAACCGGTTATGGAAGGCAAGGCTGTCCTCTTCAAGAAATTCGCCAATATCGACTGCTTCGACATCGAAGTGAATGAAACAGACCCCGAAAAACTGGCCAATATCGTCTGCGCACTCGAACCGACCTTCGGCGCGATCAACCTCGAAGACATCAAAGCGCCGGACTGTTTCGTTGTTGAAAAGCTCTGCCGCGAGCGGATGAACATCCCCGTGTTTCACGATGACCAACACGGCACCGCCATCGTCGTGGGCGCAGCGGCGACCAATGCGCTCAAGGTCGCGGGCAAAAAGTTCGAAGATATCAAGATCGTCTCGACCGGCGGCGGAGCGGCTGGCATTGCCTGCCTCAACCTGCTGCTGAAACTTGGCGTGAAGCGCGAGAATGTCTGGCTCTGCGACATCGCGGGTTTGGTCTATGAAGGCCGCGAAGAGGAGATGACCCCGCAGAAAGCGGAGTTTGCCCAAAAATCCGACCTGCGCACATTGGACGATGTGATCGAAGGGGCTGATCTCTTCTTGGGTCTCTCCGGGCCAAAGGTGCTTTCCCAGGACAACGTGCGCAAGATGGCCGACCGCCCCATCATCTTCGCACTGGCCAACCCCACGCCAGAGATCATGCCGGAGCTCGCAAGAGAGGTTGCGCCAAACGCCATCATCGCCACGGGCCGCAGTGATTTTCCCAATCAGGTCAATAACGTACTCTGTTTTCCGTTCATTTTCCGCGGCGCGCTGGATGTTGGCGCCACCACGATCAATGACGAGATGGAGATCGCCTGCGTCGAAGGCATCGCGGAGCTCGCCCGCCAAACCACCAGCGCAGAAGCGGCAGCGGCCTACAAGGGCGAACAACTGACCTTCGGAGTTGATTACCTGATCCCCAAACCCTTCGACCCGCGCCTGTCAGGCGTGGTGTCCACTGCTGTGGCGGGGGCTGCGATGGAAACGGGCGTGGCGACGCGGCCTCTGGAAGACCTCAAGGTCTATCGCCAGAAACTCGATGCATCTGTCTACAAGTCCTCCCTTCTGATGCGCCCTGTGTTTGAGGCCGCTGGAGTCACCGCCCGGCGGATCGTGTTCTCTGATGGGGAAGACGAACGCGTCCTGCGCGCCACGCAAACCATTCTGGAGACAACGATCGAACAGCCCATCCTGATCGGCCGTCCCGATGTGATTGCGGCCCGCTGCGATCGAATGGGGCTCAAGATCAAACCGGGTGACGACTTTTCCATCGTGAACCCAGAAGACGACCCGCGTTATCGGGACTATTGGAACAGCTATCACGAGATCATGAAACGACGCGGGGTGACGCCCGATCTGGCACGCATGATCATGCGGACCAACACCACGGCCATCGCGGCCATCATGGTCCACCGTGAAGAGGCAGACGCGATGATCTGCGGGTTGTCAGGTGAATATCGGTGGCATCTGAACTACGTCAATCAAGTGTTGGGCAGTGACACGCTGTACCCCCACGGATCGCTATCTCTCATGATCCTAGAGGATGGGCCCGTCTTTATCGCCGACACCCATGTGCATGTGTTCCCCACGCCCGAAGAACTGGCACGTATTGCCTTGGGCGCGGCCCGCCACGCCCGTCGGTTCGGAGTGGATCCCAAGGTTGCGTTCTGTTCGCAATCACAATTCGGCAATCAGGGCAGTGATTCCGGCAAGCGACTGCGCCAAGCGATCTCCATTCTCGATCAGGAGCCCCGCGACTTTATCTATGAGGGCGAGATGAATGTGGATGCAGCATTCGATGCGGCCCTGCGCGAACGGTTGCTGCCCGACAATCGCCTTCAAGGCAGCGCGAACATCCTGATCTTTTCCAATTCCGACGCCGCCTCCGGCGTGCGCAACATATTGAAAGTCAAGGCAAACGGGTTGGAAGTGGGCCCGATCCTGATGGGGATGGGCAACCGCGCACATATCGCCACGGCCGGCGTGACAGCACGCGGCCTGTTGAACCTGGCCGCCATTGCCGGCACACCGGTCACCCACTACGGCTGATGTACGGGCGCGCGTGAACCTGCGCTTTACTTTTTGTCACTAGACAGTGCCTTCCTAGCAGTAAGGGCGAGGGTGCAATGTCGGCCGTTCTCAAAGTTTTCAGAGCGCTATCGGGGTCAAACCGTGAAACCGGGCCATCGAACGCCTCCGATAGCGACGAGGCACGCCAGGACGCGCTATGGAATGATGCCGCGCTTGCAACAGGCACCGATGCCGATCGTGGCGCAGGTGATCAGGCCGCCACCAGTATCGTCGCTGATGTCCCGCAGCGCAGGCGAAGTGATCCCATGATTTCGGATCTCGCACGCCGAACGGGCCATCTGGGCCGTGAAATCGTGGAAGTTGTCGCATTCATTGATGATCTCGATGTCAGATCCCAGACCCAGCAGGAGGCTGTCTTGGTCGCGCGCCGGAATGCCGATGACGTGGTGGAAGCCAACAGGTCCATGTCCGCCAGTCTGGAAGAAATGCGCAAGGCCACCTCAGATGTGGACGGGCTTGTCGGGTCTTCTGAACAGGTCTTGCAAACAAGTGGGCACCACTGCACCGAAATCGTGGAACAGGTTGTGGAGATCACACAGCACATGGACGGCGTTATGGAAGCGTTGCAGCATGTGCAGGAAGGCAATCAGAGCATCCGCGACATCGCTAAAACCGTGCACCTTCTGGCCATAAACGCGCGGATCGAAGCCTCCCGAGCGGGGGATGCAGGCGCAGGATTTGCCACGATTGCCAGCGCAATCAACGAATTGGCCAACACCACCTCGACGACGGTGGACGCGGTTCAGGGATCGGTTGAGGAACTGACCGAAACAGTGCGCCGATTGTCAGAAGGATCGCAAACCGCGCGCACCAAATCCGATGAGGTGATCGCCAGCAACGCGGAAATGTCCTCTGCCATGAGCGAGATCACCTGTGCCATGCGCGGGCTGAGCGATCTGACCGGTGGCGTCTTCGACAGGCTGGCCCTCAGTCACAGCGCAACAGATGCATTCGGACAAGCGTTCCATGACATCGAAGCCACAATTGCGGACACCAATAAACGCGTCTCCCAAATGCGGGAGCGGACTGCCCATCTGGTGGACCAAACTGAATCCATGGTTCAGGACTCTGTCAGTATTGGAGCCAAGACCGACGATAGCCCGTTTATAGAGCGGGTGCAGGCCGATGCCGCGCAGATTGCCCGATTGTTTGAAGCGGCCATCGAAGACGGGCAACTCTCGACCACGGATCTCTTTTCTCAAACATACACCCCGATTGAGGGCACGAATCCCGAACAGGTCATGACACCCTTCACGCCATTCACGGACAAGGTCCTGCCCCCCATTCAGGAGGCCGCGCTGGACCATTCGGACCGCGTGGTATTTTGCGCCGCCGTCAATATTGACGGCTATCTGCCCACGCATAATCGCAAGTTTTCCAAGCCTCAGGGAAAGGACCCGGCGTGGAACACGGGCAATTGCCGCAACCGCCGCATTTTCGATGATCGCGTGGGCCTGAAAGCCGGTCGCAACACGAAACCCTTCTTGTTGCAGGTCTATCGCCGCGACATGGGCGGGGGCGTCTTCAAAGTGATGAAGGATCTTTCCGCACCGATCATCGTGCACGGACGCCATTGGGGTGGTCTGCGTTTGGCCTACAAGGTTTGAAGGACGGCGAAACGGGCCTGAACAGGGCATCAGGTGAGTCGCCCTGATCCCTCTCCCGGGGCGCAATCATCCGCTGGTTACAGCTGCAAAACCGCTTCGTGATCGCTAACACACCAAAAATTCGCATCTTTTCCATCCGAATGGCCGGGCCGCCTTGCCCCCTGCCCTGCCTGTCCCGTAACACTTTCTCAACAAGGGACGGAGAACACCGATGACATACCAAGACGTATATGACCGCTGGAAAGACGATCCCGACGGTTTCTGGATGGAGGCCGCCGAGTCCATCGACTGGGTGGAAAAACCAAGCAAGGCGCTCTTTGACGACAACGCGCCGCTGTATGAATGGTTTGTCGACGGCAAAGTAAACACCTGCTGGAACGCGGTGGACCGTCACGTGGAGGCCGGGCGCGGCGACCAGATGGCGATCATCTATGACAGCCCCATCACGGGCCGCAAAGAGCATATCAGCTATGCCGATTTGTTGACCCGCGTCGCGTCGCTGGCTGGTGCATTGCAGGCACAAGGCGTGGGCGTGGGTGACCGCGTGATCATTTACATGCCAATGGTCCCACAGGCGATCGAGGCCATGCTGGCCTGCGCCCGCATCGGCGCAATCCATTCGGTGGTGTTCGGTGGCTTTGCCGCCAATGAGCTGGCGGTGCGGATAGATGATGCCACGCCAAAAGCCATCATTGCTGCCTCATGCGGGTTGGAACCGGGCCGCGTGGTCGAATACAAACCCCTGCTCGACGGCGCGATTGAGCAATCGGCGCACAAACCCGATTTCTGCGTCATCCTGCAACGCGAAGAGCACCCCATCGAACTGGTCGAAGGCCGGGATCATGACTGGTACGGCTTCCAAGAGGGCGTAACCCCGGCCGATTGCGTACCCGTGGATGGCAATCACCCGGCCTACATCCTCTACACATCCGGCACCACTGGCGCGCCGAAGGGCGTGATCCGTCCCACGGCAGGCCATCTTGTGGCGCTCAACTGGACCATGAAGAATATCTACAACGTGGATCCCGGCGATGTGTTCTGGGCGGCCTCCGACGTGGGATGGGTCGTGGGCCACAGCTATATCTGCTACGCGCCTCTGATCCACGGCAACACGACGATTGTCTTCGAAGGCAAGCCAGTGGGCACGCCCGATGCAGGCACTTTCTGGCGCGTCATTTCGGAACACAACGTGCGCAGCTTCTTCACCGCCCCTACAGCCTTCCGGGCGATCAAGCGCGATGACCCCAAGGGCACGTTGATCAAGGATTACGATATCTCCTGCCTGCGCGCGCTCTACCTTGCCGGCGAACGCGCGGATCCGGACACGATTGAATGGGCGCAAAAGGTCATGGGCGTGCCCGTCTATGACCATTGGTGGCAGACCGAAACGGGTTACACCATCGCCGGCAACCCCGCCGGCATTGAGGCGTTGCCGGTCAAGATCGGTTCCCCCACCGTGCCGATGCCGGGATATGACGTGCAGATCCTGTCCGATGAAGGCCACCCGCTGGGGGCCAATGAACTGGGCGCCATTGCCATCAAACTTCCCCTGCCCCCCGGTACGCTGCCCAATCTCTGGAACGCCGAAGACCGGTTCAAGAAAAGCTACCTCAACACGTTTCCCGGCTACTACGAAACCGGCGACGCAGGCATGATTGATGAAGATGGCTACCTCTACATCATGGCGCGCACGGATGACGTGATCAACGTGGCCGGCCACCGCCTGTCGACCGGCGGAATGGAAGAGGTGCTGGCCGCCCATCCCGATGTGGCCGAATGTGCCGTTATTGGCGTTACCGATCAGTTGAAAGGGCAGTTGCCCGTGGGGTTTGTCTGCCTGTCAAAAGGCGTCAACCGCCCGCATGAAGAGATCACGGCAGAGTGTGTCAAACTGGTCCGGGACCGGATCGGCCCTGTGGCGGCTTTCAAACTGGCGCTGGTGGTGGATCGTCTGCCAAAGACACGGTCAGGCAAAATTCTGCGCGCCACGATGGTGAAGCTGGCGGACGGGGAGACATTCAAACTGCCCGCCACGATCGACGATCCGGTCATCCTCGATGAAATCAAGGAAGCGCTACAGACGATCGGCTACGCCAAGACCTGAAGTGTCACAGCGTTTCAACAGAAACCTGTGGCGGTTCCGTGAGGTGTGACGTGGCCATCTCATCCGGGGTGGCCAGAGTGTCTGACGCCACCGCGATGAGGATCAAAACGGCAAGGGCAGAAGATTTAAGTCCGTTTGCAGAAACCATGGGGTCGCCTTTCTCGGTCGCGTTGCTGGTTTTGCGACAAGACTGAGCGCGGGCGGGCCGGACAGGCAATAACGGCCGCGTGTTATTGGATATCAATCCTGAAATTCTTTTATTTTCAGGATTTTGGCTGACGCACACGCCGAACGCAAAATGGCTGAGACCTATTCAAACTGTTCGCGGATCAACCGTTCTTCGAGGCCATGACCCGGATCAAAAAGGATCCTGTGACGAATGGCTGGTTCGGATCGCACTTCAACCCACACTACATTCTGCACCGAGGCTGAATGCGCGTCCGCCATCACAGGGCGTTTGGTGCCATTGATCACGTCAAACCGGACAACCGCCCCTTTCGGCAAGAGCGCCCCGCGCCAGCGCCGCGGCCGGAACGCCGCAACCGCCGTCAAAGCCAGAACATCCGCTCCAATCGGAAGGATCGGGCCATGCGCGGAATAATTATAGGCTGTGGACCCCGCAGGTGTGGCCACCAAGGCTCCGTCGCAGACGAGTTCTTCCAGCCGCGACCGGCCATCAATGCTGATCTTCAGCTTCGCCGCTTGTGGCCCCATTCGCAGCAAAGACACCTCATTGATCGCGAGGGCCTCATGCACTTTGCCCGTCACGTCTTCAGCGCGCATGGCAAGCGGGTTTACCACCTCTTCCTCGGCGGCATCCAAACGCTCCTGCAGATCGTCCATGCTGAATTCGTTCATCAGGAAGCCAACAGTGCCACGGTTCATCCCGTAGACCGGAATATCCATCCCCTGAACCTCGTGCAGCGTGGAGAGCATGAACCCATCCCCGCCCAGCGCCACGATAACATCCGCATCCTTTTCGGCCACCTCGCCGAAGCGCGCGATCAAATCCGCCCGGGCGGTCTGCGCGAGGTCGACATCACTGGCGACGAAAGCAATCTTGCGGTCTTTTCCCACGGAGTTCCTAGCGTAGTAGCTTCATTTCCGGGCATTTTTCCGCCCGTTCCCCTGTCTGGCGCATCCCATGACGGTCCTGCAAGCGCTTTTGTCGCTTTACACCGTTTCAATCGCCCTATGTTTCCTATAGGAAAACACGTCAATTCAACCCACATTGGGCAAAGATGGAGCTACGGAAATGGCGCACGACGGACAGCTAAATTCGAACAACAAGGCATTTTTCACCGATTCCCTCGCCGTGCGCGACCCAGAGATTGCAGCGGCCATCGAATCGGAATTGGGCCGCCAGCGCGATGAGATCGAACTGATCGCCTCGGAAAACATCGTGTCTGCGGCTGTGATGGAGGCTCAGGGCTCCGTCATGACGAACAAATACGCCGAAGGGTATCCGGGTCGACGCTACTACGGTGGCTGCCAGTTTGTCGATCTGGCGGAAGACCTTGCCATTGAACGCGCCAAGAAGCTCTTCAACTGCGATTTTGCCAATGTTCAACCCAACTCCGGCAGCCAGGCCAACCAGGGGGTCTTTCAGGCCCTGTTGAAGCCGGGCGACACTATTTTGGGCATGTCACTCGACGCTGGCGGGCACCTGACCCACGGCGCGGCTCCCAACCAGTCGGGCAAGTGGTTCAACGCGGTGCAATACGGTGTGCGTCGAGACGACAACATGATCGACTACGATCAGATCGAAGCGCTGGCCAAAGAGCACATGCCCCAGATGATCATCGCCGGTGGTTCCGGCGTCCAGTCGGCCCTTCGGGGCGACACGCCGGCGGCGACGTCGAGCCGGTGGTTCCGCCATCCCGCGCGTCATCGATTTTGCCCGCATTCGTGAGATCGCGGACATGGTCGGCGCTTACGTGCTGGCCGACGTGGCACATTTTGCCGGTCTCATCGCGGCGGGCGAATATCCAAACCCGTTCCCGCATGTCCATGTGGCCACAACGACCACGCACAAGACCCTGCGCGGTCCGCGCGGTGGCATGATCCTGACCAATGACGAGGCGATGGCGAAGAAATTCAACTCTGCCATCTTCCCCGGCATTCAAGGTGGCCCGTTGATGCATGTGATCGCCGCAAAGGCCGTGGCCTTTGGTGAAGCGCTCCAGCCGGAATTCAAAACCTACATCCAGCAGGTCATCAAGAACGCGCAGGCGCTCTCTGATCAGCTGATCGCGGGCGGGCTCGACACCGTGACCCACGGTACCGACACGCATGTCCTGCTGGTCGATCTGAGGCCCAAAGGTGTGAAGGGCAATGACACAGAGAAGTCTCTGGGCCGCGCGCACATCACCTGCAACAAGAACGGTGTGCCATTTGACCCGGAAAAGCCGATGGTCACTTCGGGCATCCGCCTCGGCTCCCCTGCCGCGACGACACGCGGCTTTGGTGAGGAAGAGTTCCGCCAGGTTGCCGACTGGATCGTCGAAGTGGTCGATGGCCTGGCGGCCAATGGTGCGGATGGCAACGGGGCCGTGGAAGACAAGGTGAAAGGTGAAGTGGCCGACCTTTGCGCGCGCTTCCCGCTGTATCAAAACCTGTAAAACACCTCGAAGGGTGTGCAAGGCGGCGGTGGTTACTCCACCGCCGTTTTTTATGACTGAACGCATGACGGAACACCGTTGTCAGACCCCGGTCTGGCCACACCGACCGGCGACCTGCACTTGCCACTTTGACAGGCCTTGGTATCGGTCCTGGCGAAGGCGCGGCGGCCCAAGTGCCTTGATCCCGCGTCCCGCACATGACGCTGTGCCACGCAAAAAACCCGCGTATTTGCAGACCGCTTATTGCAGACAATGCTGATTTCCCCCTAACTGGGTTCAATGACCACCACCCAGAACATCGAACGCCGCGTTGGCCATTGGATGCGGGCACGCTTGCCCCACTGGGCGGCAGAACTTGTGATCTTTTTCCTGAAGATGGGCTGGGCCGCGTTGTTCGGCCTGTCCATCCTGATCGCGATCATCGCGACAAAGGCGATCTGGTCGGATGATCTGCCAATTCACCGCTACGACGCCCTTCTGATCATTGCTTTGGCCCTGCAAGCGCTCTTCCTCTGGCTCAAACTGGAAACATGGGAAGAAGCGCGCGTGATCCTGCTCTTCCACCTGACCGGCACGGCCATGGAATGGTTCAAGGTCGATGCGGGCTCTTGGAGTTATCCCGAACCCGGTTTCTTCAAAGTCCTCGATGTGCCACTTTTCTCAGGTTTCATGTATGCCAGCGTGGGTTCCTTCATGGCGCGTGCCATTCGCGTGTTTGACATGCGCTTTGCCCCCTACCCGCCTGTCTGGATGACCTTCCTGCTGGCCTTAGCGATCTATGTGAACTTCTTTGCCCATCATTTCCTGCCCGACATGCGCATCGCGCTGTTTGCGGCTACGCTCCTGCTCTTCTGGCGGACGCGAGTCTGGTACCGGGTGGATGAGACGTTCCACTGGATGCCCCTGCCCCTCGCCGCGTTCCTGTCGGCGATCTTTCTCTGGATTGCTGAAAACATCGGCACTTTCACCGGGACATGGGCGTATTCGGGCCAGTTCCGGACCGAACTGGTGTCCCCCCACATGCTCGGGTCTTGGTACCTGTTGCTTTATGTGTCTTTCGTCACGGTCACCGTGGTGGTGCGTCGCGCACTGATCCCGGGCTCGCTGGTCAAAGCAGACCTTGCCAGACCAGAACAGCGACACACACACCCACAATCAGCAACAGGTTGAACACCACACCCGCACTCCAGTTGATGCGCGCGCCACGGCGTTCATCGGCCAGATCAATGGCCTTAAGGTGCGAATTGATTTTCTTGAACGACCCGTCCAGCCCGCCCGTATTTGCAATCCGGGCCAGCTTCGGATGGGTCAGCGCCTCTTCCGCGCGGAGGATCTTGTCGGCCTCCTTGCGCATGTGCCACGGCAGCCGCCGCCGCGCCCGGCGCAAGTTATCAGCCGCCTCCCGCCTTTTGCCCAGCTGCAATTTGGACATCAGCCCAGAATTGAGGCGCCCCATGCTCTTATCGAAAGATCTGCGATCGGTCATGGCGCCGGTCTAGCCGCGCGGGCGGCGAGGTTCAACACCGCTGGCCCTTTCGCAAACGTGCCGCTATGACCCGGGCCATGTTGAACATGATCGACCACCCCGGCCCATCCGATCGCCCCGGTCTTCTGATTGCCCATGGCCTTTACGGCACAGGCCGAAACTGGGGCGTGATCGCCAAACGGCTTTCTGATCAACGCCGCGTGGTAGCCGTCGACATGCGCAACCATGGCAGCAGCCCGTGGTTTGACAGCCACTCCTATGACGATTTGGCAGGAGACCTGGCAGATGTGCTGGAATCTCTTGGCGGTCCTTTCGATGTGCTGGGCCATTCCATGGGGGGCAAGGCCGCCATGACGCTGGCGCTGACGCGGCCAGATCTGGTCAACCGCCTGATCGTCGCGGATATCGCACCGGTGGCCTATACCCACACTCAGGTACAATACATTCACGCCATGCGCGCAACAGATCTTGACGGCATAACGCGCCGCTCCGAGGCGGGCGAGCGGTTGGCGCCACTGGTCGATGACCCCGCGCTTGTCCCCTTCTTTCTCCAGTCCCTTGATGTCAAGGAGATGGCGTGGCGGCTCAACCTCGACGTGCTGGAAGCCGAGATGGAAAAGATCATGAACTTTCCCGCCTTAGACACCCAATATGACGGAGAGGTTCTGATGCTGTCCGGCGCCCTGTCAGACTACGTTCAGGCCGCGCACAGGCCGCAGATCAAGGCTCTGTTCCCCAAGGCGCGGTTTGCAAAGATCCCCGGTGCTGGTCATTGGCTGCACGCCGAAAAGCCGCGGGAGTTCGAGCAGACTGTCAGAGCGTGGCTGGGCTAATCCGGTCCGGATCAAAGGGCGACGCGCCACGTGTCCCGCAACTCGCCGCCCTATGGCCCCGCGTACGGGGCCAAACCGCTGGCTGGATTTACATCTACCCCACCGCGCACATGATATCCTGACAGGGCCCGTTACCCCAGGCTATCTCTGGCGCGTGCGATTGTCCCGCAAGGGTTGGCACCGACCAATGGGTTCAGCCGATCCCGGGCGCGTGACAAATCCGCCTCCGGCCCGTCACCGTAGCATGGTTCCATCAAATCACGAAATCTCGCTAACTTGCGCATGGCCTGTGGCCAAAATGCTGTTATTTTGGGGCGTTACTCCCAAAAAACACAACATGCTGTTGATAAAAGCTCTGGTCCGCGCTACCTCGCAATCATAGGTGCAAGACGCGGTCGCATCAAACTGACGGCGGGGTCCGGTTGCGTAAAGCAACGGACCCCGTTCCGCTTTGAACCCCTCGAAAGTGGCCCAAATTGAAAAGGCGTCAGGTGCTTAGACGCGGTCCTCGCATCGTGTTCCTTTGCCCGAAGGCTCCGGATCACGCCTGACGCCCACCCGAACACGCCAGCCCTGGGGGCTCTTGCGTCCGGTTTGCCACGCACCCTAAGGCCCGCGACCGCCGCGAGAGCCTGGCCTTGCGGCCGGGCGCTGTTGGCCACAAATCCCCGTTTCATCGACCGATCCGTTCAGGCTGCGAAGCACAAACCGACCATGTGACCGATGAAGCGGCCCCAAGCAGCGTCCGGGGTTGCCCCCTGACACGGATCATTCGCACGAAGCGCTTGACCCACCGCTTGGACCCTTGAGGTCTTTGCGTGCTGGTCGACCTCAAAGAACCCGATCAGCCATTAAATCGTGCATGACAGAGCCCGGATCAGGCAAGAAAATAGCACCGCAGCATGGATTTTTTTTGTGGATGAAACGGTTGATAGCGCCGTGAATTGCGTGTGGATAAACCGCAGTTTTTTGTTTCGTCTCGGCAGGGTTAGTCGGGGGATAAGTGATCTGTGTATGACCCAACTGAAAATTCCGGGTTTTCTGCACCTGCAAACGCAAATTTAAGCATTTGGCCGGCGATTCACCAGAGAATCGCTTGAAATCACGCTGTCGCCTCCTGCGATTCCAGCAACTCTTTGGTTGCCTGACGAAACGCTTTCAGGGCGTTTTGCTCAATCTCGGCCACCTTGCCCACGGCCCGCAACCGTGTCACCTCTTCCTTCACCGCCTCCAGGTGCTGGCGCGCCTCTGGCACCTCCACCTTGTTCTTGTTCAGCTTCCGCCACAGCTTGCTGTCCGCAAGGTACCGATCTGCCTGATGCCCCATCCCGTTGCCGCGCAGGTTCTTGAGCAGAAACACATTGCGCGCCTTGACCGCGTAATGATGCAGGCTCGCATTTTCCCAGGTCAGGCGGTCAAAGGGCGTGCCCTTGAAACGCGCGATCTTGGGATGGAACATCGCCCGGGGCGGCAACCATTCACCCTTGGAATTCACGACGTTCACCGGCCGGGACACAGGAAGTTTTGGCATATGGTCGATGGCAGATTCAAATCGCGCGGGCTTGAAAATGCATTTGTGCATGGTGACCGATCCGCGCATGCGGTCATCTGCCATGATGAAGCGTTCGATCACCAGTCCACCGTCCCATGTCTTGATCCCTGAATTGCCAAAGGGCCGCCACGCGAGGGCGACGCAATCCACATCGCCCACGAAATTCAGCAAATCCTGCACGCGGCCCTCGCCCAGTGTCACGTTGAGAAACTCATCGGCATCGCAGTGCAGCCAATAATCGTTCTCCATAAGCTCAGGCACGTTCCGCGCGTTCCGCAGCCCTGCAACTTGCGGCGCTTCCCCCGGCTCCATCTTGTTGTGAACATGGACAATTCTGGGGTCCGCCTCGGCCAGAGCATCAAGGATCGTGTCTGTCCCATCGGTGCAGTCATTGGTGATGACCCCCACCCGATCGAACCCCACGACCAGCTGATAGGCCAACCATTCCAGCAAGAAGATCGCCTCATTGCGCATGCAACAGACGGCGGCGACGCTCACCGTTTTGCCCTTCGTCTCCATGCGCTTGACCCTGTTCCCGTGATACGCGACTGCCCGTAACCTGAAGAGGGCCGGTCAAAATATCAAGGCTTAGCTTGTGCCGCCCCGTGATCAATTCGCCTCTTTTTGCACATGATTACGAGGTTTTAACCATAAGAGTTGCAGTATGGCGTAAAATACGTAGGGTTTAGAAAAAGGGTGCAGAAACAGACACCTGAAGGGCAGAAGACCATGACACCACAGCCGTTTCATTCGTCGGACCGCGTGCGCGCGACCTCTTTGGCGGGGGCGTCGCCGCGGTTGGTGGTGTCGTTTACGGGGATTGGGAAGGCGGATCTGAAGGAACAGACAGAAGAGTTTGTGGCGACCAGTTCCATGAGCGGGGAGAACCATGTTCTGTTCGTGGCCGACACCCTGCGCAGTTGGTATAATGAGCCCGGGATCTATGAGGAAATTCTCGATCTGGTGGAGACGTATAAGCGCGCCCACCGGATTGAGGAGGTGGTGACCTTCGGCAATTCCATGGGCGGCTACGGCGCGATGATCTTTGCCCGCGACCTTGGCGCGACGAGCTGTCTGGCGCTGTCGGCGCAGTATTCAGCGGACCCGGATGTGGTGCCGGAAGAAGAACGCTGGATGGAATATCGCGATAAAATTCAAGAGTTTACGCGCCCACCGATGGAAGACACGCTGTCGGAGGATTGCACCTATTTCGTGGTCCATGGCGGCAGCCGGTTGGAACAACCGCACTGGTCCCGCTTCCCCCAAGCGCCCAATGTGCAGCACTATCTGGCGGACCGGGTGGGGCATGCCTTGGGCAAGAAAATGAAGCAGGCGGGCAAGATCCGGGCAGTGACGAAATACGCCATCCTCGCCCGTCCGGTGGCGTTCCGCCGGACGCTGAATGAGGTATTTGAACGCCTGACGCAGGTGAAGCCCGAGGCCGCCCCGCGCCCCGCGCCGGGGGGGTTTGAGCGGTTGGAGCGGGTGTCCGTTGGGTAACTCTGGCGGCTAGCGCTCCGCACGGTCAGATTACGGGTTTTGTACAATTTGGGGTCACTTTGGGTGGCCCTAAACCCATTTTGTACAGAATTTTCCCGATGCCAGATGAGCCCCTAACAGGTCGTGGACCGACGCATTTCGTCTCCACCTCCGAAGCGAGAGAGAAGATCGCCGAGATCATCCTTCTGGCGCAAGACCCGCGGGCGGCGGTGGTGCTGACCCGACACGGGAAACGGGTGGCGGCGGTGGTGTCGGTGGAGGAATTGCAGCGGATCTGGAAACAGCAGGACGTGGAGGACATCTCCCTCCATGGGTCGAGACGATACATGCATTGGCTCGGCCCGGCCGAGCTCGGCGCGCGGACGCTGGCGGAGGCGGGTGAGAAAATTCAGCAGCTTCAGCTTGATCGATTGATGGAAAGGGAGGTGTTGCAGAAGGCAGGGCTGCCCGTGGTGCAGGGCGGGGAGTTGGCGGCGGTGGTGGAGGTGAAGACGCGGCGAAAGGGTTGGCGGAAATGGTGGCCGTTCAGACGCCGTTAACCATGATCGCGGCAAGGTGGGGGATGTCTTGTTATGTCCGTCCAAAGGTTACAGGTGCGCGCGTGTTCTTTACCGTTGGGTTGGCGTGGCGTGGGTCGTCGGTGTTGGTGGATGAGATCGAGCATCTGCGAGAGGCTGTGCGGGTGACGCGGGCAGAGCGGCCGTTTGAGATCGACGCGTTTGTGGTGTTGCCGGATCATATCCACGCGGTTTGGACGATGCCTCGCGGGGACAGGGATTACGGGGTGCGGTGGGGTGCGATCAAGGCGCGGTTTTCGGCGTCCATCCGTAGGGCGGGGTTCACCCCGCCACCCCGTTTGCCGGTTGTGAAGACCGGGAGATATGCCGGGGTGAACCCCGGCCTACGGCATGACAAGGGTGATGCCGGGATTTGGCAACGCAGGTTTTGGGAACATCACATCCGCAATGAGGCCGATTACTGGATGCATGTGCGATATTGTTGGTTGAACCCAGTGAAGCACGGGTTGGTCTCGCGGCCGGAGGAGTGGCCGTATTCGAGTGTGCATCGGAATGCGCGGTTTGAGGTGGGGATGGAATTGGGGGTGTCGGGCGCGATTTCATCCCGCCATTTTGGCACGCAGTTGATCGAAAGTGGTGGGGTGCAACTCCACCTTACGCTTGTTATAATGACAAATGACCAAGGAATTTACTCGTTATGGTTGCTTTGCATCCGAGCGACATTATTAATAAAATAGCCGTGTTGCGATTTTGTGGGGTGAGAATTGAAAGACTATGCATATTACTATGTACTGAACAACGAGGCCAGAAAGAGGACTGTCGAAGCAATCAATAAGCGTCTTTTGAAGTCTGGAAACATCAAAAGATGGGACAAATTGACACTTTGCTCAATTGTCGGCGGCGAGGTCGGAGATGCCTTCAAGTTCGCAGCGGAAAAGTGGCCAAAGTATTACAGCGAAGATACGCATACAGGGTTCCCGGAGAGTTGGGAAAAACTGTATTTCAGATACTTTCAGGGCAACGACCTATTTGAACTTGCAATCTGGCAAGAGGTTGAAAACGAACAAGTTCTTGTGGCGCTAGCTTTAGGCAATCCTTCTCATGCGCGAACCCACCTCACCGTTAAGTGGGTTGAAAGGTTTTATGGTCCAAACTACCTCTCAGGAAGAGCACTGTGGCCAATTTTGACTTGCGCGGAGGAGTATGCAAGGCTCTTAGGATCAGAAAGAATTCTAATTAAGGACCCAGTTGACTCAGTAAAGTACGAGCGATACGGCTACACGCCATATTGTCACCCAAATGTTGCGTATGGTGGCAATTACTTAGGAAAGGAACTGTTGTGATGAACGAAGACAACAAGAAAGTGCAGGTTGCGTCCGGCGACGTAAAAGCTAGCATTCTTGCTGCTTTGTCGCGCATTGAAGACGTTCCTCCGAGCACAACATTGATCGACGCAATCTCTGACGAAGATTGGAATGATGAATCCGTAGCTGATTGGAAAATCGAAGCTGGGTCGAATGATGTCGATAGCGCCGACGAGGCTGACGATTTTGATTCTGAGGTCCCTGCAGTCGCGTAGGATCTACTTTCGACATCCAAGCAATCGGCTGGGATTGAGTTGTAATATTAACATTTGGGCGGGATGCACGACGCTTGTTCGATTGGCGTGCATCCCGTTCTGTATTTCCAGGCGAAAAGCAACTCAATTGAATACGACAAGGGAAAATCTGTATAATCCAAAACTTGGCGCTTTTCACCCATCCATCTTCAACGCCGAAATAAACGCCTCCTGAGGAATATCCACCTTCCCGAACTGGCGCATCTTCTTTTTCCCGGCCTTCTGCTTCTCCAGCAGCTTCTTCTTCCGGGTGATGTCGCCGCCGTAGCACTTCGCCGTCACGTCTTTGCGCAGCGCAGAGAGGGTCTCGCGGGCGATGACTTTGCCGCCGATGGCCGCCTGGATCGGGATTTTGAACATGTGGCGCGGGATGATGTCTTTTAGTTTTTCGCACATCGCCCGGCCGCGCATCTCAGCCCGGTCGCGGTGGACCATCATGGAGAGCGCGTCGACCGGTTTTTCGTTCACCAGCACGGACATTTTGACGAGGTTGTCCTCGCGGTAGCCTTCCATTTGGTAATCGAAGGAGGCGTAGCCTTTGGTGACGCTTTTGAGCCGGTCGTAGAAGTCGAAGACGACCTCATTCAAGGGCAGGTCATAGACCACCATGGCGCGGGAGCCGGCATAGGTGAGGTCAAGCTGGATGCCGCGGCGGTCCTGGCAGAGTTTGAGGACGTCGCCGAGGTAGTCGTCGGGCACGAGGATGGTGGCCTTGATGCGCGGCTCTTCGAGGTGGTCGATGGTGGAGGGGTCGGGCATGTCGGCGGGGTTGTGCAGGTCGAACTGCGTGCCGTCCTTCATGTAGATGTGGTAGATGACCGAGGGCGCGGTGGTGATGAGCTCGATGTCATATTCGCGCTCGATCCGGTCGCGGATGACTTCGAGGTGCAGCAGGCCGAGGAAGCCGCAGCGGAAGCCGAAACCCAAGGCCGCGCTGGTTTCCATTTCAAAAGAGAAAGACGCGTCGTTGAGGGCGAGTTTGTCGATCGCCTCCCGCAGGTCCTCGAATTGGGCGCTGTCGACCGGGAAGAGGCCGCAGAAGACGACCGGTTGTGCCGGTTTGAAACCCGGAAGCGGTGTGTCCGTGCCCTTTTTCTCATGCGTGATGGTGGCGCCGACACGGGTGTCGCGGACCTGTTTGATCGACGCGGTGATGAAGCCGATTTCGCCGGGGCCCAGCACGTCGATGGTTTCCATTTGCGGGCGGAAGACACCGATGCGGTCGACGCCGTAGCGGGCCCCCGTTTGCATCATTTTGATCTGGTCGCCCTTTTTCAGCTGGCCGTCCATGATGCGCACGAGGACGACAACGCCGAGATAGGGGTCATACCAGCTGTCGACCAGCATGGCCTTGAGGGGGGCATCGGGGTCGCCCTTGGGGGCCGGGAGTTGGGTGACGATGGCCTCGAGCGTTTCCATGATCCCCTCGCCGGTTTTGGCGGAGATGGGAATGGCACCCGAGGCATCGATGCCGATCACATCCTCGATCTGTTCGGCGACGCGGTCGATATCGCTGGCCGGCAGGTCGATCTTGTTGAGGACGGGGACGAGTTCGTGGTCGGCGTCGATGGCTTGGTAGACGTTCGCGAGCGTCTGGGCCTCAACGCCCTGGGTGGAGTCGACCACCAGCAGAGAGCCTTCGACGGCGCGCATGGAGCGGCTGACCTCATAGGCGAAATCGACGTGACCCGGCGTGTCGATCAGGTTGAGGACGTAGGTTTCGCCATCCTGCGCGGTGTAGTCGATACGGACAGTGTTGGCCTTGATGGTGATGCCGCGTTCGCGTTCGATATCCATGCTGTCGAGCAGCTGTTCCTTCATGTCCCGTTCAGCGACCGTGTTGGTGGACTGAATGAGGCGGTCGGCGAGCGTGGATTTCCCGTGGTCGATATGGGCGACGATGGAGAAATTGCGGATATGGCTGAGCGGTGTCATGGTTGGGATATGGAAG
>CAYMEC010000015.1:0-53942 GCA_964389425.1 uncultured Roseovarius sp.
GTCTGCGCCGCGCGCTGGAATATGTGCCCGAAAGTCATGAACCGGATTTTTCCGTGGTGCGCGCCTATGGCAAGAAACGGTCCATCGATGCCGGTAGCATCGTTTTTGAAAAGGGGGATCCGGTCGGCAGCCTCTATTTCATCGAAACCGGTCGCGTTGAAATCGAAGGCTTCGGCGTGGAAATGTCCGGCGGTGAAATCTTCGGCGAAATGGCGTTCTTCACCGACAGCGCAACGCGCACGGCGACTGTCCGCTGTCTGGAAGATACCTTGGTCTACGAACTCGACAAAACCCACTTCATGCGGCTTCAGTTTGAAGACCCGACATTCGGCATGGCGATCATGCGCACCATCACTCGGCGTCTCGCCAAGGGGGCGCATCCACCCGAACAGCCGGCCTGAGGCGATGCCGAACGCGCGTCGCCCATAGGAAACTTTTCCCCTGTCTCAGACGTTTGACCGCGGAATTTGACATGAGACAGCGTCAACAAACCCTTGCCCATCGTCCGCGACAGGCGTAGCCCTGTCTGTGGGACACCCTTCCCCAACGAAGGGCGCTTATCTGGAAGGATAGCATTGATGGCTATGAATGAACCGGCAACGCGGCCGGCCAATCCGCGTTTTTCGTCTGGCCCCTGCGCCAAACCCCCCACATTCACCGTTGAGAACCTGCGCGATGCCGCTCTGGGCCGGTCGCACCGGGCCGCTGTTGGAAAGGCCAAGCTGAAGGCCGCCATTGAAGGC
This sequence comes from uncultured Roseovarius sp., assembly GCA_964389425.1. Classification (GTDB taxonomy): domain Bacteria; phylum Pseudomonadota; class Alphaproteobacteria; order Rhodobacterales; family Rhodobacteraceae; genus Roseovarius. Next base: position 744 of record CAYMEC010000015.1, read on the forward strand.
ACGCGTGAAATCCTTGGCGTGCCAGACGACTATCGCATCGGCATCGTGCCTGCCTCGGACACCGGCGCGGTGGAAATGGCCATGTGGTCGCTGCTGGGCGCCCGCAAGGTGGAGATGCTCGCTTGGGAAAGTTTCGGCGCAGGCTGGGTGACGGATGCCGTGAAGCAACTGAACCTGGAGGCCGACGTCAAAACCGCTGACTACGGTGATATCGTCGATTTGGCCAATGTAGACACTGACAACGATGTCGTCTTCACGTGGAATGGGACGACATCCGGCGTGCGCGTGCCGGATGGCGACTGGATCAAGGATGATCGCGCCGGGCTGACCATTTGCGATGCCACCTCTGCCGCTTTCGCCCAAGACCTGCCTTGGGACAAGCTCGATGTGGTGACATTCTCTTGGCAGAAAGTGCTCGGCGGGGAAGCGGCCCATGGCATGCTCATCCTGTCGCCCCGCGCGGTCGAACGGCTGGAAAGCTACACACCGCCATGGCCCCTGCCCAAGATCTTTCGTCTGACCAAAGGCGGAAAGCTGATCGAAGGTATCTTTGAAGGCGCCACGATCAACACCCCCTCCATGCTTGCGGTCGAGGATTACCTGCTCGCCCTCGACTGGGCGCGCTCGATCGGTGGTCTCAAGGGCCTGATGGCTCGCGCCGATGCGAACGCAAAGGTCGTGGCGGATTTCGTGGCGACCCATGGCTGGATTGATCACCTCGCCGTTGACCCGGCCACGCGGTCCAACACCTCCGTCTGCGTGAAATTCACCGACCCCCGCATCACCGATGGAGCAACTTTTGCCAAGGCCGTCGCCAAGCGGCTCGAATTGGCAGAGGTCGCCTTTGACATCGGCGCCTATCGGGATGCCCCTCCGGGTCTGCGCATCTGGTGCGGCGGCACGGTGGAGTCCTCTGACCTCTCCGAGCTCATGCCGTGGCTCGAATGGGCCTTTGAGGCTGAAATCGCCGCCCTGTCGGAAGCTGCGTGAAATACCGACGCGATACCGACGTAATACCGACGTTTTACATACACTAGAATTGGAGCCCAAAATGGCCCCCAAAGTCCTCGTATCCGACAAACTTTCCGAGACCGCCGTCCAGATCTTCCGCGACCGCGGCATTGATGTGGATTTTCAACCGGACCTCGGAAAAGACAAGGAAAAACTGGCTGAAGTGATCGGCCAATACGATGGCCTCGCCATCCGGTCCGCCACCAAGGTCACACCCACGATCCTGAAGGCAGCAGACAACCTCAAAGTCATCGGCCGCGCCGGCATAGGCACTGATAACATTGACAAAGATGCCGCTTCCAAGAAGGGCGTGATCGTCATGAACACGCCCTTCGGCAACATGATCACCACCGCCGAACACGCGATCGCCATGATGTTCGCCGTCGCGCGTCAAATCCCCGAGGCGTCCGCCTCCACCCACGCCGGAAAATGGGAAAAATCCCGTTTCATGGGCGTGGAACTGACCGGCAAAACCCTCGGCGTCATCGGTGCCGGCAACATCGGCGGCATCGTCTGCGACCGCGCCCGCGCACTGAAAATGAAGGTTCTCGCCTACGACCCGTTCCTCAGCCAGGAAAAGGCCGACAAGATGGGTGTGGAAAAGGTCGAACTGGATGACCTTCTGCCGCGTGCAGACTTCATCACGCTGCACGTTCCGCTGACGGATCAGACCCGCAATATCCTCAGCCGTGAAAATCTGGAAAAGACCAAGAAGGGCGTGCGTATTGTGAACTGCGCGCGTGGCGGTCTTGTGGATGAAGCAGCACTGGCCGAGATGCTGCAATCTGGCCATATCGCGGGTGCCGCGTTCGACGTTTTTGCAGAAGAGCCTGCCAAGGAAAATCCGCTGTTCAACCTGCCGAATGTCGTCTGTACCCCGCATTTGGGCGCGGCCACGACCGAGGCGCAGGAAAACGTGGCGCTTCAGGTGGCTGAACAGATGTCCGACTACCTTTTGACCGGGGCAGTCAGCAATGCGCTCAACATGCCGTCAGTTACCGCGGAAGAAGCCAAGGTGATGGGCCCGTGGATCAGCCTTGCGGGCAATCTTGGTGCATTCATCGGTCAACTGACGGATGAACCTGTGAAGGCGATCAACATCCTCTATGACGGTGTCGTGTCCACCATGAACCTAGAGGCGCTGACCTGTTCGGCTGTCGCGGGTATAATGAAGGCCGCGAACCCGGAGGTGAACATGGTATCCGCTCCGTTGATGGCCAAGGAACGCGGCGTGAAGATCTCTACCACGCAACAGGACAAGTCGGGCGTGTTTGAAGGTTATATCAAGTTGACAGTCGTCACGGACAAACGCGAACGGTCCATTGGTGGGACGGTCTTTTCCGATGGCAAACCGCGTTTCATCCAGATCAAAGGCATCAACATCGATGCGGAGATCGGGCGCCACATGCTGTATACCACCAACAAGGACGAACCGGGCATCATCGGGGCGCTAGGGCAAACAATGGGTGAAAACGGCGTCAACATCGCGAACTTCACACTTGGGCGCGCGGCTGCAGGCGGTGAGGCCATCGCGTTGCTCTACGTCGATGCGCCTGTACCTGAGCCTCTGATGGCGAAACTGCACGCCACAGGTCTCTTCCAACAAATTGCACCGCTGGAGTTTGACGTCTGATCCTTTGCGTCCCCGATATACACGGGTTCAAAAACCAATTGACCCGCGTCCTGGCCTTGGCAGACAACCATTTCGGTCGGGACGTGGACATCGTCTTTCTAGGGGATCTGGTGGATCGGGGACCGGACAGTTGCGGCGTTATTCAGACCCTGATTGAAGGGATAGAGGCAGGCAGAAACTGGACCGTCATTCGCGGCAATCACGACCAGCTTTTTCTGGAGTACATAGATGGAGGCGACCCGGCAACGCCCGGTGGGCTCAGTTGGCTGAATGAGCGCATGGGTGGGCAAGAGACGCTGGCCTCCTACGGTGTCGAGCAAATTGAAAGGCGCGATCGGGCCGAAATAGTCTCGCACATCCCTCGGGCTCATGTGGATTTCCTTCGCCACACGCCATTGACCCATCAGGTGAATGACCTTCTCTTCGTGCATGCGGGCATTCGCCCTGGCGTTCCTTTAGCGGTTCAAAATCCGGAAGACCTCATGTGGATCCGCAAGGAGTTCCACATCGACCAACGCGACCACGGGCCGCTTATCATCCATGGCCATACCCCGGTCAAAACCCCTCAACACTACGGCAATCGCGTGAACCTCGATGCAGGGGCGGGTCATGGTCATGATCTGGTGATTGCCGTGATCCGTGGGCGAAGTGTGTCGCTTCTCTCTGAGATCGGGGAAACACCGCTCACGCCCTAGCGTCATGCTGGACAAGCCATACCGTGCGATGTCCAATACGCCAAAAGGAGGAGACAACATCATGACAGAGATCGTTTTGCTCGACGGCGCGCGCACGGCCATTGGAACCTTTGGCGGCAAACTTACCGGGACCCCACCCGCAGCACTGGGCGCGCATGTGGCCAAAGCCGCGATGGAACGCGCGGGTGTCGAACCGGGCCAGATCGGTCACGTCGTCTATGGCTCCGTCATCCCGACCGAACCGCGGGATGCATATCTGTCCCGCGTGTCGGCGATGGATGCGGGCATCCCTGACAGCACGCCTGCGATGAACGTGAACCGTCTGTGTGGGTCCGGGGCGCAGGCTGTGGTGTCCGCCGTGCAATCTCTCATGCTGGGCGATGCGGATTTCGCGCTGGCCGGTGGCGCGGAAAACATGAGCCGCGCGCCTTTCGTCATTACCGATCAGCGTTGGGGCGCCAAAATGGGGGATGTGAAGACGCTGGACATGATGCTGGGCGCGTTGAATTGTCCGTTCGGAACCGGTCATATGGGCGTCACAGCGGAGAATGTGGCCTCGGAGCACGGTGTCAGCCGCGAAGATCAGGATGAATTCGCGCTGGCCAGTCAAACGCGCGCTGCCGCCGCCATTGAGAACGGTCACTTCGCGTCCCAAATCGCGCCCATCGAAGTGAAGGTAAAGCGGGACATGGTTGCCTTTGACACAGATGAACACCCCAAGCCAACGACGGCTGAGGCGCTTGCCGGTCTGCGCGCCGTGTTTCAGAAGGACGGCACCGTGACAGCGGGTAATGCCAGCGGCATCAATGACGGTGCGGCGGCGTTGGTGTTTGCCCGGGCCGAGGCAACAGAGAGGGCCGGGTTGAAACCCAAGGCCCGCGTCCTGGGATATGCCCATGCCGGTGTGCGACCCGAGGTGATGGGCATAGGCCCTGTGCCAGCCGTGCAGAACCTGATGGAGAAAACCGGCCTCAAGGTCGAGGATTTCGACGTCATCGAGTCCAATGAAGCCTTCGCCGCTCAGGCCATCGCGGTGAACCGGGGGCTGGGCCTTGATCCGGCGAAGGTGAACCCGAATGGCGGCGCTATTGCTCTTGGTCACCCCGTGGGGGCGACCGGCGCGATCCTGACCGTGAAGGCGCTTTATGAGCTGGAGCGCATTCAAGGTTCCAAAGCGCTGATCACCATGTGCATCGGAGGTGGTCAGGGGATCGCTGTTGCCATTGAGCGGGTGTAACGCAACCCGGCTATGCAACGTCCGCGCTTGACCTGACGCCCTTTGCCGCGCCATCACGGATGGGCAAGGAGCATCCCCATGAACCCGCTCAAAGGCATCGCGCTCAAGCTATGCGCGGTATTGTTGTTCATCATTATGTCGGCGCTGATCAAGGCGGTATCAGACACTGTTCCTGCCGGGCAGTCGGTGTTTTTCCGGTCATTCTTTGCAATTCCGGTGATCTTGATCTGGCTGGCTTGGCGACATGATCTGAAGACAGGTCTCAAGGTCAATTCCCCAATGGGCCATTTCTGGCGCGGGTTTGTGGGCACCACGGCGATGGGCCTTGGCTTTGCCGCGTTGGGCCTTCTGCCGCTGCCAGAGGTGACGGCGCTGGGATACACTACGCCGCTTCTGGTGGTGATCTTTGCGGCGATGTTTCTGGATGAAAAAGTGGGCGTGTTCCGAATTGGTGCGGTGATGCTTGGCCTTCTGGGTGTGATCATCGTTCTGTTGCCGCGTCTCACCACGTTGTCTGGCCCAACGGTAGAAACCGCGCAGGCCGTAGGGGCGATCCTTGTAATCCTCAGCGCCACCTGCGCGGCGCTGGCACAGATTTACATCCGGAAGCTGGTCAAGACGGAGCAGACAAGCGCGATCGTGTTCTACTTCTCCATGACCGCCACGCTCCTGTCGCTGCTGACGATCCCGTTCGGATGGGTGATGCCCACGTTTTGGCAAACGATCTGTCTGATCCTTGCGGGTTTCATCGGAGGTATCGCGCAGATTTTCCTGACATCCTCCTACCGCTTTGCCGACGCCTCTGTCATTGCTCCGTTTGACTATGCCTCGATGCTCTTTGCGATCCTGATCGGCTTTTTCATCTTTGACGAGGTGCCAACGGCGCAGATGCTGTTGGGAGCATCGCTTGTAATTTTAGCCGGTATCGTCATCATCCTGCGCGAACGCCATCTGGGTCTGCAACGTGGTCAGGCTCGGGCGCTCAAGACGCCGCAAGGATAAACCCTAACGGTCCTTGAGGGCGTATGCCCAATAGGCGGGTTGCATCAACAACCGGCGAAACCGACCCAATGGGAAGCGGCGCGGTTCATGGCGCATTTGGGCGGGGTAGGGACGTTCCGGCGTTTTGCCTTGCGCCAGATCGGCCAGAAGCGCGCCGCAATAGCTGCCCATAGAAACTCCGTTTCCATGATAGGCAAAGGCCGCGAAACCGCCCGGCATGTCGGGGATGGGACCTGCATAGGGCAGGAAGTCCCGGGTCAGGCAGACAAAACCGGACCAATAGTAAGGCGTTTCCACATGCCGCCAGGCTGGGAACATCGCATCAAAATCACCACGCACACGCGCGCGGTTTTGCTGTTCCGTCTCGCCCGTGTGGCGCAGTGCGCCCCGCATTCCGAACAGCATCCGCCCATTGGGCATCAAGCGAAAGTAATGCAGCAGCTTGCGCGTGTCATAGCACATCTGCGTGCTCGTCCAGCCTTGGGCGGACAGCTCTTCCTTGGACATTTCGCGGGTGACGATGATGGCGGATTGCGTGGGGATGTAGCGGCCTTTCATCCATTTGGGGATGTTGTCGGAGCTATAACCATTGGTGGCTACGATGAACTTTTTCGCTTTAACAGAGCCTGTTTTTGTCCGCAGGATGTATCCACCGCCGGTTTGAGGTTCCACACTTGTGACCGCGCTTTCGCCGTAGATCGCCGCCCCCGCAACCTTGGCCGACTGCGCAAGACCAGAGGCGTATTTGCGCGGGTTCAACGCAAAGCCGAGCGGCGTGCGCAGGGCGCCATGGAATGGCCCTTTTAGGCCCGATTGCGCCATTTGGTCCGGAGGGATCAATTCTGGTTCAACACCATAGAGCGATCGCGTTTCATCAAGGTTCGCTTTGATCTCTTCAAAGTCCTTGGGGCGATGGGCAAGCAGTGTTTCGCCGTCGGAGTGACGATCCACATCAAGGCCGAGCCGATCGATCAGGTCGCCCACGAACTCGACCGCGGCGCGTTCCGTCCGGAACCATTTGCGCGCCTCGTCTTCCCCGAACATGGCCTTCATCCCGGAGAATCCTTTCTTGGCACCACCAAGACAGCAGAACCCGCCATTTCGGCCCGAGGCACCCCAGTAAGGTTGCTGCGCTTCGAGAACAGTGGCCTTCAACCCGGCCTCCGCCAGATGCAAGGCTGCTGAGAGCCCGGTGAACCCGCCGCCAATGATGGCGACATCTGCCTCTTCATCTCCATCCAATTGTGACCAGCCGCCCAGATCGACCGCATCGGCATACCAGCAGTCTTCAATGGGGGAGCTGGAATAAGCCCTGTCTTCCCAAATGCGCGCGAGATCTGCCATGGTCGTCCTCGGTCCTGATATGCCCCGTCAGTCAAAACAGATTTGATCAAAAAAGCCAGAGGTGAGAAAGTAAGGTGTCTTAACGCGGAAAACTCAACGTGACACAGCTTGCCACCAAACCTGCGCGCACCCCAGCCCCACCACCTGCCCATGAGGTGATTTATCGCCGTCTGCGCGATATGGTTCTGTTTGGAGATCTGGCCCCGGGCGATGCCGTGACGATACAAGGTTTGTCGCAAGAACTGGAAGCGGGGATAACCCCGGTGCGCGAAGCGATCCGGCGGTTGATTGCGGAAGGCGCGTTGGAGTTCCAGGGCAATCGTCGTGTTTGTGTTCCCGGTACAACGGCACAGCATATCGAGGAGTTCGTAGCGGCACGGCAATGGCTGGACACGCAGATGATCCGGCGCGCAACACGAGGGGCGGCGGCAAGCGACCTGCAAGAGCTCGCAGAGATCGACAAAGAACTCGACATCGCGATCCAGCGAGACGACATTCGCGCATATCTGGAGCGTAATTTTCAGTTTCACCAAAGGATCTATGACCTGTCCGGCACGCCGATCCTTGCTGGAATGGCGGAAGGCCTGTGGCTGCGGTTTGGACCCATGCTGCGGGTGGTCTGTTCTCGCCTTGGAGCCTTGGACTTACCTGACCGGCACAAGGAAATACTGAGGGCCATGGAGGCGGGAGATGAAGATGCTGCCGCCGCTGCCATTTGGGAGGATGTGACCCAAGGCATGGATCAGGCCCGAGAGGCACTGTCTGAATAACCGCGTCAGTGCTTGGCCGATTGACAGCTGACAATTTGATCATATTGTGTGTGGCAAGCGCCCAACCGCCTCAGTCGAAGAAAGGTCACATCCATGACAATGATCAGCAATCACATGCCCACCGCGGAATTGCAGGCGCTGGACGCGGCGCATCATTTGCACCCGTTCACTCATGGAAATGACCTTGAAAAAAAGGGCGTGCGCGTCATCACCCGGGCGCAGGGTGTGACCCTGACCGACAGTGATGGCAATGAAATGCTGGATGCGATGGCGGGGCTATGGTGTGTGAATCTTGGCTATGGCCATCACGAACTGGCCGAAGCCGCCGCGCGGCAAATGAAGGAGCTGCCGTATTACAACACGTTCTTTCAGACCACCCATGTGCCGGCGATTGCGCTGTCTGAAAAACTGGCAAAGCTGACCCCTTATGATCTGAACCACGTGTTCTATGCCAGCTCCGGGTCGGAGGCCAATGACACCAATATCCGCATTGTCCGCACCTATTGGGATGAAAAGGGCAAGCCTGAGAAGAAGAAGATCATTAGCCGTGTGAATGCCTATCATGGTTCGTCCATGGGCAGCGCGTCGCTTGGGGGCATGAACTACATGCATGTGCAGGGTGGCCTGCCCATCGCCGACATTCACCACATCGGACAGCCGCACTGGTATGCCGAGGGCGGTGACATGGACCCCGATGAGTTCGGTCTGATGCGCGCCCGAGAATTGGAGGAGGCGATCCTGGAGCACGGGGAAGACAAAGTTGCCGCGTTTATAGGGGAACCGATTCAGGGCGCAGGTGGTGTGATCATCCCGCCCAAGACCTACTGGCCCGAAATTCAGCGCATTTGCCGAAAGTACAACGTGCTGCTGATCGCCGATGAGGTCATTTGCGGCTTCGGGCGTACGGGGAACTGGTTTGGCTCTGAAACGCTGGATATCAAGCCGGATATGATGACCATCGCAAAGGGGCTTTCTTCGGGTTACGCACCCATCGGCGGGTCACTTGTCAATGATGAGATCGCGAGCGTCCTGAACGATTGTGAGTTCTCGCACGGCTACACCTATTCCGGACATCCGGTATCTTGCGCCGTGGCACTCGAAAACCTGCGCCTAATGGATGAAGGCGGGATCGTGGAGAATGCCTGCACAAACATCGCCCCCTACCTGAAAGAGAAATGGGCGACGCTGGCGGATCATCCTTTGGTGGGCGAGGCGGTGATCGAAGGTTTGATCGGGTCCATCGCTCTGACGCCGCACAAGGAAAGTCGCGCGGCCTTCGCCTCTGAGAAGGGCACGGTTGGTCTCATGTGCCGCGAAAACTGTTTCGGCAACGGATTGGTCATGCGTCACGTGGGTGATCGGATGGTGATTTCGCCACCGCTGATCATCACCCGGGATGAGGTGGATACGCTGATCGAACGGGCCTTCGTGGCACTGGACAAAACCTATGAACAGTTGAAACACGACGACATGCTGAAGGCCGCCAATTGAACCATAAGCCAAGTTGATTTTTTTAGGCTGGGCCCCTCACGGGCCCGGCCTTTTTTACGGTCTCTAATTTTCTATTTACGTTAATTAGCGAATCAGTTAAATAAAAGCTATGCCAGACCTGATCAATAAATTTTCTGCTTTGTCGGACGCCACGCGCCTCCGCGTCGTAGAACGCCTGATGTCCGAAGGGGAGTTGCCCGCAGGGGCCATCGTGGCGCAGTCGGATATGAGCGCTCCCGCCATGTCGCGGCACCTCAAGGTGCTGCGAGAGTCGGGGCTGATCCATCAGCGGGTGGAAGGGACAAAACGGCTCTATTCCGTGCGGCCAGAGGCGATGCGCGCGATTGCCGATTGGACCATGGATCACAAGCAGTTCTGGGATGTCTCGCTTGATCGCTTGGAAGCACATCTCGCGCTTAGCCCGGAAGGAGACAACACATGACCGATATCCGCATAGAACGGAAATTTTCCGTTACGCCGGAACGTTTGTTTCAGGCTCTGACACAAGCAGAAGAGACCTTGAGCTGGTTCGGGCCGGAAGGAATGCGTATCACCGAAGGTCAGACAGATTTCACCAAGACCGGGCCATGGTTCATGGTTCTGGTGTCTTCCAAAGGTCAGCGATTCAAAGTCTCGGGCCAGATCACTCATGTCACTCCGCCAAGGTCCATAGGATATACATGGGGTTGGCATGACGATGATGACGTCCGTGGTCAGGAGAGTTTTGTAACGTTGACAGTGGAGCGCGCCGCGAAAGGCGCAAAGCTGATCATTGATCATCGCGGGCTTGGCGATAATGAGATCGGCGCGAGCCATACGCAGGGTTGGAACAGCTCTCTGGCGTCGCTTTCAACGTATTTGGAAACCGCAATTTAACCAGAGAGGAGAAGACGATGCCGAAGTATATTTTTGCCTATCATGGCGGTGGCGGCATGCCGGAAACACCCGAAGAAGGCGCCGCCGAAATGGCCAAGTGGCAATCATGGCTCGAAGGCATGGGGCAGAAATGCCATGAAGAAGGTGCGCCTCTCGGCATGTCCAAGACGGTGACCATGTCCTCGGTCGAAGACAATGGCGGCGCAAACCCTTTGTCCGGGTTTTCCATCGTGAAAGCCTCCAGTGTCGAGGAAGCCTGTGAAATGGCGAAAGGTTGTCCCATTCTCGAAAACGGCAAAGGAACCGTCGAAGTCGCACCCATTATGGAGATGTGAAGGACTTTCGCCCACCATTGTAGTGCAGGGGCGCAAACCACCAGTTGTGCCCTTGCGCTCCCTCTCTCTCCCTCCTAAAACAGCGCTACCTCGGGGTGTCTGAGCGATGCTTGGACTGAGATGCGAAAGCGGACCCGTTGAACCTGAACCGGCTAGAACCGGCGGAGGGAAGGTGAGACAAGCGTTATTCGCCCTTGCCCTCGCGCCGCAAAGGAGGATGACATGAAACATCTCTATTTTGCTGCGGGAATTCTTGGTGCTACGGCTGCTTGGGCCGACACACCGGAATTGACCGTTTATACCTATGACAGCTTCGTTTCTGATTGGGGTCCCGGCCCGCAGGTGGAACAGACGTTTGAGGCTATCTGCAACTGTGACCTGAAACTTGTGGGCATTGAGGATGGGGCGGCATTGCTGGCCCGGATCAAGCTGGAAGGCGAAGGTTCTGACGCTGATGTGGTGCTTGGGCTTGATACGAACTTAGTGACTGCTGCCAAGGAAACCGGGCTGTTTGCGGAACATGCTGTGAATGCCGATTACGACTTGCCCATCGACTGGGCCGATCCGGTGTTCGTGCCCTATGACTGGGGGTATTTCGCCTTCGTCCACAATACCGATATGGCCGCGCCCGAGAGCCTCAAGGCGCTGGCCGAAAGTGACACGAAGATCCTCATTCAGGATCCGCGATCCTCCACCCCAGGGCTTGGCCTGCTGATGTGGGTCAAGGCCGCTTATGGCGATGAAGCGCCCGCAATCTGGGAAGGGCTGGCCGACAACGTGGTGACCGTGACCAAGGGTTGGTCGGAGGCCTATGGGCTTTTCCTCGACGGGGAGGCCGACATGGTTTTGTCCTATACCACTTCGCCCGCCTATCACCTGATCGCGGAAGAGGATGATAGCAAAGCCGCTGCCTCTTTTGCCGAAGGTCATTACATGCAGGTTGAAGTTGCCGGGAAACTGGCAGGGTCTGATCAGCCAGAGCTTGCCGATCAGTTCCTTCAGTTCATGGTGACAGACGCCTTCCAGTCGATCATTCCAACGACCAACTGGATGTACCCGGCGGTGACCCCTGAGGCGGGCCTGCCCGATGGGTTTGACACGCTCGTGACACCTTCAAAATCGCTGCTCTTGTCCCCGGATGAGGCCGCTGCCGCGCGGGATGGCGCATTGGCTGAATGGCTGGACGCACTCAGCCAGTAAGCGCTTGGCCCGGGATCAGCGCCGCGGTTTTCCTCGCGGTGCTGATCCTTGGTACTTTGATGGCCGTTGCCTTGCGCGCGGAATCCGGCTCCGGTTTGGGCCGTGCGGACTGGGCGGCGATCCGGTTCACGGTACTGCAAGCGACACTTTCGGGCCTAATTAGTGTCTGTTTGGCGATCCCCGTGGCGCGTGCCTTGGCCCGTCGTCGCTTTGTCGGGCGGCGCATTTTGATTGCCCTCCTGGGCGTGCCCTTCATTCTTCCCGTTATCATCGCTGTTCTGGGGCTTCTGGAGGTTTTTGGGCGTGCAGGATGGATCAGTACAGGTCTCGGGTATCTTGGCTTTGAGCCAATCCGCATTTACGGACTTCACGGCGTCGTTCTGGCGCATGTGTTCCTCAACCTGCCCCTTGCCACGCGTTTGATTTTGCAAGGCTGGCAAGAGGTGCCCTCCGAGCGCTTTCGCCTCGCCGCGCAGCTTGGATGCGATGGGCGAGCGATGTTTTGGCTTATTGAATGGCCAATGTTGCGCCGCATCCTGCCCGGCGCGTTTGCGGTGGTCTTTGCGATCTGCCTAACCAGTTTCGCCGTTGCATTGACGTTGGGGGGCGGGCCCCGGGCGACAACGGTCGAATTGGCGATTTATCAGGCATTTCGGTTTGACTTTGATTTGGGTCGCGCCGCGCTTCTTTCCGTGGTGCAGCTTATCCTGACGATCGCCGCTGCGGCACTTGCGCTCTGGCTGGCGACGGGAACGGGATTCGGCAAGGGCCTCGACCGTTTGGTGCGGCGCTGGGACGGAGCGACCCATGTGGCGCGGACGTGGGACGGCATATGGATCATTGCGGTCGCGCTTTTCTTGCTGATGCCTCTCGCCGCCATTGTGCTCTCGGGTTTGCCCAGACTTGCCTCGTTGCCCGGGTCCGTCTGGACGGCGGCGCTGACATCTCTTTTGATCGCCGCGATCAGCACTGTTGCGCTGCTCTGTCTTGCCCTGCCCATGGCGTTCGCCATTGCCCGCGGTGGCCGTGGGATCGTGGAATTGGCCGGCCTTTTGGGTCTGGCTGCCTCACCGCTTGTCATCGGCACCGGGCTGTTCATCGCCATTCGGTTCATGAATGCAGATCCGTTTGCCCTAGCCGTGCCGGTCACAGCGCTGGTTAACGCCATCATGTCGCTGCCTTTTGCGTTGCGCATTCTGGTTCCTGCCGCCCGCGACGTGGTGGATCGCTACGGCAGGCTTGGCCTTTCATTGGGTATGACAGGTCTGCCGTTCACGCGGCACGTCCTGCTGCCACGCATGCGCGCGCAGATCGGGTTCGCGGCGGGGCTTGCCATGGCGCTGTCAATGGGAGATTTGGGTGTGATTACCCTTTTCGCCGACCCCGATATCGCTACGCTGCCTTTACAAATCTACCGCCTGATGGGCGCCTATCGGTTAAACGATGCCGCTGCAGCGTCCCTTCTTCTGCTAGTGCTTTCGGTCGGCGTATTCTGGGTCTTGGACCGGGGAGGGCGGCGACATGCTGAGGCTTGAGGACGTTGATATCCAAAAGGGTAATTTTTGCCTAACCGGGCATTTTACGGCGAAACTTGGTCACATTTACGCGGTTCTCGGACCGTCTGGTGGTGGCAAATCCACGCTTCTGGAGGCGATTGCCGGGTTTGAGCCGGTCCGGTCGGGCCAAATCAGTTGGGATGGTAAGGACATCACGAATATTGCGCCCGGCGTCCGGCCTATCGCGATGCTTTTTCAGGATGGGAACCTTTTCCCCCATCTGACCGCAGCGCAGAATGTGGGACTGGGTCTTCATCCCAACCTGCGCTTGTCCACTCAAGATCAAGAGACGGTTATGCGAGCGCTGTCCGAGGTTGGGCTTGATGGCATGGCAGATCGCAAACCTGCGGCATTGTCGGGTGGTCAACAGGCGCGTGTGGCGCTTGCCCGGCTGATGGTGCAACAGCGCGTGCTGATCTTGCTGGATGAACCCTTCGCGGCGCTTGGTCCTGCGCTGAAGGCGGAAATGTTAACGCTGGTCACCGATATGGCGCGCGCGCGGGGTGCCACCGTATTGATGGTCACGCATGAGCCACAAGATGCCCGTCAGACTGCTGATGAAGTTATTCTCGTGGCAGACGGGCAAGCCCACCCTCCGGTCACGACCGACGATATCTTCACAAATCCTCCTTCAGCGCTGCGGGACTACCTTGGACAGGCCTAGACGCTTGATTTCCGCAGCAAGCGGCGCGAACGTCAGCTCAAACAATGGGGGTGCGAATGAGACTGGAAGGCAAAACCGTGGTTACAACTGCTGCTGGAGCCGGGATCGGGCGAGCCTCGGCCATTGCGATGGCGCAAGAGGGCGCACGTGTTTACGCCACCGACATCGATCAGGCGTCGCTGGACAGCCTTAGCAAGGTGTCCGACAACCTGATTTGTTCCAAGCTGGATGTCACCGATCCGGAGGGAATCACGGCTTTTTCTGCCTCGGTGCCCACGCCTGATGCGCTGTTCAACTGTGCGGGTTTTGTGCATGACGGGACACTCCTGAAGGCCGATGACGCCGCCTGGGACAGGACATTTTCTATCAACGTCCGCGGTACGGCGCGGATGATCGAGGCGTTTCTGCCCGGGATGATCGCCAATGGCGGCGGTTCAATCATCAACGTAGCATCGGTGGTGTCTTCCATCACCGGAACAACAAATCGCTGCATTTACGGTGCCAGCAAAGGCGCTGTTCTGGGCCTGACCAAATCCATTGCCGCCGATTTTGTGCCCGACAAGATCCGCTGCAACGCGATCTGCCCGGGCACGGTTTTGACGCCATCCTTGAAAGACCGCATGGCGGCAGGCGGCGATTACCAAGGCGCCTATGAGATGTTGTTGGACCGCCAGCCCACCCGAGAAATGGCGACGGCGGAGGATATCGCGCCCATCGTCGTGTATCTCGCGTCTGACGAATCCAAGGTCGCCACGGGACAGTTCTTCGTCGTCGATGGCGGCTGGACGATCTGATGGACAAGATCGGCTTTATCGGTTTGGGCGTCATGGGCCATGGGATGGCGGCGAATATCCTTGCCAAGCAAGGCGCTGTTACGGTGCTGGGCAACCAAAACCGTGCGCCGGTAGACGATCTTGTGGCCAAGGGTGCCCTTGAGGCACAAAGCGCCGCTGCTCTGGCCGAGGCCTGCGATGTGATCTTGCTCTGCTTGCCGAACTCGGATGTGGTGGAGCGTGTAATTGAGCAGATGGGAGGTTCGTTGAGTGCCGGAAAGACCCTGATCGACACCGGCACGTCATCCCGAGACTCGACCCTAAAGCTGCACAAAAAGCTAGGATCCCGCGGTGTGCGCTTTGCCGAAAGCCCGTTGACGGGCGGCACCCAGCAAGCGCAAAACGCAGAACTTGGTGCGCTGGTCGGAGCGGATTTGGATGTGTTTGAACGCATTGAGCCCATCCTCAACATGTTTTGCGCAACTGTTCAGCATTTTGGCCCGGTCGGCAGCGGGGCTGCGGCGAAGTTCGTCAATAATTACATGGTCATGGGAATTGCCGCCGTTGTCTGTGAGGCGTTCCACGTGGCGCGGTTGACCGACAGCGACTGGGGCAGGCTCTATGATGTGGTGATCAGGGGGTCTGCGGATTCCGGAGTGTTTCGTCGTATTATCGGCAACGCGAAGGATGGCGATTACGAGGGGTATGTGTTTTCTATCGAGAATGCCCTCAAGGATATGGGGTACATCAGTGAAATGAACGGCGAGCTGGGCCGAAATACGGCACTAAACAAGGCCATTCACGCCTTTTTCCAAGACGCGGTCGAGGCTGGACATGGTCCAAGACTGATAAGTGAGTTGATGCGTCCGGAGATTGGTCAAACCGTGTTTAAGCGACAGGATTAATGGCAGGACAAAGTCCGGGGCGCGCGCGCTGGATCGCGGGCAAACGACAAAGTGAAGTTGGATTTACCAACCGGACCGATCCGGTACTGCCTGGGCTGTTGGGGGTGTCCTGAAAACACCTGACCCGTCCGGCCGGTTGAAACCAACGTACGTCGCACGCGCGCCCCGGGTTAAGCGTTTCCGGAACAAGCCGTTCCGGAAACGCTCCACGTCAGCCTTCTGACGACGATGCGGGCAACACGCCGATGCTTACGGCCTCAGCCACCTCTTCGGCGTCAAGCACACCGTTGGCGTCTGCGTCAATCTCAGCGAACACGGCGGCGCCAGCCTCTGGCATCGCCTCGTTGAATTCGGTCATGGTCACGGCGCCGTCGCCATCCGCGTCAAGTTTGGTCTCCCCCGCCATCAGGGCAGTGGGCACCAGAAGGATGGTCGTCAGACCGGCGATTTTCAGAAAGGTCATCATCTTTGATCTCCTGTTTCCTGAGAGTTTCGAGGAAGCGCGTTCCTCACCACCCAACATGGAAACGAGGCAGGGCGTTGTCAGTGCAGACCGGCTTCGCGGCCGTTTTCCTGCAGGAAGAGGCCGAAATCATCGTGCTCTGTCTGCGAGAGACCGCCTGTCCAAACTGCGCTATCCCGGACCGGCGGGATACTGCGACAGGCCCGGCGTCGCATCGGCGGGAATTGGTACACCGAACGCCTTCAGGCACTATGGCAAAAGATCGCGCATGGGTCAGTTGAAGGCAGGATTCGGTTTGATATGCCCGGTCACCACATCTCGCCGGTTCAAAACGGGTGGGGCCATAAAGCGTTTTACCACCGGATTCGCGGGGTCGAGGACACCAAGCCGCACCAGCAATGTCGCGATGACACATTCCGATGCCCGCGTTGCCCCGTCGCTGATCTTGAGGGCAATGCCGAGGCCTCGGGCAGGCAGAATGCCGATATAGAACCCCTCTGCCCCTGTTTTGATGGCAAGGGGTTCCTGTGCCGCGCGCATGAGCTCGGTGCAGGCCTTGCCCTCGCCCGCGACATTCGCTGGATAGGTGGCCATGGCCTGCCACAGCCGTTGCATCGCCTGTCCCCGGGACGTTGTGTCATTGGCCGAGGCGAAACGCGCCATGGCCCCCGCCATCGCGTGCAGGCGCGTGGCGAAATTGGGGGCAGAACAGCCATCTATGCCAAAGCCGGGACTGGCTTGTCCTGTGACCTCCTCGAAGGCCTCAAGACAAGCCCGTTGGACTGGATGGCTGGGATCAATGTAGTCCGGCGCTGCTTTCAAATGCTTTGTCAGCGTCAGAAAGCCGGCATGTTTGCCGGAACAATTATTGTGGATCTGACAGGGCGATTGACCAGCCTTGATCAGCCCGTTGAGCGCTGCTTCATCCTCCGGAGCTTGGGGCCCGCAGCGAAAATCATCGTCGTTTAAACCCAGATTATCCAACCAAGCCCGCACCGCATCCGTGTGAAGTGCAGCGCCGATGTGGGATGCGCAGGACAGTGCCAGTTGCTCAGGTGTCAGCCCAGCTGCATCCGCTGCACCACTTTCTATAAGGGGCAGAGCCTGGATCATTTTGGCCGAACTGCGTGGGTAGATCAAAAGCTCCGGATCGCCCCAGGCTTCGACAATCTGGCCTGTTGCATCGCAGATCACTGCGTGACCCAGATGCTGGCTTTCCACCATATCCCCACGCCATACATCCACCATGGGTACGCCTGCGACCATGTTCCCCCCTGTTCCCAAACGAATAATTCGCGCATACTGTCTTTTGCTCGGGAATTGTTTCAGGCTACTGTGACCGAGTCGAGGGCATTTGCCGACCCGCTACAACAATACTAAAAAGGCGGGAGAGGATATTGAGGTTGTAAACAGCGTGGAGGCTGTAACATGGGTTCATCGATGATGCAGAAATGGATGATGGCGCTGGCCGGTGGGGCAATCGCCCTTGCAGGCGTCGCCAACGCGCAGGATCAGGAAGAAAGCACCAATCAGGTTGCGGCGAAAACCGCATGGAGCGTGTTTGAAGATCAGGACCCCCGCGAATGCTGGGCCGTGTCCGCGCCGACAGAAACCGTGAACACCAAGGATGGCCGCGTAGTGGCTGTGCGCCGCGGGGATATTTTGTTGATGACATTTTACCGTCCGGATCAGAATGTCGAAGGGCAGATCACCTTTACCGGCGGTTATCCCTTTGCGGGTGGGTCCACCGTGACGCTGGATATTGGTGATACGAGTTTCGAGCTGTTCACCGAAGGCGAATGGGCCTGGCCTGCCAGCACGGCGGATGACGCGAAGATCATCACGGCGATGAAGCGCGGGTCGGATGCCACTCTGACGGCGCAATCCTCGCGCGGGACGACTACGAAAGATACGTTCTCGTTACTGGGGTTCACTGCCGCTGTGGATGAAGCGGCGAAGCGCTGCCAGTAAGACTTCCTGCCTCCGGCAAAAGAATGTTTGAAAAGGAAACGAGTGGCCGTCCTATCTGGGGGCGGCCGCGCGCTTTAGGCGGTCATTGATTGCAAGGCCAAGGCCCTTTTTTGGTATCGGCGCGACGGCGATGGGTTTGGCCATGTCATTGAGTCTGTGGAGATGGCCGAAGAGATTGGCGGCGGCTTCCACCAGATCGCCGGAGTGCGACAGGCTCAGATCGCCCGGGATGTGGCCGAAGCCCAGCAAAACTTCACCGGGCTTTGCCGAATTTGCATTGAGGCGCATGGGCGCTTCAGGGGCATAATGGGACGTCATTTGCCCTGGTGCGCTGATTGGATCATCCGCGCCATGCTGCTGCAAGGGCGCACCAATGGCGGCCTCCAACGCGGTATGGGGCAGGCCGCCGGGGCGGAGGAGGCGCGGGGTGGGTTCCAACCCGATGATGGTGGATTCCAGCCCCACATCGCAGGAACCTCCATCGATGATGGCTTCGATTTTTCCTCCAAGACCCTCGCGCACATGAACTGCCGTTGTGGGGCTGATCCGACCGGACGGATTTGCGGAAGGCGCTGCAACGGGACCTCCGAATGCCCGGAGCAAAGCCTGGCCGACAGGATGGGCCGGAATGCGGATAGCGAGCGTGGGCAGGTCCGCCGTCACGAGAGGCGACAGGCCCGAGTTGGGCTTCAGTGGAAGAACGAGGGTGAGGGGGCCGGGCCAGAAGGCGCCGGCCAGGCGGTCCGCCATGTCGGGCCATTCGACCAAAGCCTGCGCTGCTGCAATGTCTGCCACATGCACGATCAGGGGGTTGAAGCGCGGGCGTCCCTTGGCTTCAAAAATGCGGGCAACGGCCATATCGTTGCATGCGTCAGCGCCCAGCCCGTAGACGGTTTCTGTGGGAAAGGCGACAAGGCCACCCACACGCAAAATATCCGCTGCTGTTGCAATCCCGCGCGCATCATCGCTTAGAATGTTGGTGGTGAGGCTCATGGCGTGACGTCGCGTGAGGGTTGCTTTCCACTATCGTTCGGGTCCCAACTACCCGTCACCGCCTTGCTTGCCAAGGTGCCGCACATCGTCCAAGAGGCGCGCATGAACGACGCACCCAACACCCATCTGCGCTACCCGTGGGAGGATCCACCGGAAAATGGCCAGGCCTATGAGGTTGCTGACGGCGTCCTATGGATTCGCCTGCCGCTGCCCATGGCGCTGGATCATGTGAACATCTATGCGCTGGATGAAGGTGACAGCTGGACCATCGTTGATACCGGCATTCATTCCAAGCGCAGTGTGTCATTGTGGGAAGATGTGCTGCGAGGGCCGTTGCAGGGCCGCCCGGTGTCGCGCGTGATCCTGACCCATCATCACCCTGATCATGTGGGAATGGCCGGTTGGTTGATGGAACGGTTCGGGGCTGAATTGATCGCGACACGGACGTCCTGGTTGATGGCGCGGATGCTGATTCTGGATGAGGAAGAGCGCCCTACACCTCAGGCCGTGGAGTTCATGCGCGCGGCCGGGATGGATCCGCAGATTCTGGAAACCCGGGCCAACACGCGGCCTTATAATTTCGCCGACACCTGTCATCCGATCCCTGTAGGTTACACCCGGGTAAAACAGGATGATGTGATCACGGCGGGCGGGCGTGATTGGGACGTGCATATCGGCAATGGCCATGCTCCGGAGCACCTCACCTTGTGGAGCCGGAGTGACAATCTGGTTCTGGCTGGTGATCAGATCATTTCAAGCATCAGCCCAAATCTGGGGGTCTATCCCACAGAGCCCGACGCGGATCCGGTGGCTGATTGGCTGGAGGCTTGCGGAAGGCTGGCGGAACTGGCGCGGCCCGACCATCTGGTTCTAAGTGGACATAAGCGGGTTTTTTCCGGTTTGCCCATCCGCATGCGGCAGTTGATTGAAAATCATCACGGTGCGCTCGACCGTCTTCGAGCGCATCTTGTTGAACCCCGCACCGCTGCAGATTGCTTCCCTCCGCTGTTCAAACGGAAAATTGATGGCGGGGTCTATGGGCTGGCGCTTGTGGAGTCGGTTGCGCATCTCAATCATCTGCTTCACGCTGGAGAAGTGTCGCGAACCAAACGGGAGGATGGCGCGTGGCTGTGGCAAACGGGAGGGTGAACCATGGATGATGAGATCAAAACGTCTGCGGAGGCCGCAGAAGACGCGGCCATGCCCCGGTGCCATGAGGTGCATGCCGATGAAGAAAACTGCCAGGGCGGGCGCAACGTGACGGAAGGGGTTGAACTGACACCGGTTGAGGAAAAGAGCGAGGCGCGCTGGGCCTATGAGCGGCTGATCCTGTACATCCAGAACTTCGAGAAGATGCTGGACAATGAACATGAGATCGCGATGGGATTTGCCGGCGACAGTTCCGGCGTTATCCGCATTGAAGGAATGGGGTATTTCGACCCTGATATCGTGACGTTTTACGGCACCGACGGCGTGGGTTCAAAAACGCAGTTGATCCAGCATGTCAGCCAATTGTCCGTTATGCTGCGTGCGCTGCATAAGACGACGGAAGGCAAGGAACCCAATCGCATCGGGTTTCGGCTGGCGCAGGACTTGAAGCCGCAGACCTGAGACCCCGCGACATATAGGGTCAGAAGGCATATCGGTGCGTGACAGCGCGCGCTTGATGATTTAGCCACGGTGTCACCAAGACACCTCCGGAGGTCCAGCATGGCTGATCATGAGCATGGCAAAATGAACATCGACGTTCAGGAAAAGACATTTGAAGGATTTTTGCGGGTGTCCGCATATGTCGCTGTCGTGTCAATTTTTCTTCTGATCTTCATGGCGATCGTCAACGGCTGATTGCCACACCTCATTAGCTGATTTTCGCCGTTCTCGCGCGTTGGGGGCGGCGGTTTTACGTTGTTTGATGACTTAACAGCCGCGCGGCGCTATAGTCGGCCCAGCAACGCCGAAAAGAGCGTGATGAGGCATCAGGATGGCACTTTCCAAGGACCTGTCTGCGAAATGGACGCAGACAATGAACCGGATTGCGGCAAGGCGCGCGGCTCTCAGTCGTCCGTCCACCGCATTCATGGCGCAACCCGAACCCCGTACTATCGGCAGTTTCGCGCGTGGCAAACAACTGAGCGCGGGAAACTTTCTCTTTGCCGGGCATTTGTTGCAACGCCCCGATACGTCCATGTGGGACCTTGCGACGCCGGATCATGCGTTTGCAGAGGCGCTGCACGGGTTTGGTTGGCTCGATGATATCGTCGCGGCAGGCGATGCTCCGGCGCGGGCGGCCGCGCAGGATTGGCTTTGGGCCTGGATTGACCGGTACGGCGCAGGACAAGGCCCTGGATGGACCCCGGATTTGGCCGGTCGGCGGCTTATTCGATGGATTTCTCACGCGCTTTTCTTGCTGAGCGGTCTAGAGTCGACACAATCGCACGCGTTCCACCGGTCGCTTGCCATGCAAACGCTTTTCCTGGCGCGACGGTGGAAGGCATCGGCCCCCGGTTTGCCCCGGTTTGAGGCGCTGACCGGGTTGATCTACGCCAGCACTTCGCTTGAAGGGATGGAGCGGTATTTTGAACCTGCCGTCGCCGGGCTTGATCGTGAATGTCGCGAACAGATTGACGAACAGGGCGGATTGCCTACGCGGAACCCAGAAGAGCTGTTGGAGGTCTTCACGCTCCTTACTTGGGCCTCTGTTGTGATCGGCCAGACCAAGCATCAGGTCAGCGATGCCCATTGGCATGCGATCAAACGTATTGCGCCCACCTTGCGCACGCTGCGCCATTCCGATGGCGGGTTGGCGCGCTTTCACGGGGGTGGCCGTGGTCTTGAGGGCCGTCTGGATCATGCGCTGGCCAATAGCGGTGTGAAGACGCGTAAACCTGACGGGCTTTCCATGGGCTTTGCCCGGCTGAGCGCGGGCCGCACCTCTGTGATCGTCGATGCTGCGCCGCCCCCTGCGCGACGTGCGTCAGGCGATGCGCATGCATCGACCTTGGCGTTCGAGATGACATCCGGTCGTCGACCGATCATCGTGAATTGCGGGTCAGGCGCGAACTTCGGCTTGGAATGGCGCCGCGCTGGACGGTCGACGCCGTCTCATTCGACGCTGACCCTGAATGACCAGTCGAGCGCGCATCTGGATGATGACGGCAACAACCATGAGCTTCTTGTGGGTGGTCCGGTCAATGTGCCGATGGAAGTGAGCCAGACCCCCGATGCGCACCGATTGAACGTGGGGCATGACGGGTATGTGGCCGATTACGGCCTGACCCATGTGCGGCAACTGGAACTGAGCCTCGATGGCGGTGGTTTTGTGGGCGAAGACATGCTTTTGGCCGTGTCAGGTGTGGACAAGGAACGCTTTGACGCGCGTCTGGATCAAACCGCCTTGGAAGGTCTGCCCTTTGACATTCGTTTCCACCTGCATCCGGATGTGGACGTGTCCATTGATATGGGCGGCAACGCCGTGTCGTTGGCTTTGATGAGCGGTGAGGTCTGGTTGCTCCGTGCGGAAGGGGCCGAGATTACAGTGGAACCGAGTGTGTATCTGGAAAAGACGCGCCTGAAACCGCGTGCTTCCAAGCAGGTGGTGCTGACCAGTCGGGCGCAGTCCTATGCGACGACCCTGCGGTGGTCGATGTCAAAGCCGGAAGATGCACCGGTTGGGATCCGGGATTTGGCGCAAGCGAGCATGGATCCGGTTGAGTATTGATCGGGCAAGCCCCTCGTCAGACCTGATGGGCGGCCTCGCTTTTGCAAAAACCCGCGTGCGTTTCGCCATCAGGTATGTTTGAAGGCGGGCAACCAACCGAAAGGACGTTTGCCCCATGCCTCACCCCGATCTCGCTCCGCTTAATCGTGCCCTGTTGTCCGTGTCCGACAAGACCGGCTTGGTGGAACTGGGGCAGGCTTTGGCCGCGCGCGGTGTGGAGCTTTTGTCCACCGGCGGCAGTGCCAAGACACTGCGGGATGCGGGGCTGGACGTGCGCGATGTGGCGGATGTGACGGGCTTTCCGGAGATGATGGATGGCCGGGTGAAGACGCTGCATCCGATGGTTCATGGTGGGCTCCTTGCTTTGCGGGACAATGCCGATCACAAGGCGGCCATGGATACACACGGGATTGACCCCATCGATTTGCTGGTCGTCAACCTTTACCCGTTCGAAGAAACGGTCGCAAAAGGTGCCGACTATGACACTTGCATTGAAAACATCGACATCGGTGGCCCTGCAATGATCCGGGCAGCGGCCAAGAACCATGCTTTCGTGAATGTCGTGGTTGATGTTGAGGATTATGACAGGTTGCTGGCCGAACTGGATGCCAATGGCGGGCAAACGACGATGGCGTTTCGTAAATGTCTTGCTCAGATCGCCTATGCCCGCACAGGGGCCTATGACGCGGCGGTGTCGACATGGATGGCCAGCGCGCTTGGTGAGTCGACCCCGCGTCGTCGCGCGGTGGCTGGGCATCTGGCACAAAGCCTGCGCTACGGCGAAAACCCGCATCAGGCAGCGGCGTTTTACACAGATGGCAGTGCGCGGCCCGGCGTGGCTACGGCTCAGCAGCATCAGGGCAAGGAACTTAGCTACAACAACATCAACGACACTGATGCGGCGTTTGAGTTGGTCAGTGAATTTGCGCCCGAAGAGGGCGCGGCCTGCGCGATCATCAAACATGCTAACCCCTGCGGCGTGGCGCAGGGGACCACGTTGCAAGACGCCTATATGCGCGCCTTTGATTGTGATCGCACCTCGGCGTTCGGGGGGATTATCGCGCTCAACCAAAGGCTGGATGGGCCGACAGCGGAAGAAATTGCGAAGATCTTCACCGAGGTGGTCATCGCGCCGGGTGCCGATGACGATGCAAAGGCCGTATTTGCAGCCAAGAAGAACCTGCGCCTTTTGACCACCGAAGGCCTTGCCGACCCTGCCGAAGCAGGGCGCATGATTAAGCAGGTTTCTGGTGGGTATCTGGTGCAGGACAAAGACAACGGGCGTCTGAACGTAGACGCGCTTCAGGTGGTGACAAAACGCGCGCCAACCGATCGGGAAATGGCGGATATGCTGTTTGCCTGGCGCGTCGCGAAGCACGTGAAATCGAATGCCATCGTCTATGTCAAAGATGGGGCCACCGTGGGGGTCGGCGCGGGTCAGATGAGCCGCGTAGACAGTTGCCGGATTGCCGCGCGCAAGGCCGAAGACATGGCCGAAACGCTTGGTCTTGACGCGCCGTTGACGCAGGGCAGTGTGGTCGCCTCTGACGCGTTCTTTCCTTTCGCTGATGGGCTGTTGACGGCTGCCGAAGCGGGCGCGCGTGCCGTCATCCAACCCGGTGGGTCCATGCGCGATGATGAGGTGATCAAGGCCGCTGACGAGGCGGGCCTAGCCATGGTCTTGACCGGCATGCGCCATTTCCGGCATTGACATGTTTCCGGCATCTGTAGGGTCATGCATCTCTTTTCTGGTTCGAAGGGGCAGCGAAAAGGGATTCCCTAAATGCCGGAAACGCGATAATTGAGGCGACAAAACGAGGCAGAGCATGCGGATCATCTTCTGGACCGGGTTCACGGTTTTCCTGCTGGATCAGATTACCAAATACTATGTGGTGCATATGTTGAACCTCGACAGGGTTCTGTCGATCGATGTCTTGCCTCCTTACCTCAACCTCAGGATGGCATGGAACAACGGGATCAATTTCGGGCTTTTCTCGGGCGACAGTCCGGCCACGCGATGGATTCTCATCGGCCTCGCAATCGCCATTTCCATTGGTGTTCTTTTCTGGATGCGCCGGGCAGAGGGTGGGCGTTGGCAATTTATTGCCGCCGGGCTTTTGGTTGGTGGGGCGCTGGGCAACGTGATTGACCGCGTGCTCTACGGTGCTGTCGCGGACTTTTTGAATATGTCTTGTTGCGGATTTTCCAATCCGTTCTCGTTCAACATTGCTGATATCTCCATTTTCCTCGGGGCTGTGGGCCTGATCATCTTTGTTGATGATAAAAAGCCCGCGTGACCTTTCCGGTAAGATAGATTAAATTCTTCGCACATCTGTGGGAGTCGTGAGATGCGCATGTCGCGTTTGCTAATCTTGATGGGTTTGATCTTCGCGGTCGCTGCATGTTCGCGCGCGGACCGCGACATTACGTTGACTCGGCTGAAGAACCCAAATGACGGACCGGATGAGTTTCTGATCTCACCGGGTTTGCCGCTACAGGAACCCACCAGCTACTCTGAACTGCCGCAGCCAACCCCGGGTCAGGCCAATCTAACCGATCAGGATCCTAAGGCCGATAGTATTGTGGCCCTTGGCGGGAATCCGAATGCCCGAAACGCCGGGATCGCGCCATCTGACGGTGGGTTGTTGAACCACGCCAACAGGTTCGGGAGCGACGGCAACATCCGCACGACCCTGCGTGCGGAAGATGAACAGATCCGGCGCAATTACGGTCGCCGCAACGTTCTTCGCATCGGTCCTCGGGATGATTACACTGTTGCGTACAGAAGGCAGTGGCTGGATGCCGCATCAGAACAGAATCGTTTGCGTCGGTCAGGTATCGTGACGCCCAGTGCGCCACCTGACGCCGAATAACCCGGCCGCGACATCACAAGCAGGTCAGCCTTCTTGAATTGCGACGTCCGCGTCGTATCTCTTCCTTCATGTTTGAACCAACGGGAGCTACGCACCCATGCGTAACATTCTGGCCGCGCTGACCTTGACCGCCGGGCTGGCATTACCTGCCGCGGCGAATGACCAGGTGACGTCGTTCACGCTGGACAACGGCATGGACGTTGTCGTGATCGAAGACACCCGTGCACCTGCGGTTGTGCATATGGTGTGGTATCGCGCCGGGTCGGCCGATGAGGAGGCCGGGGTGTCCGGCATTGCGCATTTCCTTGAACACCTGATGTTCAAGCAGACGGAAAACCTGTCTACCGGAGAGTTTTCGGAAACCGTTGCTAAGAACGGCGGTAGCGACAATGCGTTCACCAGCTATGACTACACGGCCTATTTTCAACGCGTCGCAGCCGACCGGTTGCCCTTGATGATGCAGATGGAAGCCGACCGTATGGTCAATCTGGTGCTCGACGAAAATGAGGTCGCAACAGAACGCGGCGTGGTCATCGAAGAACGCAAGCAGCGCACCGACAACGACCCCGGCAGCCTGTTTTATGAACAAATGGCCGCGACACAATTCATGAACCATCGCTATGGCGTGCCGATCATTGGCTGGAAACATGAGATCATGAATTTGGGTGTTGAAGATGCAAAGGCCTTTTATGGCGCCCATTATGCCCCCAACAACGCGATTTTAATTGTCGCTGGTGATGTGACCCCGGAAGAGGTACGTGTGCTGGCCGAAGAACATTACGGCGTGATCCCAGCCAATCCCGACATCGAGAAACGTGATCGGCCCTATGAGCCGCCCCACCTGGCGGAGCGTCGGCTTGTGATGGAGGATCCCCGCGTGGGACAACCCTATGTGGCGCGGTCTTACATTGCGCCGGAGCGGGACAGTGGCGCGCAGGAAAAAGCTGCGGCCCTGACCATGTTGGCCGAAGTATTGGGTGGCGGGCCTACCGCACTCTTGGATGAAGCGCTTCAGTTTGAAACCCAGACCGCCGTCTTCAGCCGCGCCAGTTATCGCGGCGGTTCGCTTGATGACACGACCTTTGACATCTACGTCGCCCCGGCCGCCGGTGTGACACTGCAAGAGGCTGAAATCGCCATGGATCAGGTGATCGAAGACTTTCTTGTAAACGGTGTGCCCGAAGGTGTTCTGGACCGGATTAAGAAGCAGGTCCGCGCGAGCGAGATTTATTCCCGCGATTCCATAAGTGGGCTTGCCAATAAATATGGCCGCGCGCTGACCACAGGCCTGACCGTAGAAGACGTACAGACCTGGCCTGATGTGTTGCAGGCCGTAACTGAGGACGATGTGATGGCGGCCGCGCGCGAAGTGTTTGATCGAAAGCAGTCTGTAACCGGTTATCTCAAGGCTCCGGAGGTCACCCAATGATCCGTTCCTATTTCCTTGCCCCGATCCTCGGTTTGATCCTGATCTTTGTCGCCACGCTGGCCTCCGCTGATGTGAACATCAAAGAGGTGAAATCGCCAGGTGGTCACACGGCATGGCTGGTCGAAAACCACACGATACCCTTCGTGGCGCTTGAATTGCGGTTCCGTGGGGGCGCCTCTCTTGATGCGGAAGGCAAGCGTGGGGCGATCAACCTTATGACCGGGCTATTGGAAGAGGGCAGCGGTGATCTGGATGCACGCGCATTCCAACTGGCTTTGGAAGAGGAGGCCGCTTCTTTTTCCTTTGATGTCTCGGATGACAGCCTGTCTGTCTCTGCCCGTTTTCTGACGGAGACGATGGACAGCGTTCTGCCACTGCTGAAATCCAGCATTACGGACCCTCGCTTCGATGACGCCGCAGTTGAGCGTGTTCGTGCGCAAGTGTTGGCCGGGATCAAAAACGATGAAACTGATCCTGAAGAGATCGCGGGCCGCAGTTTCGCGTCACTGGTCTTTGGTGATCACCCCTATGGCAGTGTTGAACAGGGAACGATCGAGAGCGTCACGGCGTTAACCCGCGATGATCTGGTCGCTGCGCACCGCGCCGCCATGGCGCAGGACCGTGTGTTTGTCAGTGCGGTGGGCGACATCACCGAAGACCAGTTGGCGGCGCTTCTGGACCAGTTGTTGAGCAATCTGCCTGCGACCGGCGCGCCCTTGCCGGGTGATGCAGAGCCGAACCTCCCCGGTGGCGTTCAGGTGGTTGATTTTGAAACACCGCAATCGACCGCCATTTTCGCACAAGCTGGAATCCCGCGCGATCATCCTGATTACTTCCCGGTGTTCGTGCTGAACCACATTCTCGGCGGCGGCGGGTTTGAAAGCTATCTGATGGATGAAGTGCGCGCCAAGCGTGGGCTGACCTACGGAGTCTATTCCTATCTTGCGGACAAAGACGGCTCCGACCTTTGGATGGGGTCCGTTGCCTCGGCCAATGATCGCGTCGCAGAAGCCATCGAGGTGATCCGTGAAATCTGGCAGGATATCAGCGAAGGGGCCCTGACGCAGGAACAGCTTGACGATGCGAAGACGTATCTGACTGGTGCGTACCCGCTTCGGTTCGATTCAAACCGGCGGATCGCCAACATCACGGCCTCCATGCAGCTGAGTGGGTTCCCGATAGATTACATCGCCACCCGCAACGACCGGGTCAATGCCGTCACGCTTGAGGATCTCAACCGTGTTGCGAAGGAATGGATGAACCCTGACAAGCTGACCTTCGTTGTGGTCGGACAGCCTGAAGGCCTGACATCGACGATCAACTGATCGATCAGGCAAAAATGCGATAATAGAGCCAATCCGGCAAAAGCCGGGATGCCCGGAAAAACCACGAAAAGACGCGGGGGAAGTGGGACTGAAACTTCCGCGGCCTCTTCATCAGCGACACCATCTTCCCGGCGGCCTGTTCTGACGTCATCAGAAAGGGCATGCTGAAATCATTTTTATCGGTGAGTCGTGTCTTGATGAAGCCGGGATTGGCCAACTGCACATCAATCCCCGTCCGCCCCAGATCGGCGCGCAGACTTTCCGCCAGTGACATCACACCGGCTTTGGACGCACCGTACCCGATGGCACCCGGCAACCCACGGAACCCTGACAGGGATCCGGTGATCACGATGTGACCAGCGTCCTTGGCGACCATCTTGGGCACCACATGACCCAATACGCGGAAGGCGCCGGTGAAATTCACATCCGCCATGGCCACACCTCGATCGAGGTCCCAATCGGTGGCGGGCATAGGCCAGTAAATCCCGGCCAGAAACACGCACCCATCCACATCGCCCGCCTCTTTGGCGGCCTTGGCGACGCTGTCGTCGTCCGCGATATCCATGGGCACCACGCGTGACTTACCCGGCACGGCCTCAGACACGGCATCAAGCCGGTCCTTGTTTCGTGCAGACAGGATCAGGTCGGCACCGAGCGCGCTGAGTTGATGGGCAAGCGCTTCGCCCAGCCCTTCGCTCGCACCCACCAGCCAATAGGTCTTGCCTGCAAATTGGCTCATGCAGCCTCAGCTTTGCGCATTGTCGCGACCAGCTCCGCCACCTTGATCCCGAACTTGCGGAACTGGCTACGGTTCACGATGGTTGTGCCACAAGGCGTCAGATACATCCAGTCGGTGACGCTCAGTACATGGCCGCCGGCCTCTTCCGGCAAACGGATATTGTAGGTGAGCTTCAAGGCGGAGCCCTTCTGCTGACCCAAGCCCTGACCCACCAGATCGTCGGCATCAGCTTTGACCGAACCGTCATTACCCAGCTCTAGCCGCCACTCGCGATCCTGGGTGTTGCCGCTGTCATAACGGAAGTGTTCTGTCATTACGCCCTTGTTGCCATCCCATGTCGCCATGAAATCTGCGTCAAAGCGCGAGGTGACCCGACCCAGCGGGCCATAGATCACGCCTTCGCACTTGATAGGACCATTGAGGTGCTGGCGCAGGTCCATGACCGGCTGACCAGTTTCATAGTGCTCCGCGCGTTGGGACATGAAACCCACGTAGCGCTGAGCTCCGATCACGCCTGTTACCGCGACCACGAGCCCTAGGAAAAACCATAGTAAAGAAGTCATCCCGTATTACTCCTTATCCTCAAGATTGATGGAAACCAGCAATGCAATTGCCAGCAATTTCAGCACGCAAGGCAGCGCGCCATAAAGCAGGCTGAGCAATCGGAGCGCGTCTTCCGAATTTGCTTCACCCGCCCGAAAACCGCCGGATTCCAGAAGTGGCAACAACGTCACCGCCGCCAGGGCCAGCGTGAATTTTGAAACGAAGGACCAAAGCCCAAAGCCCTCGGACGCGCCGGGGGAAACCGCCTCCATCCTGCGCGCGAAGAGCGCGGGCAGAAGCGTCATGTCGGCACCAAGAGCCGCACCCGAGGCCACACAGATCAGGCCAAACGCCCAAGTGTCGCCTGCGCCCAGGGTCACAGCGAAGCCGAAAGCCACGATGGCAAGAACCATCGCAATGAGCAGCACACGACGTTCGCCTGCGCGCTCAGCGAGACGCGACCAGAAGGGAGCGGCGAGCGCGGCCGACAGAAAGAAGAGCAACAAGAACGGCCCTTCCCATCCCGGCGCGTCCAGTCTGCTTTCCACGAAGAAAAGGAATAGCGTGGAGCTGACAGCGACGGGTGCCGCGTTGAACAGAGCGACCATTAAAAGACGGCGCGCCACCGGGTCTGACAACACCCCCATAAACCCGGTGCTGGATTGAATATCGTGGCCAACCCATTCGCGCCGCATCGCCCAAAGCGCGACGACAGTCAGAAGGGCAAATGCAAAGGCAAACCCGCTATAGCCACCGATCACAATCGGCGCGACGGAGGCCGCACAGATGCCCAGAAGCGCTCCTGTTTCGCGCCAGCGGGCCAGTTTGATATGGCCTTGGCCTTCGATCCGTCCGGCCGTTGACACACCCTCGGCGTAGAAGCAGATCGTCAGGTACGAAAAAGACGAAAACACCAGGGTCAGCATCACCGCAAACCACAAAAGCGGCGCGGTTGCGGGTGTGACAGAGAAGAGCCCAAGCATCGCTGCCGCCATCGTCACTGCCGCAATAGCCACAGTCAGCCCACGTTTTGCCCGCCAGACCGACGCCATTTTCCCAAGCAGCGGATCTTGCACGAAATCCAGCATGCGAAGTCCGAAGAGGACCGTGCCAAGTGCCGCCAGCGACACGCCATATTCATCTACGTAGAATTTGGGCGCGTGGATATAGAGTGGCAACCCTGCCGCGGCAATCATGGCGGCGAAGAGGGCAAAGGCTGGCAATGTGGGGGTCTGAGCTTGCGTCCGGGTTTCAACTTTGGTCATCGGCTGACCTCGTGCACAGGCGGCTCCGGCCTGCTCCTGAACCGTGCGCCCTTGAACCAGAGCTTCAGCGCTTGCCAGTGAATAAGCGCCAAAACCCGGCGCGACCCAAAGGGTCGCCGCAAGCTCGCGCGCACCAGACCGGTCGTGGTCAGAGGTTTGCGTTTGCCCACCAGCGTGGCCGTCAGCCCACCATTGCCGCCTGTGAAATCGATCCAGATGCCAATGCGTTCGGGACGCAGATCAAAACGGAACTCATACCCACCTTCGATCTTCTGGAAGGGGGATACGTGAAAGATCTTCTTCGCCGTCAACTTGTCCTTCGGTCCGATGGGTGAGCGATCTTCGTGGCAGCACAAATAGGAATGCCGGTCCCCATAGGTGTTCGTCACCTCGGAAATCACCACTGGCACCTGGCCGTGTTTGTCGCGGCAGATCCAGAAGGCAACCGGGTTGAACACATGCCCCATCACCCGCGGCTGGGCCAAAAGTTCAATTCGCGCGGGGGCTTCGAAGCCATGCGATTCGAGGACTTCACGCACCCAAGCGGCCCCACGGCCCTGTTTGGGTGGCCCGCCATGATCGCTGTCCCAAAGCGAGGCGAGCCCCGCCCGGTTGCGGCCAAACAAAAACGGCGTTTCCACCGCTTCTTCGGCATCGAGCATAAGGTAGTCGATGGAATAACGAAACGCGTTATCCACCGCGCCTTTGCGCCCGTGCCACGTATGGCCTGCGATATGATCGATGGTCTTCATAACTGTTCACTCGGCCGCCACCGCAACCGCATCACCTGCCAGGATGGCCTCAGCCACCTCCAGCCCACTGCTGAGCCCATCTTCATGGAACCCGTCCCTCATCCAGGCCCCGCAGAACCATGTATTCCGCGTGCCATTCAGGGCGCGGATACCCTTTTGCGCGGCAAGAGCGGCCAGGTCATAGACCGGATGGCGCAGCGTGACTTGATCATAAATCAACTCTTCCCGGATTTCCCGGTTGGAATTGAGTGTCACGAAATGCGGATCATCCTTGGGGATGGGCTGCAAGCTGTTCATCCAATAGGTCAGATCAATCTGCCCATCGCGCTGCGCTGGCGTTTCGCAATAATTCCACGATGACCAGACCGCGTTCCGCTTCGGCATGACGGACCGGTCACAATGCAAAACAACCTCATTGGGTTGGTATTTCACGTCGCCGAGCAGGCGGGTTTCCTCTGTCGAGGGATCGAACAGCATCCGAAGGCTGTCATCGGAATGCGTTGCAAAAATCACCTCATCGAAGTTCATCCAGTCAAGACCGCGGACTTTAATCTGTGCGCCCAAGGCCTCGCGTTTTACCGCTTCAACCGGGCAGCCTAGGCGTATTCTTACACCGGCTTTGCGCAGCGCGATGGCCATTTTATCAACGTAGGTGACGGAGCCCCCGACCACCGTGTACCACTGATGCTGCCCGTCATAGGACAAAAGCCCGTGGTTTTTCAAAAACCGTACCATCGCATGGGCCGGAAACTCCGACACTTGCCGGGTCGGCGTAGACCAGATCGCGCCGGTGAGCGGCAGCAGGTAATATTCTCTGAACCACCGCCCCATGCCCATCTTGTCGAGGAATTGCCCAATCGTCAGGTCAGGGTGATCCGACACCATCTTGAGCGCGTTGGAATTGAACCGGAAGATATCCCGCAACATCATCAGGTGGCGCGGGTTCACCGCGTTTTTCTTCTGCGCAAAAAAAGCAGAGGCCCCTTGAAGCCCGTATTCCAGCGCCCCACCCCGCAGGGATGCCCCGAAGGTCATGGAGCTTTTGGTGACAGGCACGTCCAGCGCGTCAAAGATCCGCGCGAGGTTTGGGTAATTGGCGTAGTTGAAAACGATAAACCCGGTGTCGACCGGTTGATCCCCATTTTTGCCCGCAATGATGGTTCGAGCATGCCCGCCCAGTCGCGGCTCAGATTCGAATAGTGTGACATCGTGGGTCGCGCCAAGCCTGTAGGCTGCCCCGAGCCCAGTAATGCCTGATCCAATGATCGCGATCTTTTTGCGCCCGGAAGAGGCATTTTCGAATGGCATGTGATGTGTTTCCGATTTTGGTATTTGTACTGCATTCTACGCATGGCACAAAGGATCGGATGATAAAGAAAAAAATTGCCCCAGCGGTGATCCAATGTGATCCCCAAGGCGTACTACACCCATGTACAGCGAAACCGCATCGCTTGTCGAAACGACAGAGTCGCCACCCAATAGGGGGCATGCTACGCGTGAAGATAAGCACGACAGACAGGCGGGATTGGCTGAGGTGACGGTTGAAACGGGAAAACCGAACCCAAACGACGGGGGGTTGCGATGGGCAAATTGTATTGTCCGTATCCGCGACCACCAAGATCGTCAGGCGTTCGCGGATCTGTTTCGGCACTTTGCCCCGCGCGTGAAATCGTTCCTCATGCGGTCGGGTGCCGACATCACCTTGGCCGAAGAATGTACACAAGAAGTCATGGCCACCGTGTGGCAGAAGGCGCATCTATTTGATCCGGCCCGGGCAAGCGCGGCCACATGGATCTTCACGATCGCGCGGAACCGCAAGATTGACGCGTTCCGCAAGATGAGACGACCAGAGCCTGAGGATCTTCCCTGGGGCCCCGAAGAAGAACCAGACCAGGAAGACACCCTGGCGCTGCAACAGGAAACAGAAGCTCTGGGAGAGGCGCTTTCGTCGCTTCCGGACAAACAGAGAGAGTTGATCGAAAAGGCCTACTTTGGTGACCTTTCGCACAGCGAAATTGCCGCAGAGACGGGATTGCCGCTGGGCACGATCAAATCGAGGATTAGATTGGCGCTTGACCGTTTGCGCCACCAAATGAAGTGATGACAATGACGCAAGATGACATACAGCACTATCTGACCGACGACCTGCTGATGGCGTATTCCGCAGGGACACTGCCGGAAGCCTACAGCTTGGCCGTGGCCGCGCATATTTCGATGTCCGATGAAAGCCGTTCCCGTATGCATGCTTATGACGCGGTGGGTGGCTCCCTTGTGGAAAGCAGCGAAGCGGCAGAGTTGGCGCCGGACAGCCTGGATGCGACGTTTGCCTTGATTGACAACGCCACGCCGGAGCCCGCACCAAAGCGCACCAAAGGCGTTTTGCCCGCGCCGGTGCAGGACTACGTAGGCGGCGATCTGGAGGCCGTGAAATGGCGACCCGTCGGCATGGGCGTCAAACAGGCGATCCTGCCGATCGAGGGCAACGCGAATGCGCGTCTTCTCTATATTCCGGCGGGCGGTTCGATGCCTGATCATGGCCACCGTGGCATGGAAATGACAGTGGTCTTCCAAGGCGCCTACAGCGATGGACACAACCGGTTTGGGCCGGGCGATATCGAAGTGGCGGATGAGGATCATCACCACACGCCCGTGGCCGATATCGGGGAAGACTGCATCTGCTTGACGGTCACCGATGCTCCGCTGAAGTTCGACAGCTGGCTGCCTCGCGTGATGCAGAGGTTTTTCCGCATCTAAGCTGGGTAATCGAAACAGCCAAAGAGGGCAGACAAGCCTTAAAAACAAAGTCCTATTGAACCCATGACCGCTTCCGAATAGAAGGCGCGAAAGCAACTTTCGGAGGCGGCTATGGGTTTCAAAATGGGCATTGTTGGGCTGCCGAATGTGGGCAAGTCCACCCTTTTCAACGCCCTGACCAAAACCGCCGCGGCACAGGCTGCGAATTTTCCGTTTTGCACCATTGAACCCAATGTGGGTGAGGTGGCGGTGCCGGATGCACGGCTCGACAAATTGGCGGAGCTGGCCAAGTCGAAACAGGTGATCCCAACGCGGATGACCTTTGTCGATATTGCGGGCCTTGTGAAAGGAGCCAGCAAAGGCGAGGGCCTCGGCAATCAGTTCCTTGCCAACATCCGCGAGGTGGACGCCATCGCCCATGTGCTGCGGTGTTTCGAGGACGGGGACGTGACCCATGTGGAGGGCCGTGTAAACCCCGTAGAGGATGCCGAAGTGATTGAGACGGAGCTGATGCTGGCCGATCTTGAAAGCATCGAGAAACGGCGTGCGGGGTTGGTGCGCAAGCTGAAGGGCAATGACAAGGAAGCGATGCAGCAGGATGCGCTTTTGGCGGCTGCGCAGGCCATGCTGGAAGAAGGAAAACCCGCGCGGATGGTGGAGGTTTCCGCCGAAGACGCACGCGCTTGGAAGAACCTGCAACTTCTTACAACCAAACCTATTTTGTTTGTGTGCAACGTGGATGAGGGCAGCGCGTCGAGCGGCAATGATCACTCCGCCGCTGTGCAGAAGATGGCCGCGGAACAGGGCGCGGCGAGCGTCGTGATCTCAGCCCAGATCGAGGAAGAGATCAGCCAGTTGGAGCCCGAGGAAGCCACCATGTTCCTTGAGGAAATGGGGCTGGATGAGGCGGGGCTCGATCGGCTGATCCGGGCGGGCTACGACCTGCTGCATTTGCAGACATACTTCACCGCGGGGCCCAAGGAAGCCCGCGCCTGGACGATCCGTCAGGGGACGCTCGCGCCGCAGGCGGCGGGGGTGATCCATGGGGATTTCGAGAAAGGATTCATCCGGGCGGAGACCATCGCCTATGACGATTACGTCACCCTTGGCGGCGAACAGGCCGCGAAGGAAGCGGGCAAGATGCGGGCGGAAGGAAAGACCTATCTGGTCAAGGACGGAGACGTGCTGCACTTCCTGTTCAACACCTGATCCTGGGTGGTTAACGATTTCTGAAGGCCGAGTGCGCGCGTCCGCGCGAATCGACAGTAAATTCCCTGATTAACAAGGGTTCCCCGGCAAAAAACCCGCGTCGGTTTTACGTCGGTATTGCGTCGGTATCACGTCGGTATGGTCACGCCCGCCCTCTGGCCTTAACGTACCGAGCGCCCTAGCGGATCACGAAGACCGATTGCGTGGCATGGCGGGCCACGCGGGCCGCGTTGGGGCCGATCAGGTAATCCTTGAGCGCCGGACTGTGGGCACCGACAAAGATGCCGTCGACATCCAGTTCTGCCGCGGATTTGATGATCTGGTCATACACGGTACCGCGCACGACATGGATCTCACTTCTGATGCTGGCAGGGATGTGGACGGTCGCCCAGTCTTGCAGCGCCTTTTCAGTGGCGGCCTGCACCTCTGACGCGTGGTCGGCGGAGAAGGCGGCACTGACAATCGACATGCCGTCATCGGGCACGACGTTGAGGACATGCAGCATGGCGTTTTCATGCTTGGCCATGGCAATGGCGGCCTCTGTGCAGCGCGTCGCGCCGTCCGGATCGTTGATATCGACGGCGAGGAGGAGTGTTTTGAACATGTCTTTGTTCCTTAAAATGCGGGCTGCGTGGCGCGGCGGCTTTGCAGCAGCACGATGCCCATCAGAAGGATCAGCGCGGGGATGAAGAAGAGCTCTTTGGGCATGCGCTCATTTTCGATCTGCACCGCGGTGATCTGAACCGGGCTGTCGCCGTAAAAGTCATATTCATTGCCCAGGCTTTCGAAGAAAGGCGTGCCGGGGAAGGGTTCATCCATCGCCAGCACATCGCCATCGGCGAAGACGGCCAGCCCTTGGGCATCGAGCGCGCCTTCTGCATCGCCTGCAATAGCAGGCAAGGTGATGGTGGTGGGTCGCGTGTTGCCGGTGTCAAAGTCCGGGCCTTCGACCACCACTCGGAGTTCCTGGCCATCGTCGGCGCTGGCCATCAGTTCCAAAGCGGCGGGCCCGGTGGCAGTGGTGTATTTATCGCTCACCTGATCGAGGAAGAAATCCGGTCGGAAGAGCATGAAGGCGATGAAGAGCAGCACGACCGTTTCCCATTTTCGGGACTTGGCTATGAAATACCCTTGGGTCGCCGCCGCGAATAAGAGCATCGCGATGAGGGATATGAAGAAGACGAGGATCGCCTTGGCAAAGCCCACATCAATCAACAACAGGTCCGTGTTGAAGATGAAGAGGAAGGGCAGGAGTGCTGTGCGGATGTCATAG
Organism: uncultured Roseovarius sp.; assembly: GCA_964389425.1. GTDB lineage: Bacteria > Pseudomonadota > Alphaproteobacteria > Rhodobacterales > Rhodobacteraceae > Roseovarius. The sequence goes on from CAYMEC010000015.1 coordinate 37,543, forward strand.
GCGAAGCCCTGCACCCCGGTTTTGATCGGATCCCCGCGTGATATGGCCGCCGCCGCATAGGCCGCAAGGCCTACGGGTGGCGTGTCATCCGCCAAGATCCCGAAATAGAACACGAAGAGGTGCACGGCGATCAGCGGGAAGATGTAGCCCGCCTGCGCGCCAACCGAGATGATGACCGGGGCCATGAGCGAGGACACCACGATGTAGTTCGCCGTGGTGGGCAGGCCCATGCCGAGGATCAGCGACATGACCGCGACGAGGATCAGCAGGATCCAGATATTGCCGCCTGCGATCACCTCGACCACTTGGCCGATGACCTGATGCGCGCCGGTGAGGCTGATGGTGCCGACGATGATGCCGGCGGCGCCCGTGGCCACCCCGATGCCGATCATGTTGCGCGCGCCGAGGATCAGGCCATCGACGAAATCACGCCCGCCTTGGGCGGTGGCCGCGCTGAAGGCCTCGCCCCGGAAGAATGCCTTGAGCGGGCGGTGAGTGAGAGCGACGAAGATCATGAAGATCGTGGCCCAGAAGGCCGACAACGACGGTGAGAGCCGTTCGAGGTCTTCGGTGCGCACCATCAGGTTCCAGACAAGGATGAAGATGGGCAGCGCGAAATAGGCCCCGCCGAGCAGGGTGGGCGTGAGGCGGGGTGCCTCGAGCGGGCCGTCGGGGTCATCCATCGCCACATCCGGATACTTGGACGCGTAGTAGACCAGCACAAGATACAGAACCGCCACGACAGCGAGCCCGCCATAAACGCTTTCGGTCATGAATCCGTCGAGCACGGACCGCAGCGCAATCATCAGGTACGTTGCGGCGCCAAGGAAAATGAAGCCCGACAGGAAGAGGATGAGGATGAGAACGGGGCCGATATGACGGCCTGCCTTCTTGAGGCCCTGCATCTGCATTTTGAGCGCTTCGAGGTGCACGATGTAGAGCAGCGCGATGTAGCTGATCACCGCAGGCAGGAAAGCGTGTTTGACCACGTCAATGTAAGGAATGTTGACGTATTCAACCATCAGGAAGGCCGCCGCGCCCATCACCGGCGGGGTCAGCTGACCGTTGGTGGAGGATGCGACTTCGACCGCGCCGGCCTTTTCCGCCGGGAAGCCGATGCGCTTCATCAGCGGGATAGTGAAGGTGCCGGTGGTGACGGTATTGGAAATGGACGAGCCGGATATCATGCCGGTGAGCATGGAGGACAGAACGGAGGCTTTCGCCGGGCCGCCGCGCAGCGCCCCCAGAAGGGCGATGGCCACCTTGATGAACCAAGATCCGCCACCGGCGCGGTCGAGCAGCGCGCCGAACAGGACAAAGAGAAAGATCATGGTGGTGGAGACGCCCAGGGCCACGCCGAAGACGCCTTCGGTTTGCATCCAGTAATGACCCAGTGCCTTGGACAGCGATGCCCCGCCATAATTGGTGATGTTCCGCGCCCATTCGGAATAGCCGCCGAAGAAGGCAAAGGCGACAAAGGCCCCCGCGATGATCACCAGCGGCAGACCGAGGGATCGGTAGACGGCGGTGAACAGGACAAACATGCCGATCAGGGACATGACGATATCGGTGGGACTCCAGAGGCCGGGACGGTCGGCGATCTCAAAGCGGAAGACCACCAGATAGAGACAGGAAGCGACGCCGAGGATCAGAAGTGCCCAGTCATAGACCGGGATGCGATCCTTGGGCGAGCCTTTGAACAGAGGGAAGGCCAGTGTGGCGAGCATGATGGCAAAGGCGAGGTGCACGAAGCGGGCCTGTGCCACGATATTGGCGAAGATGTTCATGCCCGTGGCCTGCGCCAGAACGCCGGGCACCTTGGAGGCGATGTAGAGCTGAAAGAGCGACCAGACGATGCAGGTGCCGATGATCAGGTTGGCCTGCCAGGTGGCGGATGGGTTGCGTGCGCCGGTATCGGCCTCTGCAACCATATCGTCTGCGCTCCGCGCATCGGTGTCCTGTGCCATAGTATGTCCCCCGGTCCCTGTTGTCGGGACACTTTTTGTGGTGTTGGGGGGCTGCCCGAAGGCCGGACAGCCCCGTCTTTTCAGAAATCGATCAGTCGATCAGACCAAGCTCTTTATAGGCCTTGGCCGCGCCATCATGCAGCGGGGCAGAAAGGCCATCCTTGACCATCTGGGCCGGGTCGAGATTGGCAAAGGCCGGGTGCAGGCCTTTGAAATCTTCGATGTTTTCCATCACGGCCTTGGCCACGACATAGACCACATCCTCAGGCACATCCGCCGAGGTCACGAAGGTTGCGCCGACGCCGAAGGTCGTGGTGTCGCTGTCGGTGCCCTTGTACATGCCGCCCGGGATCGTCGCCACGCGGTAGAACGGATTGTCGGCCACGAGCTTGTCAATGGGCTCACCGGTCACGGAGACGAGTTTTGCATCGCAGGTTGTGGTGGCTTCCTTGATCGCGGCGGCCGGGTGGCCGATCGTGTAGATCATCGCATCAATGTTGCCATCGCACAGCTGCTTGGCCATCTCGGACCCTTTGTATTCGGTCGCGAGTGCCAGATCATCCATGCCGATGCCGAATGCGTCCATAACCACTTCCATCGTGGCGCGCTGACCCGAGCCCGGGTTGCCCACGTTCACGCGCTTACCTGCGAGATCGGCAAAGCTTTCGATGCCGCTGTCGCCGCGCACGATCAGGGTGAAGGGTTCGGGGTGCACAGACATCACGGCGCGGATGTTCGGGAAGGCCGCATCGCCTTCGAACTTCGATGTGCCGTTATAGGCGTGGTACTGCCAGTCGGACTGGGCCACACCGAACTCAAGCTCACCGGCTTTGATGGTGTTGATGTTGTAGACGGAGCCACCGGTGGATTCCACGGCACAGCGGATGCCATGTTCCTTGCGGGACTTGTTCACAAGACGGCAGATTGCGCCGCCCGTGGGGTAGTAAACGCCTGTCACGCCGCCGGTGCCGATCGAGATGAACTCTTCTGCGGTGGTCATCGAGGCGGCGGTCAGCCCGGCAATCAGCACGGCACCGCTCAGTTTCAATTTGGAAAACATCTGTCTCTCCCTGATTTCGATGTTGCCCGGTTTTATGCCGGGCTTTTGGTGTGCAGCGCCGTGCCTGAGGCTAGCGATGCTTACGTGCTCTTCACGCGATTTCGTCCCCGAATCCCAGGGTGTCAGATGGAAGAACGACGCGTGTTCTACACGATACTTGAAAAGCCCGCGTGCACAAGGCCCGGGCTGTTTGCGTATCCTGAAACCCGGTAGGCCAAGGCCGCGGGAAACAACCCCCGTCAGACGTGCAAGGCGTGTCCCAAGGCTTTGAGACAGGCTTCCTGAAGGGCTTCGGATTGCGTTGGATGGGCATGGATCGTGGCGGCGATGTCTTCCAGGCACGCGCCCATTTCAATGGCGAGGGAGAATCCCGCGGACAGTTCGGACAACTGTGCGCCGACCGCCTGTATGCCCACCACGGCCTGATCGCTTTCGCGCCATATGACACGGACAAACCCGTGTTCCGATTCGCAGGTCATGGCGCGGCCATTCGCGGAAAACGGGAAAACGCTGGACCGTGTGCCGTCGACTTCGCCGGGCAGGGCGCCGCAGGTGATGATCTCTGGATCGGTAAAGCAGACAGCGGGGATCGCGCGCTTGTCCCATGCGACGGCATGGCCCGCGATGTGTTCGGCGACCATTTCGCCCTGGGCCATGGCGCGATGGGCCAGCATGGGGTCGCCCGTCACGTCGCCAATCGCATAGATGCCGCGCATCGACGTTTGGCACTGTTCATCAATGCGCACGAAGGGGCCGGACATGGTGAGCGACAATTCCTCGATCCCGATGCCCTTGGTGCGCGGTCGGCGCCCGACGGTGACCAGAAGTTTCTGGGCAGCGATATCGCCGCCATCCGTTTGCAGCAGACCGTCAGAATAGCTTTGCGCCTTGGTTCCGGTCAGAACGGTGACGCCCAAGGTTTTCAGGCGCTGTTCCACCGGTGCGATCAGGGCGGCGTCATAGCTGGGCAAGAGGCGGTCCGCGGCCTCGATCACCGTCACCTGCGTGCCCAGTTTGGCGAAGGCCGTACCGAGTTCCAGCCCGATATAGCCGCCGCCGATCACCGCCATGCTTTTGGGCAGCTCGCTGAGCGACAGTGCCTCGGTCGACGAAAGAACATCGCCGCCAAAGGGCGCAAAGGGCAGGCCCACAGGGGTGGAGCCTGTAGCGATGACGATGTGCTCCGCACGGATTTCGCTTTGGCTGCCGTCGGGGTCGGTGACGGACACGGTCTTGCCATCCAGAAACCGGGCACGGCCTGACACAAACCGCGCACCGGCCTTCTTCATCAAGCCAGACACGCCATGGTTCAACCGATCAACGATGCCGTCCTTCCACGCGATGGTTTTGGTCAGGTCGATCTGAGGCGGGGGTGCGGTGATGCCGAGCGGGCCGTCATTGACCGACACGATACGGTGGAATTCGTCGGCGGCGTGGATCAGGGCCTTGGAGGGAATACAACCCACGTTGAGGCAGGTGCCACCGGGTTTGGCCTCATCCACGATGATCGTGTCGATGCCCAATTGGCCCGCGCGAATGGCGCAGACATAGCCGCCGGGCCCGGCGCCGATGATCAGCAATTTGCACTTCTGGTCAGGCATTTACCCCTCCACAAACAGCATGGCCGGGGTTTCCAGCAGGGATTTGAGTTTCTGCACGAAAACGGCGGCATCCCAGCCATCGATCACACGATGATCGAAGCTACAGGAAATGTTCATCATCTTCCTTGGCTGAAATTGCTGGCCGTCCCAGACAGGGCGGATTTGCATCTTGTTGACGCCCACGATCGCCACTTCGGGGTGGTTGATGATCGGTGTCGTGGCCAGCGCGCCAAGAGGGCCCAGCGACGTGATGGTGATCGTGCTGTCTTGCAATTCATCGCGCGTGATCGTGCCGTCGCGGGCGGCCTCAGACAGACGGGTGAGCTCTGATGCGTTGTCCCACAGGCTGCCGGCCTCGGCATGGCGGATGACGGGCACGGACAATCCGCCCGGTGTTTGCGTGGCGATGCCCACATGCACGCCGCCGTGGCGGTGTAGAATGCCTGCCTCATCATCATAGCGGGCATTCAGGTCCGGTTGGTCGCGCACCGCCTCGACAATGGCGCGCATCAGGAAGGGCAGGATCGTCAGCTTGGGCCGTTGGCCTGCGTGCTTGTCGTTGAGTGCGGCGCGCAAGGTATCCAGCGCTTCCATCTCGACCTCTTCGACGATGGTGATATGGGGGATCTGGCGTTTGGCGATCTGCATCTTTTCGGCGATGCGGCGGCGCATGCCGATCACGCGCACCTCTTCGACCCCGGTGTTGGGGCCGCGGGTGACTTGGCCTTGTTGAATGCCACCGGAGGCGATCCAGTGATCAAGATCAGAGTGGCTGATCCGCGCGGCCGGGCCAGAGCCGGGCACCTGACGCAGATCGATGCCTTCCCGGCGGGCGCGGGCCCGGACGGAGGGAGAGGCGAGGGGTTTCGTGCCTGTCGCGCGGGAGACGGTCGGTTTGCGGGGCTGGGTCGTCGGGGTTTCGGGTTGTATGGTGGCTGCTTTTTGCGGGGCCGGGTCCGGTGACGGGCTGAGGTTTGCCTCCGGTAGAGCGACGTTCTCTGCCTCGTTGCCGTCGCCCTCCACCTCGATGCGGATCAGGACAGAACCAACGGCCATCTGCTCTCCGATCTCGCCGCCAAGCTCCAGCACTGTGCCGTTGACCGAGGAGGGGACTTCGACCGAGGCCTTGTCCGTCATGACAACGGCCAGCAGATCATCTTCCCGGATCACGTCGCCGGGCTTCACATGCCATTCGGTCAGTTCGGCCTCGGCAATGCCTTCGCCGATGTCAGGCAGGCGGATGGCGTGTATGCCCATCGTCTAATCCTCCATCACCTGTTTGAGGGCCTCGCCCACGCGGTCGGGACCGGGGAAATATTGCCATTCCTGCGCGTGGGGGTACGGCGTGTCCCACCCGGTGACGCGGAGGATCGGGGCCTCAAGGCTGTAGAAACATGCCTCCTGCACGACGGCCATCAGTTCCGCGCCAAAACCGCAGGTGCGGGTGGCTTCATGCACGATCACGCAGCGGCCTGTCTTGGTCACAGAGGCGGTGATGGTGTCGAGGTCGAGCGGGAGCAGAGTGCGCAGGTCGATCACCTCTGCATCAATTCCGGTCTCAGCCGCGGCGGCTTCGGCCACGTAGACCATGGTGCCGTAGGCCAGAACGGTGACATCCGCCCCTTCGCGGGTGATCTTGGCCTTGCCCAGTGGGACGATGTCATGGCCCTCGGGAACATTGCCCAAGGCATGTTTTTTCCACGTGGTTAGAGGACGGTCGTGGTAGCCATCAAACGGCCCGTTATAGAGCCGCTTGGGTTCGAGAAAGATCACCGGGTCAGGATCGGCGATGGAAGCCAGAAGCAGCCCCTTGGCGTCCACCGGATTGGACGGGATCACGACCTTCAGACCCGAGACATGGGTAAAGATCGCCTCGGGGCTTTGGCTGTGGGTTTGGCCGCCGAAGATGCCGCCGCCGGTGGGCATGCGGATCACGATGGGGCAGGTGAAATCGCCGTTGGATCGATGCCGCAGGCGCGCGGCCTCTGACACGATCTGATCGTAGGCGGGATAAACGTAATCGGCGAACTGCACTTCGATCACGGGCTTCAAACCGTAGGCGGCCATGCCAATCGCGGTGCCCACGATTCCGCTTTCGTTGATCGGAGCGTCGAAGCAGCGGGATCGGCCGTATTTTTCCTGCAATCCGGCGGTGCAGCGGAAGACGCCGCCGAAGAATCCGACATCTTCGCCGTAGACCACCACGCGGTCATCTTGGGCCATGGCCACGTCATGGCCGTCACGAATGGCGTCTATCATCGACATCTGTGGCATGGATCAATACCCCGCCATCTGACGCTGTCGGATCAGGTGCTGCGGCATGGTTTCATAGACCCCTTCGAACATGTCGCGGGGCGATGGGGCCTTGCCATCGCCCAGCGTGCCGACGGCCTCGGCCTGTTTCTGCACAGCGGTGACGCTGTCCAGAATCTCTGCCTCGGCCTGTGTGTGCCGTTCGTCAGACCATTCACCGATGGCAATGAGGTGCTGCTTCAGCCGCTCGATCGGATCGCCCAGTGGCCATGCGGCGGCTTCGTCCCCTGAGCGGTAGGCGGATGGGTCATCGGAGGTGGAATGCCCGCCTGCGCGATAGGTCACATGTTCAATGAGCGTCGGGCCGAACCCCAGACGCGCACGTTCGGCGGCCCATTTCGCGACCGCATGCACCGCCAGGTAGTCATTGCCATCAACGCGAATGGAGGCGATGCCGAAGCCGTGCCCACGCGCTGCGAATGTCCCGACGCCGCCACGCGCGATGCCCTGAAAGGTCGAAATGGCCCACTGGTTATTGACGATGTTCAGCACAACCGGCGCCTTGTAGGTCGAGGCAAAGACCATCGCGGCGTGAAAATCATTCTCTGCCGTGGAGCCATCGCCGATCCAGCCGGCCGCGATCTTCGTATCGCCCGAAATGGCCGAGGCCATGGCCCAACCCACGGCCTGTACGAACTGTGTGCCCAGATTGCCGGAGATTGAAAAGAAGCCATGCGCCTTCGAGCTGTACATGATCGGCAATTGCCGCCCGTGCAGTGGGTCATCAGCGTTGGAGTAAATCTGGTTCATCATGGTCAGCATCGGGTAATCTGCCGCAATGAGGAGGCCCGCCTGACGGTAGGTCGGGAAATTCATGTCTCCGGGTTCCAGCGCGCGCGCGAAGGCGCAACTGACAGCTTCTTCGCCCAGATGCTGCACGTAAAAGCTGGTTTTACCCTGCCGCTGTGCCGTCAGCATGCGCGCATCGAAAGTGCGTAATGTCAGCATGTGGCGCAGCCCGGTGCGCAGGTCGTCGGGCGTCAGGTCAATGGCCCAATCGCCAACGGCGCGGCCTTCCTTGTTGAGCACCCGAACGATGGAAAAGGCCATGTCGCGGATGTCATCGGCGGCGATATCCACGGGTGGGCGCCTGACCGCGCCGGCTTTGGGAATTTCGAAGTCGGAAAAATCGGGGGTATCCCCGGGGCGACACCCCGGCTCCGGAACGCTCAGTTCGAGGGGGCGTCTTGTATCACTCATGCCTCTACCTTGGATTTGATGGTCTGCTTTTCAGTCAGGATCCGGGTCACGATGTCATTGGCGACGCGGGTGGTGGATGTCTGGGTCTCACCCGAGATCTTTAGGATTTCCTCAATCCGCTTGGCGATGTCCTTCAACCGCGCCGCGCGATACCCTTTGCCTGCGCGGTGAATTTCGCTTGCCACGCTGATGATCCCACCGGCGTTCACCACGTAGTCGGGCAAATACCGGATGCCCCGCGCCCGGAGCTGTTCCGCGACACTGTCATCGGCCAATTGGTTGTTCGCGGCACCACAGATCAGCCGGGCCGAAAGTTTTTGTGAAGTGTCGTGGGTCAGGATGCCACCCAAGGCACAGGGCGCGAAAATGTCCATCCGCGCGTCGAACACGTCATCCACGCCGCAGATGTCGGCCTTGAGGTGATCGCGCGCATGGGTCACGGCGTCTTGATTGATATCGGCACAGATCAGGGAGGCCCCCGCCGAGTACAGTTTTTCGGCCAGCGCCATGCCGACATGGCCCAAGCCTTGCACCAGCACCCGTCGCCCTGTCAGGTCGTCGCTGCCAAACACATCCTGCGCGCCGACCTTGAGGCATTGGAAAACGCCCTCGGCCGTGAAGGGGGATGGATCCCCGCTGCCGTGTTCGCCCCCTTCGAGGCCCACGGCGTAAGATGTTTCCTCAGACATGATGCGCATGTCAGCCGGGGAGATGCCGACATCTTCGGCGGTGTAGTATTGCCCGCCCAGATGCTCGACCGCCTTGCCAAAGGCGCGCAGCAGGTCCGGGTTTTTGTCCGTCCGCGCATCGCCGATGATGACTGATTTCCCGCCGCCAAGATCAAGCCCGGCCATGGCGTTCTTGGCCGTCATGCCCCGCGCAAGCCTCAGCACATCCTGACGGGCCGCATCGCGCGTGTCATAGGCCCACATCCGGCAACCACCAGCTGCCGGGCCGCAGACAGTGGAATGGATGCAAATGTAAGCCGTCAGTCCGGCGTCATCGTCTTGGGCGAGGATCAACCTCTCATACCCATATGGCGGGGTGTCTTCGGTGATGACGAGGGTCAAGCGTGGCTCCTTTGGAGGATTCTGCACTTACCCCGTCAGTTTAGGTCCGAACCGGTAGTCGGATCACATTGATTATGCCGCGTATTCATGTAATTTTAGGTGAAAAGTGCAGATTATCAGGAAAATTTAGTGGGAATCACTACAGACAAGGTCGATCGGGACATTATCCGCGCGTTACAAAAAGATGGGCGGATGTCTTTGGTGCAATTGGCGGATCGCGTGGGGTTGTCGGCAACGCCGTGCAAACGCCGGGTGGAGCGTTTGGAACGATCCGGCCTGATTGCCGGGTATTCCGCGCGGATCGATCGCAAGGCGGCGGGGTTTCCCATCACGGCGCTTGTATCCGTTGAACTTGAGCGCCAGGACGCTGAAAAGGTCGCCGAATTCCAGCGGCAAGTGGCGCTGTTTGATGAGGTGGTCACGGGCACCTTGATGACCGGGGCGCATGATTTCCTGCTGGAAGTCGCGGTGGAAAGCCTTGAGGAGTTCGAGCAGTTCCTGCAAACAAAGCTGATGCGCCTGCCGGGCCTTCGGGTGGTTCGATCACGATTTGCCTTGCGCCAATTCATCAACCGCGCGCGTATTCCCTACTAAAGGTCTGCGCTGCGACAAGGAGAAAGCACGCACCCAATTTTTGCGAGGCTTTCCCGACGGTATCTGGAAGTAGTGGTGAGCCGTGCAGGGTTCGAACCTGCGACCCACTGATTAAAAGTCAGTTGCTCTACCAACTGAGCTAACGGCCCACTAGGGGGCCTAACTAGAAAGACAGGGCTGGGGGGTCAAGGGGGAATCTCGTCTCCTGTGGTCTAGCGTCTGGATTTGACGCAGCGCACCCGCTATATCGCGCCCGATGGACACGAAGACACATACTGGAATGGCGTTTCGCAAGATGCATGGGCTGGGCAACGATTTCGTTGTCGTGGATGCCCGTGCGCATGACATGGCGATTGATGCTGATTTGGTGCGCGCGGTCGGGGATCGGCGGCGTGGGATTGGGTTTGATCAGTTTGCACGGATTGATGACGGCCAGAACGGTGCGGATGTGACCCTGACTTTCTGGAACCCGGATGGATCGGAATCGGCGGCCTGTGGCAATGCCACGCGCTGCATTGCCCGCGCAGTGATGGAGGAGACCGGACGGTCAGAGGTTCGGTTGACCACCGCGCGCGGGGAGCTTGTTGCCCGCGATGCCGGTGACGGGCTGACCTCGGTCAATATGGGGCAGCCGCAGTTGGAGTGGCAGGATATTCCGCTGGCGGAGGCGATGGATACGCTGGAACTGCCTATTCCCGGCGGGCCGACGGCGACGGGAATGGGCAACCCGCATTGCACCTTCTTTGTCGAGGATGCGGATGCGCTGTCGCTGGAGGATTTCGGTGCGCGGTATGAGCATCATCCGCTTTATCCCGAACGCACCAACGTGCAGATCGTGCATGTGGTGGGCCCTGATCATCTGCGCATGCGGGTGTGGGAACGCGGCACGGGAGTGACGCTCGCGTCTGGATCGTCCTCTTGCGCGGTGGCGGTGGCGGCGGCACGGCGGGGGCTGACGGGCCGCAAGGTTGAGATTGATCTTGATGGCGGGCGGATCAGCATTGACTGGCGTGAGGATGGGGTTTGGATGACCGGGCCCACGGCGCATGTCTGTGACGGGGTGATCACGACCGATTTCCTGGAGAGCCTGTGATGAGCGCGCCGGTTTTCACCACGATGGGCTGTCGGCTGAACGCCTATGAAACCGAGGCCATGAAGGAGTTGGCCGCAGAGGCCGGGCTGACGGGCGCGGTGGTCGTGAATACCTGTGCGGTGACGGCAGAGGCCGTGCGCAAGGCGCGGCAGGAAATCCGGCGTTTGCGGCGGCAGAACCCGGACGCGCGGCTGATCGTGACGGGTTGCGCGGCACAGACGGAGCCGGAGACGTTTACGGCGATGGCCGAGGTCGATGCGGTCATCGGCAATACCGAGAAAATGCGGCCCGAGACATGGCGCGGCATGGCGGCGGATTTCATTGGCGAAACCGAGACCTGTCAGGTTGATGACATCATGTCGGTGACGGAGACAGCAGGGCATCTGATCGACGGGTTCGGCACACGGAGCCGGGCTTATGTGCAGGTTCAGAATGGGTGTGATCATCGCTGCACCTTTTGCATCATTCCCTACGGCCGGGGTAATTCGCGGTCGGTGCCGGCGGGTGTTGTGGTGGATCAGATCAAGCGGTTGGTGGATCGCGGATACAACGAGGTCGTTCTGACCGGGGTCGACCTGACGAGTTGGGGTGCGGATTTGCCGATGAGGCCGAAACTGGGGGATCTGGTGATGCGGATCCTGAAACTTGTGCCGGATTTGCCGCGTCTAAGGATTTCGTCGATTGATTCCATAGAGGTGGATGAGAACCTGCTGGCCGCCATCGCGACCGAGCCGCGCCTGATGCCGCATCTGCATCTGAGCCTTCAGCATGGCGATGACATGATCCTCAAGCGGATGAAGCGGCGGCATTTGAGGGATGACGCGATTGCGTTTTGTGAGGAGGCCAAGCGCCTGCGGCCGGAGATGACCTTTGGCGCGGATATCATCGCGGGGTTCCCGACAGAGACGGAGGCGATGTTTGAGAACTCGCTTCGGTTGGTGGACGAGTGTGATCTGACGTGGTTGCATGTGTTCCCGTATAGCCCCCGTCCTGGAACGCCGGCAGCGCGCATGCCGCAGGTGCATGGGCGCGTTATCAAAGCCCGCGCGGCGCAATTGCGTGCGTTGGGGGAGGCGCGCGTGACCACGCATTTGACCAAGCAGCAGGGGCGCACCCACAGGATACTGATGGAAAGCCCGCGCATGGGGCGGACCGAGCAGTTTGCCGAGACAGTCTTCGAAAGCGATCGGCCTGAAGGTGATATCGTGACCGCGCAGGTGACTGGCGCACGAGCTGGGCAGCTTTTGGCGGCTTGAAGTGCCGTGCCTCGCGGATGACATGTTGGCACTAATCGCAATTTCTAACTGGCCCTAACCACGCCACGAGGCCGGGTAGATGATCAAGGCTGAGCCCTGGAGGTCCGCCATGCATCCCAATCGCGCGTTTCGCAAATCGTCTGAGCACCGCAACATCGCTTTTGCCCGGGAACAGGGGTTCGGGCTTTTGTGCGTGAATGGGGATGACGGGCCGCTGGTCAGCCACATTCCCTTTCTGCTGTCCGAAGATGGTGCCCAGGTCGATTTTCATCTGGTCAAATCCAATCCGATTGCAAGAGCACTTTCGGTTCCCGTGCGAGCGCGGCTGGCGGTGCAGGGGCCGCATTCCTATGTTTCGCCTGACTGGTATGGGGTGATCGATCAGGTGCCGACATGGAATTACGTGGCCGTGCATTTGCAAGGTGAGATGGAGCTGCGCCCGCAAGAGGAGATGCAGGATCTTCTGGATCGGCAGTCCGACCTGTTCGAGACGCGGCTTGCGCCGAAGCGGCCATGGACATCCCAGAAGATGAGCGCGGGCGTGATGGAGGCGATGATGCGCCAGATCGTGCCGTGCCGCATGGCAGTGGATCAGATTGACGGGACATGGAAGCTCAATCAAAACAAACCTGATGATGTGCGGCTGCGGGCGGCGGATGCTGTCGAGGTGGTCGGCATGGGCCGTGATGTGGATCTGGTGGCCGCAATGATGCGGGACCCGGATGAATAAGGGAGAGACCAGATGATGAAGTTGATGGGGGCGATCCCCTCGCCGTTTGTGCGCAAGGTGCGGGTGCTGATTCATGAGACCGGGCAGGGCGATGATGTGGAGGTTATCTTTATGGCGCCCACGCCGGTCAGCCCGGATGAACAGGCCATAGCGGCCAACCCTACGGGCAAAATCCCCAGTCTGGTGCGCGACGATGGCCCGGCGCTCTATGACAGTCGGGTGATCACACGGTATCTGGATGCGCGGGCGAAGGCGGGCATGTACCCGGACGCACGGCTTTGGGAGACGCTGACGTTGGAGGCCACGGCGGACGCGATCATGGATGCCGGTGTACTGATGGTCTACGAGCATCGCGTGCGGCCGGAAGAGAAGGTCTTTGCACCTTGGGTGGAGGCACAGTGGGGCAAGATCGAGCGCGCCGTGGCAGCCATCAATGAGCGCTGGATGAGCCATCTGCACGGGCCGATGGATATGTCCCACATCGCCGTGGGGTGCGCGCTGGGCTATCTGGATTTCCGCCAGCCGGGCCGGGATTGGCGGGTGGATGCGCCAGCGCTGGCGGCGTGGTTTGCGGAGTTCGAGGCGCGGGACTCCATGCAGGCGACCAAGCCTGAGTGAGCACGCTTAAGCACATCGACGCCGGTGTCCTGAACATCGGGTATTTCGAAGCCGGCCCTTCGGATGGGCCGGTTGTGATGCTCATGCATGGGTGGCCGTATGATGCGCATTGCTATCTCGATGTGATGGAGCGTCTGGCGGCGAACGGCGTGCGGTCCATCGCGCCGTTTTTGCGGGGCTACGGACCCACGCGGTTTCTTTCGGGCGATACGATGAGGTCGGGTCAGCAGGCTGCGCTCGGGGCGGATTTGCTGGCATTGATGGATGCGCTTTCCATTGAGAGGGCGACGCTGGCCGGGTTTGATTGGGGTGGGCGTGCCGCGTGTATTGTAGCGGCCATTGCGCCGGAGCGGGTGACCGGGCTGGTGAGTTGTGGCCTTGGGTACAACATTCAGAATATCGGCGCTGCAAACGACCCAGGCCCCGTGGGAGAAGAAACACGGTTTTGGTACATCTACCTGTTCAATACCGAACGTGGGCGCGCGCAGTTGGCCAATGACCCGCACGGGTTCGGCAAATTCATCTGGAAACTCTGGTCGCGAAATTGGGACTTTGACGCGGCGACCTATGACCTGACCGCGGCGTCTTTTGAGAACCCTGACTACGTGGAAATTGTCATCCATTCCTACCGCCATCGCCTTGGCGGCGCACCCGGCGATCCGACCCTGGCGCACATAGAAACACAGTTGGCGTCTCAGCCGCGGATCAAGGTGCCCACGTTGATTTTGCAAGGTGCGGATGACGCGGTTGATCCGCCATCGGATGGCGACCCGTTCCGGTCTAAATTCACATCATCCTATGACAGACGCGTGATCGACACTGTCGGGCACAATCCGCCGCAGGAAAACCCGACCGCGTTCGCGCAAGCCGTGCTTTACGTGCAGTCGCTATAACGGATTTGTGTGTGTGTGTGTATCGTTGGATTACAAAAAGCCCCGGCGCGCGGTCCGGGGTCTTTTCAAGTTATGAACTGAGATCGGCTCAGAAGCTGTAGCTGACGCCGACATTAAGGGCATGCGTCACGATTTCGGTGTTGAGGGTACCCGTTGGGCCGCCAATAACCACCGGATCAATCGTGAGATCATTGTCAGACCACGTAAACTGGTATTCGCCGAAAATAGACCAGCTGTCCGTCAGGTTGTATTTCAGGCCCGCCATACCCCGCAGGGCCACGCCGGTCTGTTCGAAATCATAGGTCCGCGTGCCGGGTGCTGCACCGGCGACCTGAATGTCCACATGGGGCACGGCGATCCCGATGCCACCGCCAACGTAAGGTGTCAATCGGTCCGAGGCAAAGGACCCCGGCCATCTTTTCATCACGTTCACGGTAAAGACGTTGTGGCCATCAGACAGTTCCAGCCTGCTCAGACCGAGGGCCGCGCGGGCAGAGGCCGGTGCGTAGGCCTTGGCATGGGTGCCTTCAACGCCAAATCCCCAGTTCGACGGGGTCCACCACATTGCGCGACCACCATAGTAATAAGGGTTATCGAAACTATCCCCGCGCCAGTTTACATTGGCGCTGACATTGCCGACGCCCGGTACGACGCCGCTGGCGGTGCTGGAGTTCACTTCCTGCCACCCTGTGTAGAAGCTGAGTTCCAATTCTGCTGCCGCAGGGGCGGCTGTCACGATAAGCGCAGCAATGGCGGATTTTAGGGTGCGAAGCATGGTAATATCCAGATTGTAGCGGTTTGCTGTTGCATACACCCGCAAGCCAAATGTCACAAGCGCGACAGATGCGCACTCTTGTAAAATAGTGCCTTTGTTGCACTGGACCGAACCGATAACTCTGCTACATAGCTGCCTGATGTGCGCGCACGGACAAGAATCGTGCGCCAGAAACCGGAAAAGTCAGTCCTTGGGAGAGGGCCAGCAAAACGGAGTATTTCACAGTGTCACACACTGATGACAATCAAGAAACGCACCAGGAAACGCGGCGGGATTTTCTGTATTACGCGACCGCGGGTGCAGGAGCCGTGACAGTCGGGGCCGCTGTTTGGCCTCTCGTTGATCAAATGAACCCGTCTGCAGACGTCCAGGCGCTCAGCTCCATCCAGGTGGATGTGGCGGGTGTCGCCGAAGGCACGCAGTTGACGGTGAAATGGCTGGGCAAGCCCGTCTTCATCCGTCGCCGCACGGCCGAAGAGATTGAAGTTGCGCGGTCCGTCGACCTGGCCGATCTGCCGGATAACGACGCGCGCAACGAGAACAATCCGGGTGCCGATGGGGCGGACGAAAACCGGTCCATGGATGAAGCGGGTGAATGGCTGGTCCAGATAGGTGTTTGTACGCATCTGGGCTGTGTTCCGCTGGGTGATGCGGGCGATTTCGGCGGCTGGTTCTGCCCCTGCCACGGGTCGCACTACGACACGTCTGGCCGGATCCGCAAGGGACCAGCGCCGGCGAACCTGGCGGTTCCGATGGCCCAATTCCTCGACGAAACAACGATTAAACTGGGATAAGGAAGCACGCTATGGGTGGTATCCCTCACGATCATTACGAACCGAAATCGAAAGCTGAAAAGTGGCTTCATCAGCGTCTGCCCGTCGTCGGGCTGTTGTATGACACGTTGATGATCCCCACGCCGAAGAACCTGAACTGGATGTGGATCTGGGGCATTGTTCTGACCTTCTGTCTGGTCCTCCAGATCATAACCGGCATTGTTCTGGTGATGCACTACACGCCGCACGTGGATTACGCGTTTGCGTCTATCGAACACATCATGCGCAACGTGAATGGCGGGCACATGATCCGCTATCTGCACATGAACGGCGCGTCGCTGATGTTCTTTGCGGTCTATCTGCACATTTTCCGCGGTCTCTATTACGGGTCTTACAAGGCTCCGCGGGAGATCACGTGGATCATCGGCATGCTGATTTACCTGCTGATGATGGGCAC
>CAYMEC010000016.1:0-52414 GCA_964389425.1 uncultured Roseovarius sp.
AGGACCCAACGCTCATGCTCTCTGACCCGCTTTTCATCTTCGCCGCCGTCGCCTGTGCGATTGTGGCCGTGATCCTCTTGATGGGGATCTCTCAATTTGGCAAAGGCGATATGGAGAGTTCGAAACGCTCTAACAAGTTCATGCAATACCGGATCATCGCGCAGTTCATCGCCGTGGCGGCGATTTTGCTGTTTGTCTTGGTCCGTGGCAAAGGGGGATAACGATGGTCGTTCTCAGCAAGATTTACACCAAGACAGGTGATGCGGGCGAGACCGCTTTGGGCAATGGCGCGCGGGTGGCCAAGCATTCGATGCGTGTGTCCGCCTACGGCACGTCTGATGAACTGAACGCGACCGTTGGGATGGCGCGGCTGAAGGCGGCGGCTGAGACGGACGACGCGCTGTCGCGCATACAGAACGACCTGTTTGATCTGGGCGCGGATATGTGCCGGCCCGACATGGAAAAGGATGCAGAGGCCGAGTATCCGCCCCTGCGCATGTCTGCCGCGCAAGTGGAGCGGCTGGAGGCAGAAATCGATGCGATGAATGCCAAGCTGGAACCACTGCGCAGTTTCGTACTGCCCGGTGGGTCAGAACTCGCCGCGGCGCTGCATATTTGCCGCACGGTGGCCCGGCGCGCGGAGCGTCTGGCGGTGGAACTGGCCACGATGGAGGCGGTGAACCCGGACGCGGTGAAATACCTCAATCGTCTGAGCGATTGGTTTTTCGTGGCCTCGCGCATTGCCAATAATGACGGCGAGGATGACGTGCTGTGGGTGCCGGGCGCAAACCGCTAAACCCCGCCATTCGCGCAAATCGGCCCCGAACAGGTGCGAAACGCGACGTCGCGAAGTCAAAACGTGACGATTTTACACTGTCCCAGCGGTTTATGAATCGATAACTACGGATCAGCCAAACGCTAGGGAGTCGCACGAGAGTTGGTGGCTTCCGAATATTCCAACTGGAGATTATGCCAATGAAGGTCTTGGTACCTGTGAAACGCGTGATCGACTACAACGTGAAAGTTCGCGTCAAGGCGGACGGGTCCGGTGTCGATCTTGCCAATGTGAAAATGTCGATGAACCCCTTTGACGAGATTGCCGTCGAAGAGGCCATCCGCCTGAAGGAAGCGGGCAAGGCAGACGAAGTGGTTGCCGTGTCCATCGGTGTGAAACAGTCCCAGGAAACGCTGCGCACCGCACTGGCGATGGGGGCTGATCGGGCCATCCTCGTGGTGGCCGCCGATGACGTGCACACCGATATTGAGCCTCTGTCGGTGGCCAAGATCCTCAAGGCCATCGTGGATGAAGAACAGCCCGGTCTGGTGATTGCAGGCAAGCAGGCCATCGACAATGACATGAACGCCACCGGTCAGATGCTGTCGGCGCTGTTGGGCTGGTCGCAGGGTACGTTTGCCTCCGGTCTCGACGTGGAAGGCGACCATGCCGTTGTCACGCGCGAAGTGGATGGTGGTTTGCAGACGATCAAGGTGAAGATGCCCACGATCGTTACCGTCGATTTGCGCCTCAACGAGCCGCGCTACGCGTCTCTGCCCAACATCATGAAGGCCAAGAAAAAGCCTTTGGACGAGAAGACGGCCGCCGATTACGGCGTGGACGTGACACCGCGTCTGGAAATCCTGAAGACCGAAGAGCCGGAAGCCCGCAAGGCTGGCGAAATCGTGGGCTCCGTGGATGAGCTGGTCGAGAAACTCAAAGAAGTGGGAGCTGTGTAATGTCTGTACTTCTTCTTGCTGAAGTCAATGATGGCGAACTGGCCATGGACGCAACCGCCAAGGCGGTCACTGCGGCCAAACAGATGGGCGATGTGACCGTGCTGTGCGCAGGCGGGTCGGCTGCTGCGGCCGGTGAAGCGGCTGCGAAGATCGATGGCGTGTCCAAGGTCGTCGTGGCCGAGGATGCATCGCTGGGCCACCGCCTTGCGGAAAGCACCGCCGCGCTGATCGTGTCCATGGCGGGTGACTATGAGCACATCGTGGCGCCTGCGACCACCGATGCCAAGAACGTGCTGCCCCGTGTGGCCGCGCTTCTGGATTCGATGGTCATTTCGGACATCTCAGGCGTGGTTGACGGATCGACTTTCGAGCGCCCGATCTATGCGGGCAACGCAATCCAGACGGTGAAATCCTCGGATGCCAAGAAAGTCGTGTCCATCCGGACGGCAGCGTTTGATGCGGCGGGTGAAGGCGGGTCTGCGTCTGTGGAGACCATCTCTGCGGCAGATAACCCCGGCCTGTCCGAGTGGGTCGAGGATAAGGTGGCTGCCAGCGACCGTCCTGAACTGACCTCTGCCGGTGTCGTGGTGTCCGGTGGTCGCGGTGTCGGCTCGGAAGATGACTTCAAACTGATCGAAGGTCTGGCAGACAAGCTGGGTGCCGCCGTTGGTGCCTCGCGCGCTGCGGTCGACAGTGGATATGCCCCGAACGACTGGCAGGTGGGTCAGACCGGTAAGGTGGTTGCCCCCGACCTTTACGTCGCGGTCGGCATTTCCGGCGCCATTCAGCACCTCGCTGGCATGAAGGACAGCAAGATCATCGTGGCGATCAACAAGGACGAAGAGGCGCCGATTTTCCAGGTGGCCGATTACGGCCTGGTGGCGGATCTTTTTGCCGCTGTGCCGGAACTGACCGAAAAGCTGGGCTAGGCCCGCGCGATCAAGGTTTTGGAAGGCCCGCCCTGACCGGCGGGCCTTCTTGCGTTTCAAGAATGCGCGTGATTTCAGGTTGCAGGTTGAGCGCCGTGGTGGCGTGGACCTCAGACGTGAGGGTCACGGGCTGGCGATCCTGGGCATCATGGATGTCGGATGGCACACAGACTTCCACGAAACCCTTCGCGTGATCACGGACCGCGTCCAGCATGGCGCGGCTGACCAGCGCGGGATCGGCGTAGAGGTCAGGACGATCATCCCGCTCCTCCGGGCGGCGCGGGGACAGCCACAAAAGAACAACCGGTGCATCGATCTGGCCCAGCAGATCCGTCATGCCCGACACCCAGACCGTTGCCAGTTCCCGTTGCAGATAGGCGAAAGGTTCGGGAAAGTTCCGGCGCAACACGGTGAGCATGTGGCGCGTGAAGCTGAACCGGGCGAAATCCACACCGGGAAAGAGCGCGCGCATGGCGTCTGTCGCTTCCAACACGCGGTCATTGCGGCGAGGGTGCACGCGGTAATAGAGGTTCGTCATGTTGATCGCATTGGGCACCTGTAGCACGCAGGCCGCAGACCGGCTGGCGCAATCGATGAGGGCGGCATCCCCCAAAAACACGTCGATCCCGGCATTGGGCAGACCGAAGTTCACGCACGTGACACCCAGCGCGCTTTCCAGCACGTCCGGATAGGGTTCCGCGATTTGGGAGGCAAAGGTATCCGTGCCGCCGAGGCAGGCAATGAAAGCCCCGCCGAGGTCGCGCCGGGGCCCCCGCCAGAGCAGTTTGGAGCCATCATACTGAACATGATCAATCACGGGTGAAGTCATGAGCGTTGTGCCTTGGTGCCGTGCGGACGTTCATCCGCCATTCGATTAGGCGTGCACCATGCCCTGCCGACTTTACCAAATGTCTAAAGCGCAAATTTGAGATAAATCGGACCCTGCTTGCAGTCGCAGCACAGGCGGGACTATTGTGAAGCAACCGCGGCAAGAGGCGTGAATTCGATGAAAATTTCCAGTATCGGCGTGGTCGGCGCAGGGCAGATGGGCAATGGCATCGCCCATGTCATGGCGGGTGCGGGCTATGAGGTTGTGGTCAATGACATCAACCAGGAGGCGCTCGACAAAGGCATGGCGGCGATCCGGTCGAACATGGAGCGCATGGTGGTGCGCGACAAGATGGCGGAGGCGGATATGAATGCCGCGCTGTCGCGGATCACGCCGACGCTGACACTGTCGGATCTGGGCGCCACCGATCTGGTGGTGGAGGCCGCCACGGAACGGGAGACGGTGAAGCAGGCGATCTTTGAGGATCTGTTGCCGCACCTGAAGCCGAACACGATCCTGACGTCGAACACGTCATCCATTTCGATCACCCGGCTGGCAAGCGGGACGGACCGACCGGAAAAGTTCATGGGGTTCCATTTCATGAACCCGGTGCCGGTGATGCAACTGGTCGAGCTGATCCGGGGGATTGCAACGGATCAGGAGACTTATGATGCCTGTCACGGGGTAGTGGAGCGGCTGGGCAAGACCGCCGCGAGCGCGGAGGATTTTCCGGCCTTTATCGTCAACCGTATCCTGATGCCGATGATCAATGAGGCCGTGTATACGCTGTATGAGGGTGTGGGGTCTGTCACGTCGATTGATACGTCGATGAAGCTGGGCACCAACCACCCGATGGGGCCGTTGGAACTGGCGGATTTTATCGGTTTGGATACCTGCCTTGCGATCATGAACGTGCTGCATGACGGATTGGCGGATACGAAGTACCGGCCCTGCCCACTTCTGACAAAATATGTTGAGGCCGGGTGGCTGGGGCGCAAGACCGGGCGTGGCTTTTACGATTATCGCGGGGATGTGCCGGTTCCGACGCGGTAAAGGTGCGCTGTGACGTATCGCGCCCTATGTAAGAGGGGTGGCCCCTGAACATCCCTGCGAAAGGTGGAAGACGTCTATGGCAGCCCCGACACTTGAAAACTGGGAAATGACAGCGGCGCTGTCGGACCTGACGACCTGGCTTATTCAGCAAGGTCTCGAAGACACGCCTGTGGAGGAGTGGCTGGAAGCGCTCTGCAATCGGTTGGTGGCGTCGGGCATACCGCTGATGCGCGTCAACATCACCATGCGGGCCCATCACCCCGAAATCGGGTCGGTGGCGTTCCGCTGGAACCGGGGCCGGGAAAATGAGCGGTTGAATTTTGAACGCAGAACAGAGGCACCCGAAGACTTTCTTCTGAGCCCGATCTACTACTTGCTGTCCAATGATATTCAGGAGATGCGGCAAAAGCTGACCGATCCCGAGCCGGCCTTGAATTTTCCCATTTTCGACGAATTGCGGGAGCGGGGCGCGACGGATTACTTTTCGGCCAAACGGCTGTTTTTCCTTGATGACAAGGAACCTTCCTTTGATCCGATGCAGCCCAACGAGGGGATGGTCATTTCCATGAGCACGGATGCACCGGATGGGTTTTCGGATGCCCAGCTTGATGGGTTGCGCCAGCTGCTGGCGCCACTGTGTCTGACGCTGAAATGCGGGGCCAACCGCTTGATGGCAGAAGACATCACCGCCGCCTACATGGGGCGGGATGCCAGCCAACGGGTGCTGTCAGGCGATATCAGCCGGGGGTCGAGCCAGACCTTGTCGGCGGTGATCCTGTACTTCGATCTGCAAGGGTTCACCAAGATGTCGGAGACCCTGCCCGGCCCTGCGATCATTGAGATGCTGAATGATTATTTCGCCGACGCCGTGGAGATTGTCGAACGGCATGGGGGCAATGTGCTGAAATTCATGGGCGATGGGATGCTGGCGGTTTTCGACATGGATCAGATCCCGGAGGCACGGCGCGTTGCGATCGAAGCCGCCCTAGAGCTGCGCAGTGCCTTTATTCCGCTGAATGAACGGCGGGCGGCGGGTGGTTTGGCGACCACGGGCTTTACGCTTGGCCTGCATGCCGGTGACGTGCTTTACGGCAATATTGGCGGCAAGAACCGCCTTGATTTCACGGTGATCGGGCCTGCGGTGAACCAGACCTCTCGCATGCAGGGGATGTGCAGTGCGGTGGATCAGTCCATCGTGATTTCCGCAGCCGTGGCCAGACCGTTGATGGACAGCGTGCCAGAACTTGTGTCGCTGGGACAGTACCGCCTGCGCGGCGTGCGGGAGCGGCAAGAGCTCTTTACACTAGATTGACGGCGCGGCCTGCGTTCAATCGCCTAAGGCCAGCGTGTGTTCTCGCAGCCAAGCCATGAACCCGCGCGGATCAGATTGCAGCAATTCCATTTGTTTATCAGTCAACGGCGGGCCGACCACGGGTTTTTGGGGGCGGTTGCAGCTGTTGACCACCTCATGGAGCAAAAGCCCCTGTCGCAGGGTGGCAGAGATGCGGTTGGCCACCTGATAAGCGCGCGAATTGCAGCCGGGGAAGAAGATGGGCACCACGCGCGCGCCCGAGCGGCGGATCATCTGCGCGGTGAAGACGTTCCATTCACGTTCCAGGGCCGGGCCCAAAAGGCTGTCGGACGAGGCCACGACGCCAGAGGGGAAGACGCTGATCAGTCCGCCTTCCTTGAGATGCGCCATCGCCTGCGCCCGCATTTCCACTGATTTGCGCTGTGCGTCGGGTTCATGAGGAAACGGCACTGGGATCATGTAGGAGGCCGCGACCTCATCAATGCCGGTGAGCAGCGCGCGGGTCAGGATCTTGTAATCCGTGCGCCGCCGCCCGATGAGGTCGGCGAGGATCATACCATCGACCAGACCATGCGGGTGGTTGGCCACCACGACCACGGGGCCATCCAACGGGATGTTGTCGATCTCTTCCTGCGGTGTGAGCAGCGGGATGCCCATTGTATCCAGTGCCGCGCGCCAGAACGGTTGGCCGGTGGGGGCGCCTTTTTTTTCGAAGGCGCGGATCATCTTCACAATGGAGAGTTTGCCGGTGACCCATTCGATGGTGCGGATGCAGAAGGACGTAAACGGCGCATCAAAGGAATTGGCATAGGTCAGACTGCGACGGTCATACTTGGTGAAATTCACCGAGCCGCCCCCCTCGTCCGGGGTCTGATCTGGCTGTTGGTCCGCCACCTTGTTCTTTCCCACCCACGCATCATCACCCGCGCAGGGTGATCTTACATCTCTTCGCCGAACCGGTCGGCCACCAGTGTTTCGATGGCCCCGGCGAGGGCCTCTCTCTCCGGCCCCCAGACGCGGACGTCAATAGTCTTTCCTTTGGACGCTGCCAACATCAAAAGGCCCATGATGCTGTCAGCACCGCTTGATTGTCCGTCATGCGTGACCTCGGCACGGGCATCGAAGCCTTCGGCAACCTCAACCAGCTTGGCCGCGGCGCGGGCGTGCAGGCCCTTTTCGTTTACAATCGTCATTTGCCGGGAAATCGTCTCGGGCATGTTGTTTCGAGCTTCGCTTTCGGAAATGTCAGTCGACCGCGTGAACGACGTGGCTGTTGATGTACTTGCGCCCTGCATCCATAGCCGCATTGGCCGCATCTGCAACATCCATGTGACGCGATTTGGCCAGCTTGATCAGCATTGGCAAATTGGCCCCATAGAGAATGCGCCGTTTTTCCGGCCGACAGGCCTTGAGCGACAGGTTGGATGGCGAGCCGCCGAACATATCGGTCACGATCACCACGCCATCGCCCTGATCGACGTCATTGGCGGCCTGGCATATCTCATCCTGTTTGGAACCGCGATTGCACTCGCTTTCGATCGGGATGCCGCGCAGGCCGTCCTGCGGGCCGACCACGTGTTCGATGGCCTTTACATATTCGCAGGCGAGACCGCCATGGGCGACGATGACAATGCCGATCACTGGTTACCTTCTCCTGCACTGGCGGGACCTGTCGGTCTTGCTGGGGTCGGGGCTGCGTGGGCCGCGCTGCGCTCCAACTCGCGGTGCCTTATAGACACCCGCCAGCCGTTTTCCGCAAGAGCCTGCCCCAAGGTTTCTGCCATCACAACGCTGCGATGTTGCCCTCCGGTGCAGCCAAAACCAATGGCGAGATACGGTTTGCCTGCGTCGACGTAAGCTGGCAGCAAAAGCTGGGCCAGATCGACGGTTTGCTCACGGAAGGCAGCAAATCGGGGATCGGCGGCGACATAATCCGCCACGGCGTGATCACGGCCATCGCGACTGCGCAGGGTTTCATCCCAGTAGGGATTTTGCAGAAAGCGGCAGTCGAGCACCATATCGAGGCCGCGCGGCAGACCGCGTTTGTAGGAAAACGAATGCACCGTCAGCGCAATGGGCGCGGAACCTTCGGGCGCGAACCAACGGGCCAGTTCGCCGCGCAGGTCGTTGGGGGACATCTCGGACGTATCGAGCAAAAGATCGGCGCGGGCCTTGATGGGACCCAAGATGTCCAGTTCCCTGTCGATCCCCTGTTCAGGGCTGTCGGCAGGGGCCAACGGGTGGCGACGACGGGTTTCCGAGAAACGGCGCAGCAGCACGTCGCGATTGCAATCGAGATAGAGCACCTGAAGGGCAGCATCGTGGCCCGTGCTGAAGCGGTCGA
The DNA here is from genome assembly GCA_964389425.1 of uncultured Roseovarius sp. Taxonomy (GTDB): domain Bacteria; phylum Pseudomonadota; class Alphaproteobacteria; order Rhodobacterales; family Rhodobacteraceae; genus Roseovarius. The sequence goes on from CAYMEC010000016.1 coordinate 8,202, forward strand.
TCACCTCGATGAGGCCGTAGGTGGAAAAATCGCGGTTACGGGGGTCGATGCCCAAGGCCAGTGGTTTGAGCGGGCCCTCTTCGTCAAAAAGCCGGGGGATGAGAGAGAGCGGCAGGTTGTCGATCGCCTCATAGCCCAGATCCTCAAGCGATCGGATCGCCGTGCTGCGGCCCGCGCCAGACGGCCCCGTGACCAGCACGATGCGGGGCGTGCCGTCGGTGAGCATCTTGCTGGATCTGTCGTTTTGCATCATGGCTTTGCGTGTCAGGCCTCTCGTTGTCCCCTAAGATAGGCAATGATCGTTGCGGGGAAATGAGGCAGCGCGGATTTTTTCAAAAGCGTGATGGGTTGGTCCAGAAGCGTGATCTGCCGGTGTTCGGGCAGGCGGGTGGTTTCCGCCTCATCCATATCGATGCAAAGCGCGATGGGGTGCGGTCCGGCAGGATCGACGCGCAGGATACCGACCTGACGCGCCTCAATCAGGCCGCGCAGGCGATCGGGGGCGTCTGCCATCAGAGTGTCGCCCGCACGCCAGACCTCAACGCGGTCATCGGCGATGAGGCTGGCCCCCATGCCCATCAATTGCAGGGCAAGGCCGGATTTTCCGCTGCCCGACGCGCCACGGATCAGAACCGCACGACCAGCTACGGCGACGCAACTGGCATGCAGGATTTCAGTAGGGGAAGTCTGCGGGCGGTTCGGCTCACCACGCCCGGCCATGGCTTAGACCGGCAAGCCCACGACGAAGCGCGCGCCCAGCGGGTCGGAGGTGGCATCGGCATCGGTGGGGCGAATGTTTTCGGCCCAGATCACACCGTCATGGGCTTCCACGATCTGTTTGGAAATCGACAGGCCAAGGCCGGAATTGTTGCCGAAATCCTTTTCCGAGCGGTGCGAGTAGAAGCGCTTGAAGATCTTGGTAAGCGATTGATCGGGAATACCGGGTCCGGTGTCTTCGACCACCGCCACCACACGGTTGTCGCGCCTGCGCGCCCATATGCGGATCGCATCCCCTTCTTCGCAGAAGCTGATCGCGTTGGTGATAAGGTTGACAAAGACCTGCGCCAGACGCCCTTCGAGCCCCGTGATGACGATGGGTTCATCGGGGAAATCGGTGATGAATTCGACGCCCTTCTTCTCCGCCTCTTCGGTCAGGTATTGGGACAGGTTGCCCAGCATGATCAGCAGATCGAAGCTCTCCTGTTCTTCCTTGACCAGTTCGCTGTCGAGGCGGGACGCGTTGGAGATGTCGCTGACCAGACGATCCAGGCGGCGCACATCATGTTCGATCACATCCAGCAGTTTGAGACGCTGATCTTCGCGCTTGGCCAGCCGCATGGTGCCCACAGCAGACCGCAGAGATGCCAGCGGGTTCTTGATTTCGTGGGCCACGTCGGCGGCAAATTGTTCATTGCCTTCAATACGATGGTAGAGCGCGCCTACCATACCGCGTAAAGCGCCGCTCAAGCGGCCGATTTCGTCAGGGCGCGCCGTCAGGTCGGGAATACGAACGCGCCCCCCCTTGCCCTGATTGCTCTTGCGGTTGCGCGCGCCGCCCACTTCGGCCGCCGCGGCAAGTTCGGCAAGGGGATTGGAAATGGTGGAGGCGAGGATCAGGCTGAGACCGACCGACACGAGCGTTGCCACCAGAAACATCTGCAACACGCCTTCGCGTTCAATGCGAATCAGGTAGGCAATTTCTCCGCCCACGCTGGCCATGGCCACCGCACCGACAGGGGCGTCCCCGCTCATGATCGGGGCGGCCACCGTGAAGGGTGACTGGTCGTTGCCGGGGGAACGGACGGCCTCAGCCCGACCGCTGACGGCGGCGGGCACAAGACCGCGTGCGGTGTCTTCCGTGCTGACGACCGCCTGCCGTTCAGACGGGGTGGAAAACGGCGCGGAGATCTTGGTCCAGAGCCAGGAAATCACGTTGATGATGTAGGTGGGTTGCCGGTCTTCGGCGGGCATTTCATCGGTTTGGAGCGTGCCCGCCAGTTGACCACTGGTGTCGAACACGTAAATCGATACGCCTTCGCGCACATCGAGCCCGGCCAACGTAGCCTCGACATCGATGCCGTCCCCGGTCATCAGGTTCGCCGGGGCGGTCGCAGGCAATTGCGCCTCAAACACATTGGCGATCAGGAGTGTTTCGCGCTGAAGCGCGTTGGCGTGCTGCTGTGCCAATCCCTCACGGGAGGCATTCAGATACAGAATGCCCGCCACAAGGATATTGAGAGCAATAAGGTTGAACGTGATGATCTTCCGCGTGAGCGAGGCCCCTGTCGAGGACAGGTAGCCACGCTTTTCGCGGCGCTTGCGCACTTCATCTTCCACCACGTCACGTGGGGCTACGAAGTCATCTCCGAGGACGACATCATCGTCGTCAATCAGCGTATGGTCACGCACGGGCTTACCTTCTGGTTTGCTCGCTTATCACTCTTCGTTGTAGCGGTAGCCGATGCCGTAAAGCGTTTCGATTGCAGAAAATTCATCATCCACCATGCGCATTTTCTTGCGCAGGCGCTTGATGTGACTATCGATCGTGCGGTCATCCACATAGACCTGATCGTCATAGGCCACATCCATCAGCTGATCGCGGGATTTAACGAAGCCCGGGCGCTGTGCCAGAGCCTGAAGAAGCAGGAATTCCGTGACCGTGAGCGACACGTCCTTGCCACGCCATGTTACGGCATGACGCAGCGGATCCATGCGCAGGTCGCCGCGTTCGATGACCTTGTGTTCTTCCGTCTCGGTGACCATTTCGCCGGAGTTCGCTTCCTGCCGGCGCAGAAGCGCACGGATGCGTTCGACCAGAAGACGCTGGGAAAAGGGTTTCTTGACGTAGTCATCCGCGCCCATGCGCAGGCCCAAAACCTCGTCAATTTCGTCGTCCTTGGACGTCAGGAAAATCACAGGCATCGACGTTTTCTGGCGCAAACGCTGCAACAGATCCATGCCGTCCATGCGTGGCATTTTCACATCCAGCACCGCCATATCGGGCAATTTCTTGCTGAACGCATCAAAGGCCTGCTGACCGTCGTTGTAAGTTTCGACCTCGAACCCTTCGGCCTCAAGCGTCATGGATACGGATGTCAGGATATTCCTGTCATCGTCCACCAAGGCGATCTTGGACATCATTATTTTCCTTATTACTGCTCTGTTTGCCTGCTTTTTTCGGACACTATGCTCAGTTTTAGGCGTTTCGATCAATGCAAAATTGTGATTCGCGCGGGTTTGCGTGGCCAATGTGCCCCGAATTTGCCTACCAATGGCTAAATTGACTCACTTTTCTGCGTTGAATTTTAGCGGTCTTGGGCTCTGCACCCAATGGTTGCGCTAACTTTTGCCCGATCAGCATTTGATGGCGCTAACGCCCTCAAAGCGCCCTGTTCTTTCGCAAAACGGTCATGTTAAGACCCGGACAACGGCGCAGTATACCGTGCCGTACCGATATTCACCTGGCGGGGAAACGGGACCTACTTTCGCCGCTTGAATCAGAGGCCGCCGTCGCGCGGCCAACGCGACCAAGGAGCGACCAGCATATGGCATTCGGACGGGTTAACCCGAATTTTCGGCTTGAAGATCAAGGCATCACCGGGCTGGACGCCGCCCATTACAACCTGATCGAACCCGCCCTCATCGAGGCTGCGCTGCAAAACGGGGAAGGCAAGCTGGGCCGGGGGGGCACGTTCCTTGTCTCGACCGGCAAGTTCACCGGCCGGTCGCCCAAGGACAAGCACGTCGTCAAGACCGACAGCGTGGCCGACACGATCTGGTGGGACAACAACGCCGAGATGAGCGCGGACGGTTTCGACGCGCTTTATGATGATATGCTCGCGCACATGCAGGGCGGCACCTATTACGTGCAGGATCTGGTGGGCGGCGCGGACCCGGCGCATTCGATCAATGTGCGCATGGTCACGGAACTGGCGTGGCACGGGCTTTTCATCCGCCACATGCTGCGGCGTCCCGAGCGCGAGGCGCTGGACCGGTTCGTGGCGGATTTCACCGTGATCAATTGCCCCAGTTTCCAGGCGGACCCCGGCAAGCATGACTGCCGGTCCGAGACCGTGATCGCGATGAACTTCGACCGCAAGGTGATCCTGATCGCGGGCACCGAATATGCCGGTGAGAACAAGAAATCCGTCTTCACGCTGCTGAACTACCTGCTGCCGGAAAAAGGCATCATGCCGATGCATTGCTCGGCCAACCATGCCAAGGGAAACCCGGTTGATACGGCCATTTTCTTTGGTCTGTCGGGGACGGGCAAGACGACCCTGTCTGCCGATCCCGAGCGCATTCTGATCGGCGACGATGAGCATGGCTGGTCGAACCGCGGGACCTTCAATTTTGAAGGCGGCTGCTATGCCAAGACGATCAATCTGGACCCCGAAGCGGAGCCGGAGATTTACGCCACAACGTCGAAATTCGGCACCGTGATCGAGAACATGGTCTATGACGAGGAGACGCTGGAGCTTGATTTCGACGATGACAGCCTGACGGCGAACATGCGCTGTGCATACCCGCTTGAGTACATCTCCAACGCGTCCTCGAACGCGCTGGGTGGCCATCCCAAGAACATCATCATGCTGACCTGTGACGCCTTTGGCGTTCTGCCGCCCATCGCGCGGCTGACGCCGGCACAGGCGATGTATCACTTCCTGTCGGGCTTTACCGCCAAGGTGGCGGGAACCGAGCGGGGCGTCACGGAACCACAACCCACCTTTTCGACCTGCTTCGGTGCGCCCTTCATGCCACGCCGGCCAGAGGCGTATGGCAACCTGCTGCGCGAAAAGATCGCCAAGCATGGCGCAACCTGCTGGCTGGTGAACACGGGTTGGACGGGCGGTGCCTATGGCACAGGGTCGCGCATGCCCATCAAGGCCACGCGCGCCCTCTTGACGGCAGCACTTGACGGCACGCTCAGCAAGCAGAGCTTCCGCAAGGACCCCAATTTCGGGTTCGAAGTGCCGGAAACGGTGCCGGGTGTGCCGGAGGTTCTGCTGGATCCGCGCCGCACATGGGGGAACCCCGAAGGCTATGACGCACAGGCCGAGAAACTGGTAAAGATGTTTGCCGACAATTTCGAGCAGTACCTGCCTTACATCGACGAAGATGTGAAAGCGGCGGCCATCGGGTAGATGCCGGTCTTGCCACAGGCCCGACATGCGCATCTTCTGGCGGGGATGTGCGGGCTTGCGGTGATGACTTGGGCTGGCGCGGGTCATGCGCTGTCAGAACCCACAGCGTCAGACGACGTCACAGATCTGAAATTCGGGTTTTACTGCGATCAAGACTCGCAGGTGGAACGCGCGGCGCCCGATACCATCACGGGCACCATCAGTGTGCCGGAGACGGTGCCGCAATTCTTTGCTTTGGGGCAAACCGGCCCGGCGATGCTTGGCCTTGGTTTTGGCGTCACGGCGAAGATCACCGAAAGACTGGAGGGCACGGCCACCATTCGTGTCGAACATCCCCCCCAGGGAGAGGCGGGCGTCACCGTGGAAAGCTGGCAAACCGATTTTTCGGTCGAAGGGCTCAATTTCGCAGGGTTTTCGTTTGACTACGACTATGAACTGACGCCGGGACTTTGGCGGTTTTCGGCATCCAGGGATGGTCGGCCGATCTATGATGTCGAGTTTGAAATTTTGCCCGAAGCGCTCAGCCCCCTGCCCTCTTTTCCCTGCCCCGGTCCCACGCCGATGTCTTGAGGCAACGCGTTGACGAGGCTGCCCGGAAGGCCCAGACTCACCCAATTGCGCTGTTTCAGATGAACATCTCTGCCAGCGTGATCCAGAGCGGGATCGACAGGATCGCTATCGGTGTGCCGAGCCCCGTGGAGGTGCCGATATAGGCCGAGGAATTCGCCTCTGGCAGGGCCGCACGGATGGTGGGCGGGCCCGAAATGTCAGAACTGGAGGCCGCCATCACCGACAGGAGCACCACGCCGCCCGCGGAGAACCCGGTGAGTTCATGAGCGATCATGCCCGCGCCGAAGCCCAGCGCGCCATGAAGAAAGGGAGCCGTCACCCCGTAAAGGAGATAGACATGGGCCACCTTGCGCATCTCGGACAGCCGCGCCCAGGCTTCCATGCCCATGATGATCATCAGGATCGACAGGAGGCCCCGGAAGAGCGGTTCGTAAAAACTTTCATACACACTGTCGGGCCGCGCCAGCAGGCCCAGCGCAAGGCCGGCCAGAAGGGCAGAGATGGCCGCGCTTTTCAGCGTGTCCGTCAGGATAGACCGGAAAAGGCCCATGGTTTCACCTGGTTGTCCCTGCGGGGCCGAGCCGGTGCCGCCACCCAATGTAACAGTCCCGCCTGCGTTCACGGTCGCATTGGTCGCAGCCTTCCGGCTGGCTGCCATTTTGGCCAGCACGATGGCGGTGACGAGGGCGGCAATGTCCATGAAGGGGTAGAGCGCGCCGATGAAGCCTTCGTAGTACATGTTGGCGTCATCCAGCATCGCCATGCCCGCCGCCAGCGTGGAGGCTGAGACAGCCCCGAACAGGCCCGCGGTAGCGTAGCTGTCCATCGAATTCACACCGCCCAACCGGCTGAGGATCGCGCTGCCCAGAAAGACGATCGCGATGCCCACGGCCACCGCGCCGATGGCGGGGACAAAGAGTTCGGAGACGTTGGCAGACCGGATGGAGATGCCTGCCCCCATCCCGACCTTGAGAAGCAGAAGGATCACGACGAATTTGTAGACCGGTTCGGGTATTTCGAACTTGCTGCCCAAGGCGGCCAGCATCATGCCGACGATCAGAAAGGCCAAAGTGGGTTTTTGCACTTGCTCAATCAGCGTGCCTGCAAAGGTTGCCATGAGGTCCATCGCGTGTCTCCTGTCCTGCGCTTGAGGTGAGGTAATCGGGCAGGAGGAAAATTAAAAATAGAACTTTTAGACTATTTCATTCTATAAAACAGAATGTCTTTTCAACTGAACTATCACCACCTTCGTTACTTCCGGGAGGTCGCGCAGCAGGGTCATCTGGGTCAGGCCGCAGACCGGCTTAACGTGGCGCAATCGGCGTTGTCGCTGCAAATCAAGCAGTTGGAGGATCGTCTGGGCCACCCTCTGTTTGACCGGGTGGGGCGCAAACTGGTGCTGACGGAAGCAGGCCGCGTGGCGCTGGATCATGCGGATCGGATTTTCAGCGCGGGGGACGAATTGTTGGCGAGCCTTGCGTCGACTTCGGACGCGAAAGCGCCGCTGCGCGTTGGGGCCTTGTCGACCCTGTCGCGGAACTTTCAGTTGCAATTCATGCGGCCTTTGATGGCGGAGGGCAGCCATGGGGTGACGCTGAAATCCGGCAACATGCGCAGCTTGCTTGCGGATCTGGAGGCGCTGACCTTGGATGTGGTGCTGACCACGGAAGTGCCTCAGACACCCGGATACGCCGCGCAGAGAATTTCGACGCAGGCGGTGGGGTTGCATGGGACGCCGGAGATGTTGGCGTATGCCACGCTGGTGGACATGTTGCAGCATGCGCCGTTGATCCTGCCGAGCGAAAGCACCATTCGCGCAGGTTTTGAAAATCTGGTGGGCAAGCTGGGTGTGGAGCCGCATGTCGTGGCCCATGTGGATGACATGGCGATGGTGCGGCTTCTGGCGCGGGAAGGGTTCGGCGTGGCCGTCGCGCCGGCGGTCGTTGTGGCGGATGAGATTGCGAGTGGGCTTTTGGCGACGGCGCCCTTTGATCTGGGGATTGAAGAGCCGTTTTTCGCGGTGACGGTGCCGCGGCGGTTTCCGCATCCGGCTTTGGCGGGGTTGTTGGGGGATTAAGAGGAGCCTTCCGGCGCGGAATCAAGGCCCTTGGGCCGCCGCGCCTGCGCCTCTGGCCCCCACCAGGGCCTGGCGAATTGGCAACTGAAGGCTGTCGCTCGAATGGAGCCCGGGAACGGATGAATAAAGCGCTGCTTTTCATATGTCGGGATCGCCAGACCGGGGCCAGGCGGAGCCGCTCTGTTGGGCTTAGGCTGGTAGAGTTCCGTCCAGCACGTAGCGGAGGATGTCCACCACCTGCCCCGGCTCGCGCGCGACGGCGAGCGCGGCAGCGTTCACCTCTTTCAACGCGTGATCATGCTCCGGCGGTTGCAGGATGATCATGGATTTGCCCAGGCCATAGGCCAGCCCCGCGTCAAAGGCCGCGTTCCACTGTTTGTACTTGTCGCCAAAGCGCACGACGACGACATCCGCATCCTCTATCCCCTTGCGCGTGCGGATCGCATTGACCAGCGCGCCCTTGCGGTCGTGCCAGAACTTGTTCGGCTCCTCCCCGAGAATGGCCACGCCACAATCGTCAGACGCCGCGTGATCGGTTACCGGCGCAGAAAACGTCACATCAAGCCCTGCGGCCCCCTCGACAATCTGTTCGCGCCAATCGGTGTGGATTTCGCCACTGAGATATACTTTGAGGGTCATTGTGCTGGTCTCCTTGTCTTGCCTCAAAAGGCATAGCCCCCGGCTGTGCAATGACAACCTGTCAGGATAAAGAATTGGAAGGTTTGCGCTCAGCGTTCGCGATTGAGGCTGGTGAAGGGCCTGCGCACCTGGTCTCTCAGCGTTTCGATCTGGAATTCAGGTTCAAAGACCGGGGCGTCGTTGAAATTGGTCTGAACACCGCGCGACTCGAGGGAGTTTGGCTTTGGCTGTTCCTCTTGCAGGGCAAACCAGTTCACGTTGTTGCCGTCATTAAGCAGACCATCCCATCGCGCCTCGGCCTGCGCCAAACCGGTGAAGACGGCGAAGGCAAAAACCGCGATGAGCGTTTTGCTTGCTGTCATGCCCATTTCACGACCTCATAGGTTGAATGGAGCCATGTTGCACAAGCGGTCGTTCCTGCGCAACGCACAAGATTGTCGGTGTGGCGCCCCCTAGAAGGACATCTTCCAGAACAAGGGTTTCGAGCGGTCAAGCCGGCGCAGATGCTTGCGGCGTTTGATGCGCAGAAACTCCGGCACCTTGCGGGTGGGCGCAAAGCAGAAGGATTTGGGCAGATCGGTATAGAGCGAGCGCGGCGGCAGGTCATGAGGGATCCATTTGAGGGTCGCCCCCGGCAGCGGCTGATGCATGAACACCTCGCGCATCCCGAGCCGGTCGCGCAGCAGGATCAGCACGTGGGTCATCAGAGCCTTGGCCCAGACTTTGTCATATTGCGCCGTCAGCCCGGCCTCATAATCGCGCGTGTTGCGTAACACGCGGGAGCGAGGCCGGTCACGACCGAGCCCCTTGAGATAGGCGCGCACAAAGCGCAACCAATCGCTTTGCACCTCTTCAATGAGCGCGACGCCCGTGTCCTGATCCACATCCAGCCGCGCCCAGGCAAGCGTGGGCCGCCCGCGTGTGCGGATGGGATGCAGATCAAATTCAAACTTGCGCCGTTCGCACGTGCCGATCGTACGCTGCAAAAGCTGCGCATGATCCGTGGGAAACCCCAGCTGAACGACGAGGTTCGCGTTGGGGCGGCTCATCTGTGCCCATTGCCAATCGCGGTGGTGCCAGATGTCATAGGTCACTTCGAAATCCAGCCATGGCGTATCATAGACCGCCTCCATCGCCGCATAGCCTGCATTGGACAGCGCGTCATAGTCCACGGCGCAATCGGCCCGGGCGAGCATCGCGAGGTCATCCACACGCAGCACGCCTCCGCCGCCCGCCGCCAAGGGTTTGATCAGCGGTCGGTCGAGCAGCTTGGCGTAAGCGCCTTGCCGGACGGCACGCACGGGCGTGTCTTTTGTCAGATGCGCCTGCAAAAGCCATGCGCTCTCACGGTCGCGGTAGTACGGAAATGGCTCATAGGGCGGCAAGGACTGCCGCAAAGCCATTGTGGCATCGGGTGTCATAGGGTTTGATCCTGCTGATGGGCGAAAGCCGCCCCGTCAGGTCAAACCGGGGGCAACTTAGGTCCGAAATCTGGGCGCGGGGCCCGGAGGGTTGGGTTTGGACATGTCTCTGGGTTCCTTTGTGAGACGGGTTGCGAGGGGGTTGGATAGGAGCGGAGGTGAGTCGGCTCAAGCCGGACAGTTTCGGACGATCAAGGCTGTGGCGCATTGGTCACGCGCGACAGGCCGTCCTGCCCCGCGCTGATTGACATAGTTTCAACACTTTTCGCAGCTAACACCGTGGCATGACACATGATGACGACAGTATCGCCGCCGTTGCGCCGCAGGTGATCAACAAATGGGGTTTCTGGGCCCTTCTCACCGGGTCTCTGGCTTTGATCCTGGCCTTCGCCCAGATCGTTGGACCGATGTTTGAACCCCAACCGTCGGTTGGCGCGCAGATCGGGGAGATTGCGGGGGAGATAAAGCGCTCAGCCTGGAAGGCGTTCCTCGGCCTGCCGCAAGCGGCGCCTGAACAGGCCGCGACCAGCCTGTGGGTCTATATGGCCGTGGCCGCGCCGGTATTGGCCGTGATCGCCATCGTGCTGTCTGTCCTGTCGGGCATTCTGCGCGAGAACTGGCGGTTCGCGGCCTATGGCACATCCCTTGGCGTCGCAGCCATCACCGTGCAGTTTCTGTGGTGGATGGCCTTGCTGATCGCAGGGGCAATGGTGCTTGTGGCGATCATTCAGAATATTGGTGACATTTTCAGTTTCGGCGGCTGACGCGCCCGGCGGTGTCACTCGCCGATATTGACGAACTCCGCCCCGTTCCAGCGCCAGAAGTTGCGACCTCCGCCATGCCCATGCAGGCCGATGAGCGGGCGTGGCGTATCGGAGATGCCACCCACAATGGCAAGGATTTCCTGAACCTCGGTGAGCGTGCCGTTCTGATTGACATAGAAAACCACCGAACAGACCTGCGCACCGCAAAAGCCGCTGCGGCCAAACCCTTGCGTGCAGGTGATCCCGCCATGATCGACGATCAAATCCACCAACCCATCGCCGGTCAGGTCGCGCTCATAAACACCGCCCTGAAAGGCCCCTGCCCCATTGGTGCAGCCTTCGGCCACATGGCCTTCCAGGATCGCGCTGACTTGCGGGGCGATGTCGCTTTGCGCCTGAGCTGCGCCCGAAAGCAAGAGCCATATGGCCAGTGCCAACCTCATCCCCGCAGCGTGCCGCCCGTGGCCTTCGTGACCTTCTCGATGATCTTGGCGCTGACGGCTTCGATATCGGCGTCCTTGAGTGTGGCTTCAGTCGGCTGAAGGCGCACGGTGATGGCGAGGCTTTTCTTGCCTTCGCCCACCTTACTATCTTTCTGGGCACCGCCGATGAATTCGTCAAACACGCGGACATCCTCGATCAGCGCCTTGTCGGCACCTGCGGCGGCATTGACGAGGGTGAGCGCCTCAACGCCTTCATCCACCACGAAGGCGAAATCGCGTTCGACGGCTTGCAGATCGCTGATCTCGAGCGCGGCACGGGTGGCACCCGATTTGCGCGGCATGGGGATTTCGGCAGGCCAGAGGGTGAAGCCCACGACCGGGCCTTTTACATCCATTTCGCGCAGCACCTTGGGGTGCAACTCGCCGAAGATGCCGAGGACTTTTTTCGGCCCGAGGCAGATTTTGCCGTGGCGGCCGGGGTGCCAGGACGCGTCGGCCCCGCGCAGGATCTGCACCTTTGAAGGCGCGCCCATGGCGGCGAGTGTGGCTTCGGCATCGGCCTTGGCATCATAGACATCGACGGGCCGCGCGGCACCATGCACGTCCTTGGGCCCGGTTCGGCCCACCAGAATGCCGCTGACCAGCAGGTGCTGTTCTTCGGGCTCGCCGCCGTGGAAGGCGTGGCCGACCTCAAAGAGCGCCATGTCCATTTGTCCACGCGCCTGATTGCGCGCGGCAGCCTGCAAGAGACCGGGCAGAAGCGCAGGGCGCATGTGGCTCATCTCGGAACTGATGGGGTTGGCGAGCATCGTGGCGTCATCGCCGCCGCCGAAAAGCGTGGCCGAGGCGTGATCGATGAAGCTGTAGGTGACGCATTCGTTGTAACCGAGCGCCGCCACTGTGCGGCGGGCGGCCTGTTCGCGGCGCTGAATGGGGCTTAGGATCGGGCGCGGCACCCCTGTTGTGAGGCGCGGCAGAGGTTTGCCCTTGAGCTTCGTCAGGGAGGCAACGCGCGCCACCTCTTCCACCAGATCGGCCTCGCCCTTCACATCCATACGCCAGCTGGGGACATGGGCCATATTGCCTTCCATGCGGAAACCCAGCCGCGTGAGGGTCTGGCGTTGCTCGGCCTCGGGAATTTCCATGCCGACGAGCGATTGCACACGGGCGGGATCAAGTTTGTAGGCGCGGGAGGTATCAGGCACGGCCCCGGCGACCACCACGTTCGAGGGCTCCCCGCCGCAAAGGTCGAGGATCATCTGTGTGGCAAGCTCAATCGCCTCCATGTTGAATTCGGGATCTATGCCGCGTTCATTTCGATAGCGGGCGTCGGAATTGATCTTGAGCGCCCGACCGGTCATGGCAATCTGGATGTGGTCCCAAACGGCGGCCTCAAGGAAGACATCCGTGGTCCCCTCGGTGCAGCCGGTGGCGAGGCCACCCATGATGCCCGCGATACTTTCGATGTTGTCGTCATCCGAGATGACCACCTGCCCGGCGGAGAACGTATAGGTTTTCTCATCCAGACCCACGAGCGTTTCGCCACCCTTGGCGCGGTGGACGCGCAGGTTGCCCTTCACCTTGCCCGCGTCAAACACGTGCAGCGGGCGGTTGCGGTCATAGGTGAAAAAGTTGGTCACATCGACGAGCGCGGAAATGGGGCGCAGACCGATGGCGCGCAGGCGGGTTTGCAACCAGTCCGGGCTGGGGCCGTTCTTGACACCGCGAATGAGGCGACCGGCAAAGACGTAGCAGCCATCGCGCGTGTCTTCATCAATCGTGACTTTGATCGGGGATACGAATTGCCCTTCCACAAGAGCGGTCTTGGCGGGCTTCATCGTGCCAATCCCGCGCGCGGCGAGGTCCAGCGCAATGCCTCGAACACCCAGCGCGTCCTGACGGTTGGGGGTGATCGCAATCTCGATCACCGGGTCGACCTTGGCGGGGTCGTTCTCGGCCAGCCAATCGGTGAATTTCTCGCCCACCTCGCCTGAGGGCAATTCAATGATTCCGTCATGTTCGTCCGACAGCTCCATCTCGCGTTCGGAGCACATCATACCGTAGCTCTCGATCCCGCGGATCTTGCCCACACCGATGGTGGTGTCGATGCCGGGCACGTAGACGCCGGGCTTGGCGATCACCACGGTGATGCCTTCCCGGGCGTTGGGCGCACCGCAGATGATCTGGGTTTCGCCTTCATCCGTCATGACCTGACAGACCCGCAGGCGATCGGCATCGGGATGCGCCTCGGCCTTCAGCACCTTGCCGATGGTAAATTCGCTCAGACGCGCCGCCGGGTTGGAGATATCCTCCACCTCCAGCCCCAGATCGGTGAGCGCATCTGCAATCTCATCGACCGAGGCCGTGGTGTCCAAATGATCCTTGAGCCAGGAAAGGGTGAATTTCATGTCTTTGGCGCCCGCTTGCAGGGTTTCATGTCACGGGGCGTGTACCGGAATAGCCGCAAGGGTGGAAGGGGGCGCTGCCCCCAAAACGCACAGTCCTTTGGGGGCCAGCCCCCAAACCCCCGGGATATTTATGGCCAGAAAAAGCAAAAGTCGCTTTTGAGAAAGGCTCGGTGTTTCTTCTGACTGAAAGAATCCCCGGCCCGACTGGTTTCTGAGGCTTGGTATCTTGTAAACTACGGTCACACCTGCGCCTCCGCACCATCGGCGCGACATCATGGCGCAATAAATGAACAATTGACTTCTCGCACGCGCAAAATAGTTGCGCCGCAGTTGCGAAATAGTTAGATCAGACCGACTATTGGATAGGAGAACGACTCATGGCGCATGATGGACAGGACTTGGCAATCGACGCTCCCGTTTTGGTCGATGACCTTTTGTCTTTGACAAAGGCCGCCCTTGCGCCTGTTGAAGCCATTCTAGACACCGCCAAGGCACGTCTTGAGGCAAGTGTCATGGTCGAGGGCCGTGTTTCGGGCGCCAGGATCGAGGCCAATCAGACCGCCGCCCACGGGCTGGCGTGGTTGGCCACCTATGTCGAATCCCTGCGCCAGATGCAGAACTGGGCCAAGCGGCTGGAGTCCGATGGCAAGTTCGGCGAAGTCGAGCAGCTGATCCACCAGATCGCCTTTGGCGAATACCTCTGGCAGATCTACGGCGGCATTCAGATGAATCAGGGCGAAATCGTCCGCTTGCAGGATCTTGGCCTGAGCCAGGAGGATATGCGCGGCATGATGATCCCGGACATCCAGACCCTGACGCAGACCGGCAACACGCAAGCTGCGCGGATGCGGCTTGTCGAGTTGATGCAGGAGCGCGCGGCGGAGATCACCGTGGGCGCGAGCGGGCTGGATGAAGAGCTGGAGATGATCCGCGAGCAATTCCGTCGCTTTGCCGTGGAGAAGGTCGAACCCTACGCCCATGATTGGCATCTCAAGGATGAGCTGATCCCGATGGACATCATCGAGGAACTGGCCGAGATGGGCGTCTTTGGTCTGACGATCCCGGAAGAATATGGCGGGTTTGGCCTGTCGAAGGCGTCGATGTGCGTGGTCTCCGAGGAGTTGAGCCGTGGCTATATCGGCGTGGGCTCTCTTGGCACGCGGTCCGAGATTGCAGCCGAGCTGATCATCGCGGGCGGCACGGAAGAGCAGAAACAGAAATGGCTCCCGAAACTGGCCAGCGCGGAGACGCTGCCGACGGCGGTGTTCACGGAGCCCAATACAGGCTCTGACCTCGGCAGTCTGCGCACGCGCGCCGTGAAGGACGGCGATGATTACCGCATCACCGGCAACAAGACGTGGATCACGCATGCCACGCGTACGCAGGTGATGACCTTGCTGGCGCGCACCGATCCCGACAGCAAGGATCATCGTGGCCTGTCCATGTTCCTGGCTGAAAAGACGCCCGGGACGGAAGACAACCCCTTCCCCACCGAGGGCATGACCGGCGGTGAGATCGAGGTGTTGGGCTATCGCGGAATGAAGGAATACGAGCTGGGCTTTGATAACTTCCACGTCAAAGGGGAAAACCTGTTGGGCGGCGAAGAAGGCAAAGGGTTCAAACAACTGATGGAGACGTTTGAGAGCGCGCGCATTCAGACGGCGGCCCGCGCCGTGGGCGTGGCGCAATCGGCACTCGATATCTCCATGCAATATGCGATTGACCGCAAGCAGTTTGGCAAATCCCTGATCGAATTCCCCCGCGTCGCCAGCAAGCTGGCGATGATGGCGGTGGAGATCATGGTGGCGCGGCAGCTGACCTATTTCTCGGCATGGGAAAAGGACAATGGGCGGCGCTGTGACCTTGAGGCCGGGATGGCCAAGTTGCTGGGCGCGCGTGTGGCCTGGGCGGCGGCGGATAACGGTCTGCAGATTCACGGCGGCAACGGGTTTGCGCTGGAATACAAGATCAGCCGGGTGCTGTGCGATGCACGGATCCTGAACATCTTCGAGGGCGCGGCCGAGATTCAGGCGCAGGTGATCGCGCGGCGGTTGCTGGCCTGAGCCCTGACAAAAACAGGATTTGAACCCGGCCATTTTGGCCGGGTTTATTTTGTTTGACAGCACCACAGTGTTCACCCGAAGGTTGCAACACTGGAGGGGGAATGACTGCCAAACGGGATCCGACCAAACTGACGGACACAGAACGCGCGGACCGTTCCAAGGCAGCAAAGGATCATGCTGCATGGGCCGCGCGCCTTGCAGAGTATGAAGGCAGCCAGAGCGTTGCCGATATTGTCGCGCAGTTGCGGCGCAGATCGCGCATTGCGAACATCAGGGCGATGTGGGTGTTGGGCGTGTTGGTGACTGCCGTGCTCTTCGGGTTGGCGGCTTACGTGGTCTGGCCTGTCGCCCGGCAATATGTGGACGGCCAACGCGCGGAATTGCAGCGCACGCTGGAGGCAATTGATGCCGTGGATCAAGACCTCAGCCGGGATCGCGCGGACATAATCGCGTCGATGCGCGGGTCCCTGAGCAGCCTCGGCGACCTGATCGCAAGCGGCGTGCCTTTTGATCGGGACAACATCGTCATCACCTACGACATGGGCCATTTCGACCTGCGAGATGGCAGCGTTATCGTCTATGGGCAAAACGGCGATCTTCTGAGGATCGATGAAAGCGAAGGGGTAGTCGAACAGGTTTTGACGGGTGAACCCAGGCCGTTCATCGGGCATGTCGCGCTCAGCAATGGCACATATCTATTGTATGGCCCTGAAAAAGTGTTTCGTCTCAATGCCGATGGCAAAACATACGAAAGGTTGTTCCTGGACAAGGGCGCATACTTCAGTGAACACGCGGTCTTGGAGGACGGATCTGTCTTGGTGTTTGGCGACCACACTGTTTTGGTCGTCGAAAAAGATGGTGAACTTGCAAATCGGCTTACATCCCCATCAGACTTTGAGTACGCCTTCTCTTTGCCGCTGGGAGATGGAAATCACGTTCTGTACGGTTGGCAAGGTGTATTGCTGGTAGAGCAAAACCTGAAGACCGCTACGGTCATTGCCACGATGCCGAATGTCTATTTCTGGCAGCATGTACAATTGGATGACGGCACGTTTGTTATACTGGGCGACGGAGGTATCGTCCGGATTGACGAACGCGGGGAGGTGACCCGCAGCATAGCATTTGGAGCGACTGACAACAGTTACGGCTTTGCTGCCCTCAAAGACGGGACAACCTTCGCGTACAATGATCAAGATCTGTTCCGGGCAGGACAGGATGACGTGTCTTTCACATCTATCGATACCGGGTCCGACGCGGCCTATGAAGGATACGTTGATCTGGATGACGGAACTGTACTTTTCTACGGAAACCAATCGGCCGTGCGGATCGACAGTAGTGGAATGATCGTTCAGGAGCTTGCGCTTGGACCAGACCAACGGCTTTACAATCATGAAACGACGGAGGACGGAACTGTCCTGATGTACGGTCGCGGTTCCATCTACCGATATGATCCCACTGGACAAGCCATAGAAGAATTTTTTGTCCAAGGTGAGATCGGGTTTTCCAACAGCGCGGTCCTCGAAGATGGGTCGATCCTGATCTATGGGTCCGGACGCGTTCTTCGCCTCACCAAGGCTGCCGAGGCCATGGAAGTGCTGTTTTCCAGTGCCGAAGACAGGTTCTTCCGGCATGAAACGCTTCCGGATGGGTCTACGCTGCTTTTCGGCGGAAACAGCGCCTTGGTCGTGGCCCGAGATGGGCAAGTGGACTTGGTGACCAGCCAGGACGATCAGAACCTGGATCGGATCGCGCTGCTGGAAGATGGCTCAACCCTGTTTTACGGGGACGGCACGCTTCTGAGCACGAGCGAAGACAGGACAAGCGTCAAACGCCATGATCTTGCCGTGGATGCACGGCTTTATGATCATTTGGCGCTGGAAGGCGGTGATGCTTTTGTTTACGGCGAGGAAGGGGCAATCTACTATTTCAATGCTGCTGACCGGACGATCGAACATCGCCCAAGCGGAACCTTTTCCCAGCTTGTTGGCCATGCCCTGCTTCAGGAAGGCGGGCAGATCTTTTACAGCAATACGGGGGCTGTCACGAAGTTCCCGGGCGGTATGGCGCGAAGATTCGAGCAGCTTTTGACGGACATCAATGGGGTTTCCGAACCGGACAAGGATCAAGCGATTAGGGTTTTCCTGCAAGAAAACCTGTCCAACTACGAATTCGCAGCCAAAGATGACGCACTCAACCTGATCAACACCATCATTGCGCAGCGCACGGTTCTGGCCACGCGAAAGGTGGAAACCAAGGTCGCGCAGGACAATCTTCCGACGGGGGCCTATTTTTTACAGCAACAGAGGCAGAGTTTCCGGCAGTTCATGCAGGATTGTCGTGGTGTGACACCAGTGACTGGCGCATCGGACGAACAAGCCGCCACACCGGCCGCAAACGGGGTGGCAGGAGACCCGGATGAGATCACCCTTGCCTGCACACAAGCCTGGATGAAAAAGCTGGAGGCCGAAGCCGGAACGTGGTGGCAAACGCTGGCACAACAGATTCCGCCGGGCATTCTTCTTCTTTTCTTGCTGGCGACCCTGGGTGCGCTTTATCGCTACAATCTGCGTCTCGCCGGGTTTCACGCGTCTCGGGCGGATTTGTTGGAACTGATGAGCATGGGGCAGACGAACAGCAAGAACATGTTCGTTGAGTGGGACAAAGACAACTTTTCGAGGATTACCGAAGCCTTGGCTGCGGACAAAGTCGAATTTGGCAAGGGGACTTTGCCGACCGACCAAGCGATTTCGATGGCCCAGGCGATACTTAACAGATAGCCCGCGCGGACCACGGATCGCCCCGTGTGGTTCCCCTGCTACGTGAACTGATGCAGGTGCCCTCGATGGTGGCAGGCCCGCATGCGGTTCTATTTTGACTGCATGCCCGCGATCATCCGAAGCACAGGCCGTCGCGGCAGAAGCGGGATGATCCAGTTGATCAGGATTTTCAATCGGGTTTCATTGATGGCGATCAAATCGCCGCGCAACATCGCGTCGTAGCCGATTTTGGCAACGGACGACGCCGTGGCGCCCTTCTGTTTGGCGAGACCCGTCCCACCGAGGCCAGCCGTGGCCACGAATTCGGTATGCACGAGTCCGGGGCAAAGCGCGGTTGAGGTGATGCCGTGCCTGCGCATTTCGTGATCGATGGCCTGACTGAAGGACGTCACGAACGCCTTGGTCGCGAAGTACGTGGCCTGATTGGGGCCGGGCATGAAACTTGCGGTGCTGGAAACCTGTAGCATCTTGCCCCCGCCCCGGCCCTTCATATCGTTGCCGACCAGATGGCTGAGCGTCACGAGCGCGCCGATATTGAGGTCGATCATCGCCTGGTCGCGGGCGACGTCACGGTCCAGAAACGCGCCGTGCCCGCCGAAGCCCGCGTTGTTGATGAGCACATCGATGGCGATCCCCTTGGCCTTCACGGCCTCGTAAAGCGCGGTCGCCTGTTCTGGGCTGCCTACGTCCATGGCCATCACTGTCACGGACACCCCATGCGCGGCTTCAAGTTCCGTCTTCAGGGCCTCAAGAGGTGCAGCGCGGCGGGCGGCGATGACAAGATCGCCCCCTTTGGACGCGTGGTAGCGGGCAAATTCGGTGCCGATGCCTGCGGATGCACCGGTGATAAGGGCCGTGTTGGGCATGTCTGTCCTCCTGACAAGGTCGCCCGAAAGACTAATACAAAGCCCGCAAAAGCACCAAGGTTATCCCCGGAAATGCGACCAGAATGGCGACTCTCACGATATCCGAGGCCACGAAGGGGATAACAGACTTGTAGGTCTCGATCATCCGCGTCTTGGGATCCATCGAATTGATGACGAAGAGGTTCATCCCCACGGGCGGTGTGATCAGCCCCACCTCCACCACGATCAGCACGAGGATGCCGAACCAGATCGCAACCTCCTCTGGTGTCATGCTGAAATCGAGCTGAGAGACGATCGGAAAGAAGATCGGGATGGTCAGCAGGATCATCGAAAGGCTGTCCATGAGGCAGCCGAAAATGAGGTAGAGCACGAGAATGCAAATCAGCACGGACCAAGGTGTGAGGCCCAGAGACACCACCCATTCGGACAGTTCCTGAGGCACTTGCGTCAGCGCGAGGAAGCCGTTGTAGAATGCCGCACCCAGAATGATGAAGAAGATCATCGCGGAGTTTTTGGCGGTAGAGTAGAAACTTTCGACCATCGTGGCGCGCGTCAGCCCGCCATTGAGTAGCGCGATGAGGCTGGTGCCCGCGGCCCCCACGGCCGCGCCTTCGGTGGGGGTGAACCAGCCCATGTAGATGCCCCCCACGACCAGCAGGAACACGAGCAGCACCGGCCAGATCTCCAGCAATGCCTGAAGACGTTCCGCCGCCGGGACGGGCGGGCGCAGGCCGGCGCTGTCGGGTTTGAGGCGGACATAGATGGCGATGGTGATCATGTAACCGATGGCGGCCAGAATGCCGGGAATGAAAGCCGCGAGGAACAGTTTGGCGATGTTCTGTTCCGTTAGGATGGCGTAGATCACGAGGATTACCGAAGGTGGGATCAGGATGCCCAACGTGCCGCCTGCGGCCAGTGTCGCCGTGGAGAAGCCGCCGGAATAGCCGTAGCGTTTGAGTTCTGGCAGCGCGACCTGGCTCATGGTGGCCGCCGTGGCCAGAGAGCTGCCGCAGATCGCCCCAAAGCCCGCGCAGGCGCCCACCGAGGCCATTGCGACGCCGCCTTTGCGGTGGCCCAGAAAGGCGGCTGCCGCTCGAAAGAGGGCTTGGGACATGCCGCCGAGGGTGGCGAAATAGCCCATCAGCAGGAACATCGGGATGATGGAGAGCGAATAGCTGGAGAAGGTGGAGTAGGTTTCGTTCTTGAGCCGCGACAGCGCGACGGTCATCCCGTCCGTGACAAGGTAAAGCCCGCCCAACGCCACCAGAAACATCGCGAGGCCAATCGGCACGCGTAGGAAAATCAGCCCCATGAGAACGGGAAAAGAGGCGATCCCGATCTCGAGCGCGGTCACAATTGAACCTCGCCCGGATCAGGGAGCGAGCCCGTTAAACGGGCGAGCGCCATGTAGACAGCCACGAGGGCCGCGACCACGGCGGCGAACAGGCTTGCGCCATAGGCCCACCAGATGGGGAATTGCAGCATGAAGGTGGTTTCATTGAAAGCCATTTTGTCGAGCGTGCCGACGTAGAGCCGCTGCGCGATCAGGATGAGAACGGCGGCGAAGATGAGATCGACGAGAACGCCGATGACGCGATTGATCGCGGCAGGCATGCGGGAGGTGAAGATGTCGACGCTGGCATGGCCTCGGGTGATTTGGCACAGCGGCAGGAAGGCGAAGATGGCAAAGGCCATGCCCGCCTCGACCAGTTCAAAATCGCCCAAGAGCGGCCCTACGCCGATGCCGATCAGCCAATCGGCGGGTCCGGGGATCAAGCCTTGCAGAAAATCGCTATGCAGCCAGCCGTTGAGGATGCGGCCTGCGACGGAGACGCAGGTGATCAGGACAAGCGCCACAAGCACCAAACCGCCCAGCACGGCCATCCATCGGGCCAGTGTCAGAACCGCCTTGTGCATCAACCAACCTTCTCAAAAGCAGACCGGCGCCCCTTAGCAGAGGCGCCGGTCACGGATCAATCTGAATTACTGGGAGTGTTCGGCAATCAGTGCCTTGGCCTGATCAACGAGGGCTTGGCCGTCAAAGCCTTTCTCGTTCATCTCGGCGATCCAGTTGGCCTCCACGTTGCCGGCGGCGGCCTTCCATTCGGCGATCTGATCGGGTGTCAGGTCGATGATGTTGTTGCCCGCCTCCTCGGCCAGTTTGCGGGCGGGGCCGTCGCTGTCCTGCATGGTCTTGCCTGCGAGGGCAGAGAAATCGGCACCGGATTCCGCGTCGATGATCGCCTTGAGGTCATCAGGCAGTGCGTCCCACTTGTCCTTGTTCATGGCGAAAATGAAGGCGGCTGTGTAGAGCGGTTCATCCCCGAAGGTCGTATGGTTCTTCACCAGTTCCGGCACCTTGAGGGCCGCAGTCACCTCCCACGGGATAACGCCCGCGTCGATCACGCCTTTGGAGAGCGCCTCGGGCATCGCAGGCACCGGCATGCCCACCGGTGTCGCGCCCAACTCGCCCAGCATGCCGGTGATCACGCGGGTCGGGCCGCGCACTTTCATGCCGTTGAGGTCAGACACGCTTTCGACCGGTTTGTTGGAATGGATCACGCCGGGGCCGTGGACCCAGACACCAAGGATCTTCATGTCCTTGAAATCAGTATCCATCATGTTGGCTTCGGCATATTCCCAATAGGCGCGGGACGTATCTTCGGCATTGGTCATCATGAAGGGCAGTTCGAACACTTCGAGCTGCGGGAAGCGGCCCGGCGTATAACCTGCCACCGTCCAGATGATATCGGCCACGCCGTCAACAACCTGGCTTGCCAGTTCCGGGGGCTTGCCGCCCAACTGCATCGAGGGGAAATGATCGATTTGAATGCGTCCGTCGGAGGCGGCCATGACACGTTCGGCCCAGGGCACGAGGATGAGGTTCGGCACGTTGGCCTGCGGCGGCAGGAACTGGTGCATCTTGAGTGTCACCTCTTGCGCGAAGGCCGCGCCACTCAGGCTGGCCGCCATCAGGGCCGCGGCGGCGGTACGGGCGGCGAATTTCATGAATGTCATCTGGGTCTCCTCCGTTGGAAACAGTATTTTGCGCGCGGTTGCCCCGCGCATCACCATGCGGCACTGTGACACCGTTCCGTTGAACGATGCAACCGCGAAAGGCTAGGCGACGCGGCGGCCCCGGGAATAGACCTCTCTCACGGCGGGCGCACCGCTGCGACGGGTGAACCGGACAATGTCAGCCCGCGCGCCAACCTCAAGGGTACCCCGATCGTGCAGGCCGACCGCCCGCGCCGGGTTGACCGTCACCGTGGCGATACCGCGCGCCATATTCCCCCAGATGTCCCCCAATTGCGCCGCCGCCATGAGCAGCGCAGACGGCACATAATCAGATGACAGAATGTCCAGATGACCTGTCGCGGCCAGATCGCTGGCCGCCACATTGCCGGAATGCGACCCGCCGCGAATAAGGTTGGGCGCGCCCATCATCACCGCGATGTCATGGGCATGGCATGCCTCCGCCGCCTCCCGCGTGGTGGGAAATTCGGCGAGCTTGATGCCATAGCCCGCGGAGACGGCCACCTGGCCTGAGGTTGTATCATCATGGCTGGCCAGAACCGCGCCAAACCGCTGCGCCGCCTTCACCGTTTCTTGTTCATGGCGCTCGCCGTAGGTCGCGCGCAATTCGCGAAGTTGCGCCACATGGGCTTCAAACCCTTCATCCGTCAATCCGTGCTTGCCCATCACATAGGTCCGCAGCTTCGAGATATCGCGAAACTGGCGCTGACCGGGCGTGTGATCCATCAGGCTGACCAGCCCGACGCGGTCATGATCAGTGAATTCGCCGAGTTCCTCGACGAGGGTCGCAGAGCAGACCTCGGCCCGGAGATGCAGGAAATGGCTGATCTTGAGAGCGTCGGCCTCGCGCATCTCCAAAAGCTCCGTGGCCAGCCTCCGGGCATATTTCCCGTAGCGCGCCTGACCTTTTGGGATGGAGCCCACGCGCATGGCATCGAACACGGTCGTGATCCCGGTGCTGGCCAGTTCCGCATCATGGGCAAGGATGGCGGCGTCATGGGGCCAGTCGACCTTGGGGCGCGGTTGGATGTGGCGTTCGAGGTTGTCAGTGTGCAACTCAATAAGGCCCGGCGAGACATAATCGCCCTCGCAATCCGTGGCCCCGGCGGGCACATGGGCACCAATGGTGATGTCAGAGATTTTTTCCCCCGCGACGGCGAGGGCGCCGGTCACGGTTTCACCCGGCAAGATCAATGTGGCATTGGCGAGGACATGGGTTTGTGTCATGGCTTAACCTCGGGCTGAGACCTGCGCAGGAGAGGGTCATGAATTTCAAGCGTTACGCTGTCTATTACGCGCCGCCGCCCGGGCCGCTTGCTGAATTTGGCGCGGCTTGGCTGGGCTGGGATATGGACCGCGGCGTGCCTGTGGCGCATCCCGATTTCCCCGGATTGCCATTGCCGGTGGAAGAGATCACCGCAACACCGCGAAAGTACGGGTTCCACGCCACGTTGAAGCCGCCCTTTCGGTTGGCGGAAGGGTACCGCGAGGCGGACCTGGTCGAGGCGGTTGCGATCCTCGGGTCGCGCACCTTTCATCCGGTCATGGATTTGCGGCTGAGCCTGACACAATTGGGTCGGTTCCTGGCGCTGACGGCCACGGGCAACACCGCGCAGCTGGGCGGGTTGGCGGCGATGTGCGTGGAGACGCTGGATGTTTTCCGCGCGCCTGCGGGTGAGGCGGAACTGGCGCGTCGGCGCGGGGCGGGCCTCAGCCCGGGGCAGGAGGCAATGCTGATGCGCTGGGGCTATCCTTACGTGATGGAGGAATTCCGGTTCCACATGACGCTGACCGGCAAATTGCCCAAAGCGGTGCTGCCTGATGTGCGCGCAGTGCTGGACACGGCGCTGGAGGGCTTGATCCCCGATCCGTTCACGCTGGATACGATTTGCCTTGTGGGCGAAGATGACGAGGGCCGTTTTCACCTGATGCACGGTCACACCCTTTCGGCCTGAAACCGATCCAGCGCGGCCAAAGCCTGTGCGGCAGTGTCGCCCAGCGGTCCAACATTGGGGATGTCGATCACGGGGCCTGCATCGGTTGGCAGATCGAACGCCGCCCGCGCGAGCCGTTCTGCGATATCTTCCGCGCTTTCCCGGCCCCGCGCGGCGAGCCTTTGGGCCAGCACCTCATCCGGCGCGGTGAGAGACAGTGTGACAAAGCGGTCAAACCGATTTGCCGCAAGGTTCAGCACCCGGCGCGACAGGTTCACCAGTTGGATACCATCGCCGCCCAACTGCGCCCATGGCACGCCATAGCGCA
The DNA here is from genome assembly GCA_964389425.1 of uncultured Roseovarius sp. Classification (GTDB taxonomy): domain Bacteria; phylum Pseudomonadota; class Alphaproteobacteria; order Rhodobacterales; family Rhodobacteraceae; genus Roseovarius. The sequence continues at coordinate 32,672 of CAYMEC010000016.1, forward strand.
ACCCGTGGGCGGGCCAGTGCAAGGCGAAATCACCGGCGGCGACCATCGCGTCAAACTGCCCCTCTGAAACGCCATCGAACGCCTCCCCGCCCATGTATTCGGGCCGTGTGATGGCGCGGCGGATGAGGGTGACGCGCGGATCGCGGGCCGCCATCGCCTCCATCACGCTGTCCTTGCCCACGCCAGAGGGACCGACGACGCCCACCAGAAGGCCCGCCATCACGCGGTCTCCGGGGTAAAGTGTGACACATCGACTTCGCGGTCGCAGACCCGTTCGCGGGCGGCCAGATCATGGAAAATGCCCAAAACCGCCGCCCCCCGCGCCTTGGCCTCTTCAATCAGCGACAGCACCGTGTCGCGGTTGGTGGCATCAAGGCTGGCGGTGGGTTCATCGAGCAAAAGCGCGGGATAGTCATAGGCAAAGCCACGGGCAATGTTCACGCGCTGCTGCTCGCCGCCGGAAAACGTGGTGGGGCTGAGCGACCAGAGCGTTTGGGGGATGTTGAGACGGGCCAGCAACGCTTGCGCGCGGGAACGTGCCTCGCTCAGTTCGTGACCCGTGATCAAAAGGGGTTCTGCCACCACGTCGACGGTGGGGACACGAGGCACGACGCGCAGGAACTGCGAGACATAGCCCAGCGTGTCTTTGCGCAGTGCCAAAATCTCGCGCGGCTGGGCGCGGGCCACATCCACGTCACCCACAAGAATCTGCCCGGAATTACTGAGGTAATTGCCGTAGATCATGCGCATCAGGGTCGATTTGCCGGCCCCCGACGCCCCTGTCAGGGCCACGCATTCTCCGGGCTCTACCCGAAGGGACGCCCCGGCCATGACAGGGATCACCGCGCCGCCCTGATTGTGCAGGGTGAAGTTTTTGGACAGTTCCGCGACCTCGATCATATCCCGTCCTTCATTTTTCCAAAAATGCTCATACTTGCCATGCCCCATCAGACCTGAAGCACGGAAGAGACGAGCAACTGCGTGTACCCGTGCTGGGGATCATCCAGCACCTGATCGGTGAGCCCGGTTTCCACCACGCGCCCGTCCTTCATCACCATCAGCCGGTCCGCCAGCAGGCGCACCACGGCCAGATCATGGGTGACGATGATGGCCGACAGCCCCATTTCGCGCACAAGCCCGCGCAACAGATCGAGAAGCCGCGCCTGCACGCTGACGTCCAGACCGCCCGTGGGTTCATCCATGAAAACAAGTCGCGGCCCGGTGACCAGATTGCGTGCAATTTGCAGGCGTTGCTGCATGCCGCCTGAAAAGGCGCTTGGACGGTCATCGATCCGGTCCTCGGATATTTCCACCCGGCCCAGCCAATCGACCGCCGCAGACCGGATATCGCCATAGTGTCGCGCGCCCACCGCCATCAGGCGTTCGCCCACGTTGCCACCCGCGCTCACGCCCATGCGCAGCCCGTCGCGGGCATGTTGGTGCACGAAGGCCCAATCGGTCCGGCTGAGCATGCGACGTTCGGGTTCCGACATGGTTCGTGTATCGCGCAGGCCTGCATCGCGCGTGTCAAACAGCACCTCGCCGGTGTCGGGTTCCAGATGCCCGGCCAGACAATTGAGCAGCGTGGACTTGCCTGACCCGCTTTCGCCGACAATGCCCATGACCTCGCCGGGATAGAGGTCAAACCCCACATCCGCACACCCGATGCGCGGCCCGTAGGTTTTGGTCACGTTGCGGACAGAGAGAAGCGGGGTCATGGCAAACCTTTCGCGAATCGCAGGATTTCCCGGTTCATCGCCTCGGGATCGTCAGACGGGATGTGGTGGCCGGTGTCGAGTTCGACGATCTCGGCGTGCGGGCAGGCCTTGCGCACGAGCGCGCGATAGGTCTCTCCGGTCAGCAGGCTGCGTGCACCCACTTGGACCTGCAAGGGGACCTTGAGCTGTTCAAGCGCCGAGGCGCCATTGAACCGCCCCGCGACGATCAAGGCGTCAGACAGGCCCGACGGGTTCCCGTGGCGCAGGGTTTTGCGAAACCGCGCCTGTCCTTCCGGGTTGTCGATGCGGCTGCCGACGACCTTGGCGATGGTGCCCATCCCCGGCACGCGGGTCACGATGGGGGCCACGAAGGGCGTGTACCACGAGATGATTTTCAAAGGGGCGCGCAAGGGCGTATCCACCAGAACCAGCCCGCGCAGATGATCGGGGTAGCGGTTGGCGAAGGCCAGGGCCACCATGCCGCCCAGCGAAAAGCCAACCAGAACCGCGCCTTGCGGGATGTCGGGCAGGATTTCTTCGGCAAATTGCTCGGCGGTGGCCCGCCGCGCGCGCGGTCGCCCGCCATGACCCGGCAGGTTGATCGCCTGGCCCGGCACATCGCCCCAGATCTCAGCATTCAGGCCTGCCCCGTGCAAATACACCATGTCAGTTGTCTTCATTCTGCGCATCCACCCGTGACCGACAGTAATCCGTGTCGGAACAGACAAAGATGCGTCCACCGTCGTCGTCAATGATTACCTCGTCCAGATAGGCATCTTCGGCCCCGCAGATATGGCAGGGGTGATCGGCTTTGGAGGGGTCAAAGGGGTGATCTTCGAAATCGAGGCTGACCACTTCGGTGTGCGGCGGCAGGGCATAGATGCGCTGTTCTCGGCCCGCGCCAAAGAGCTGGATCGCGTCCATGGTCATTTTCGGGTTGTCGAATTTGGGGATGGGCGACGGGTCCATCACGTAGCGGCCTTCCACCTTCACCGGGTAGGCATAGGAGGTGGCGATAGTGCCGTGCTGGGCCACGTCCTCATAGAGTTTCACATGCATGAGCCCGTATTCTTCAAGGCTGTGCATCTTGCGCGTCTCTGTCTCACGCGGTTCCAGAAAGCGCAGGGGTTCGGGGATGGGCACCTGATAGACAAGGATCTGATCCTCGGTGAGCGGCTCTTCGGGAATGCGGTGGCGGGTTTGGATGACGGTGGCCTGAGATGTTTCCTCCGTCGTTGCGACACCTGCGGTTTTTTCAAAGAATTTGCGGATAGAGACAGCGTTGGTGGTGTCATCCGCGCCTTGGTCGATGACCTTCAGCCGATCTTCCGGCACCAAGGTGGCGGCACTGACCTGCACGCCGCCGGTGCCCCACCCGTAGGGCATGGGCATTTCACGGCTGGCAAACGGCACCTGATAACCCGGAATGGCCAAACCCTTCAGGATGGCGCGGCGGATCATGCGTTTGGTCTGCTCATCGAGATAGGCGAAATTGTAGTCGGTGGCGATGTCGGGCTGAATTGTCATGAATTGCACGCTTTCTGCCACGCTCTCGCCTCAAAGCATCCATAAACAGGACGCCGTATGGAGTACCAAACGAGGGAAAACTGGTTATGTCTACGACTGCGATCTGCGTTTCGCTTCTGGTATTGTTCGGCGCCCTTTTGGCCGGCAAAATGCTGAAGGATATGTTCCCCGGCACGATGTCCAATGGCTTCAAGGCCGAGGAAGACACGCTGAAGTGATTTCGTAAAATCCATCATTGCGCCGCCTCTTGGGTGGCGTGACGGGCGGGGGCCCCGGGTTGACCGGTGGCCTCCGCTCTCATTTTGCGGACCAGTTCGAGTTCGGATTGGAAATCCACGTAGTGAGGCAGTTTGATGTGTTCGAGAAAACCGGTGGCCTGAATGTTGTCGGAATGCATAAGAACGAATTCTTCGTCCTGAGCAGGCGCGCCGGTGTTTTCTTCGCCCAGTTCCTGCCAGCGGAGGGCGCGATCCACCAGCGACATGGAGATGGATTTGCGTTCTGACTGGCCGAAGACGAGGCCATAGCCACGGGTGAACTGGGGAGGCTCGGTCTTGGAGCCCTGAAACTGGTTCACGGTTTCGCATTCGGTCACGGTGATCTCTCCGATCTCAATCGCAAAGCCCAGTTCCGGGATGTCCATTTCCACCGCCACAGCCCCGATGCGCAACTCACCCACAAACGCATGGGTGCGCCCGTAGCCGCGCTGCGTGGAGTACGCCATGCCCAGAACGAAGCCTTCGTCACCTCGGGTCAGCGCCTGAAGGCGCAACGCCCGGTTGGCAGGCAATTCCATAGGTTCGCGCGTCAGATCGGGGGGCACCTCGTCGCTGCGCGTCTCGGATTGGATTAGCCCCTCTTGATTGAGGAATTCGGTGATATGAGGCACGTCCTGACCTGCCGCTTCCTTTTCCGGGGCGGCAGGGCATTCCCCGTCAGCGGCCAGTTTGAAATCAAGCAAACGGTGCGTGTAATCAAACGTGGGGCCCAGAACCTGCCCGCCTGGCGCGTCCTTGAACGTGGCGGAGATACGCCGGTCGCAGGCCATTTTGCCGGTGTTGATCGGGCGCGAGGCCCCAAAGCGGGGCAATGTGGTGCGATACGCACGAATGAGGAAGATCGCCTCTATCAGGTCACCGCGCGATTGCTTGATCGCCAAGGCCGCGAGATCAGGATCATAAAGCGACCCTTCGGCCATGACACGGGCCACGGACAGCGCGAGCTGTTCGCGGATCTGGTCAAGGGACAGTTCGGCCACGCCCTCATCCCCGCGCCGTTCTTCGGCAAGCCACGCATGGGCATTGTCGATCGCGCGCTCGCCGCCTTTCACCGCCACATACATTTATCGCGCCTCCACCTGTGTTGAGCGCGGCAAGGCCGCAACACGCGACCCGCAGGTCAGGAAGAAATCGAGACCCAACGGGAAATGCTGCGTGTTGGCCTGCATCATCTTGGCATCTGGCAGGTTGAGACGGGCCGCATCCTTGATCCCAGGCCCTTTGAGCAAGGCCCCCTCACCGTGCAGGTCGTCCATTTCGACGATCAGGGTCGTGGACCGGTCGGGATATTCCGGCGTGCCGGCAGGGTAGGCCGACAAGGGCAAAAGCGCCTCCCACGTGCCGAGCGCGAAGGTGGCCTGTTCCGGCGCAACAAGCGGCGCGCCGGTGTGAAATGTCAGCCAATCCCGCAAGGTTGCGCAATCATGTGCGCCTGCCAGATAAATGCCCGTTTCATGATCCGCGAGCGTCAGCAGCAAGGACCCTGCCGCTTTGGATGCAGGGGCCGGCGGGCTGGCCGCGTCAAGGGCTTCGATCTGGCCGGGCCGCGCCATCGCCTGCATGGCCGCTCGAAAGGCGCGGGCGGCCTCCACCGGGGCATTCTGAAACCCACCATCCAATGTAGTACCTGCCATCAGTCTTCTCCTCTTGCCATTGTGAAGAAATCAACTTTGGTGGCAGCTGCCTTGGCCGCACGCGTCGCTTTCGCGTCGGCCAAAACTTTTTCCAACGGGTCCAATACCGCCCGGCGCAGCGCCGGGGCCTTGGTCGTTTGCATATGTGCGTCCACAAGGGCCGCGCGCGTGGCATGCGCCTTGTCACGCCCTTGCACATATCCGTGCCCGATCTCCCCACCGGGCAGTTTCAGTGAGCATCGCGTGACCGTCATTTCGCCCATGTTAAAGGGCGCGCCGGTGGCCCCGGTCCGGCCGCGCACCATCACGCCGCCCGCCTCGGGCATGCGCAGCCAAGTGTGCGGCTCTGCCCCGTCAAAGGCCCCCCAAAGCCGCTCCAATTCACACGCGGGGGATTTGGCCAGAAGGCTCATCCAGGTTTTGCGGGCCTCAGTCTTGGTCAGGTCTGTCTGGGTCATCTAGACACCTTGCGGATTTGTCTACATTACTATACAACTAGACAAACATTTACCGCCATTCTGAGTTTTCCACAAGCCATCCGCACATGAAATTTCCATGACAAAAGGCCCTTCATGCCCAGCAAGACAGAAAAAATCCCGGTTTGGCGGGCGATTTACAGCACTCTAAGCGGAGACATCGGCGAAGGCCGCTACGCGCAAGGGGATAAATTGCCGACGGAGGCCGCGCTGTCCCGGCGGTTCGGCGTCAATCGGCACACGGTGCGCCGCGCGCTGGCGCAACTGGCCGAGGATGGCACTGTCCATGCCCGTCGTGGCGCCGGAGTGTTTGTGACGCAGGAACCTACGCTCTACCCCATCGGAAAACGGGTGCGGTTTCACCAGAACCTTCAGGCGGCAGGGCGTTTGCCAACCAAAGAGGTGCTGGCGCTGGAGACGCGGATGGCCGGAAAGGACGAGGCCGAAGTGCTGTCGCTGGATCCGGGTTCGATGGTGCATGTCTATGAAGGCATTTCCCGCGCCGATGACCAGCCTGTGGCGCTGGCGCGTACGATCTTTCCCGCTGCGCGTTTTCCCGAGTTGCCTGAGGGGCTCAGGCGCTACAATTCCATCACCAAGGCACTGCAAGACAGCGGGCTTGCCGATTACACCCGCGCCTGGACCCGGCTGACGGCCAAACGCGCCTCTGCCACGCAGGCCCGGCATTTGCAGATCAGCGAAGGCGCACCACTGTTGCGCACCGTATCAGTCAGTCTGGATGACGCGGGTGTTCCTGTAGAGTACGGCCATACGTGGTTTGCGGGCGACCGCGTCACTCTGACCGTGGGCGATGATTGATCCGGACCGCGCGCGGGCTACCGTGTTGGTCCAGTAAAGGGACCATCCATGTTTCGCTTTTTCTCCGCCAAGGCCGATGCTGACACGGCCCCGTCCGTCGATCCGGCGGGTGTGAATTTCGGCCATTACATGACGCTGGCCGATGACCGGTTGCAGCTCTTTTCGGTGTTTGACGATCTGCATTATGACCGCGCGGATGCCGATATGCTGTCGCCCGCGATGCGCAATCACGCCTTTGAAAAGCTGGGCAAGATCGGGTTTCGGCAGGTGTCTGGCAATGTATTGGAGGATCGCGCGGGGGACCGGCGGTGTCTGATGCCCAAGTCCCATGCGTTGGGGGCGTCGCCCTTTGACATCACGCGATACACGCCGCGCCGGGATCAGGATTTCTACCTGCTGACGCCCACGCAAACGGCGTGTCAATTTATTGATCACTATAGTCATGAAGAGGCGGTGGAGCGCGTGGCGCATTTGATCACCGTGCAGCCAATCAATCTGTTTCGCCTGATGGATTATCTGGAGCATACACCGAGCCATCGGGAGTTTTTGAAGGCCATTAGGTTTCTGCAGAAAAGGCAGAAGGAGGCGGTGAAATCCGAGCCTCTGAAGCGGCGGCGCGCGTTGGGATGACGGTCTGACCGAGAGCGAAATTGCCTGTTTCTTGCCTCTTCGCTTGCGAAACCACGCGCAAGAACGCGATGCTTCACCTGATCCCTTGCACGCCAGCGAACGCAGGCGTATGGAATCATTATGCAAGCGCAGAAAAATAAGCGGCTGACTCGGTCAGTCTGGGTGGACGCAGGCATGGATGTGCTGCGCAAACAGGGCGCGGATGCGCTCAAGGCCGAACCCATGGCGCGTCACATGAAGACCACCAAAGGGTCTTTTTACTGGCATTTCAAGGATGTGGAGGATTTTCACGTCGCCATCCTGAAACTGTGGGAACAGGCTGCAATTGCGGAACTTTCCCGTGTTCTGGAAGAACAACCCGGCGGTGTGGCCTGCTTTCAGGCGCTGGCCCGGTCGCTGGCCGACCCGGATAAGGGCAACCCTGTTCTGCAAGGCGAGGCGGCGGTACGGGCCTGGTCCACCAACACCAAACTGGCGGCCAACGTGGTCGCGCGCGTCGACGCGGCGCGGATGGATGTTCTGACCACGGTGCTGAAGCATATCGGGATCGGCAACCCGGAGGTGGCGCATATGGTGTATGGCGCGGCTGTGGGGATCGGCATGGTGAAGGCGGGCAAAACCCGCGACAAATCGGACGCCATTGGATCTCTTGTGGATCTGGTGCTGGCGCTCAGATGATGCGCGCCGGGTTGGGCCTGACGGCACTGCTGGGGCTGTTTTCCTGCGGGGATGAAACGCTGAGCGGCTACGGCGCGACCGACAAGACATGGGTGTTGACGGAGATTGACGGCACGGCATTCGAGGCGCGCGCCGTGCTGACTTTTCCCGAAGAGGGCCGCATTCAGGGTCAAGCACCGTGCAACACGTTTTCAGGCAGTCAAACGGTGCCATATCCGTGGTTCAAGGCCGAAGGGATCGCCGTGACGCGCATGGCCTGCCCGGAATTGGAGGCAGAGGCCGCGTTTTTCGAGGCATTGCAGGCGATGACACTGGCCGAAGTGGGCGTGGACACGCTGTTTCTGAGCAATGATGATGGGCGGAAGATGGTGTTCCACGCGGACAACTAGCCCCGCGCGCGGCGTTCCAGCCGTTCCACGAAACGTGCCCGGGCATCCGGCAGTGGTTTGTGACCCAGTTCGGGGGCGACGCGCTGGGCCAGGAAGTACCCCGTGACGCCCAGCGCCTCCAGCACATCGGCATCCTCGCCTTGACCTTGTTCGAGCAGGCTTGGGGGCAGCGGCAAGAGCCTGTCCGCCCAGTCGCCCGCGCCTGCCTTTGAGACCGCACGGCCGGTCTTGGGGGAGACATAGGTCAACGCATCCCCGCCCTGCCCCAGCACTGCGCATTCGCTGAGGTCGAGGCCGAAGCCCAGATCATCCAGAAGAGCCAATTCCCAGCGCAGATAGGCCAGCGGCCAGATTTCCGCCTGCCCCAGCAGATCGAGAAGCGCGCGGGTTTTGTCATAGAGGCGCGTATGCTTTTCGCGTTCCGGCAGGCAAAAGAGAAGCAAGGATACCACGGCATTGAGGCCCGAAAGGGATAGCCGATCGCCGAGTGACGCCGCCGCACGGGATCGGATCGGCTCCACGGTGACAGTGCCCAGATGATCCTCCAGCCGCGCCTTCCAGGTGACATCCAGCTGCGCGCCGGGTTGCAGGATGGGGGCCAGTTTGCGCGAAGTGCCGCCGCGGACGACGCCGCTGGCGCGACCGTGGTCGGGGCAGAAGACATCAATGATGGCGGCAGTTTCGCCGTGACGGCGACTTTGCAGAAGGATTGCCTCGTCGCGCCATTCCATCAGTCGCTGAGCCCCGGTTCATCCAGAAGGTGGCGGCCTGCACGGTCTTCCACCTCGATCACCCAGAGGTCAGGGTCAAAACTGCGCTGGCGGGTGATGGTGGCGTCGACATCGGCCTCTGCGCCGTCTGAGAGAACATCCCAACTGCGTTTGTCTGCGAGCAGGTCATAGCCGCGCTGGAAAAGCCGGGCCTGCCCGTTTAGCGTGTTGAGTTTCACCAGAATCGCACCGGCGGTGTTGTCGCCATGGCTGGTCACGAAAGCAGGAATGCCCGACATGCGCAGGCGCGCCAGATAGGCCTGAACCCAGAACTCTGACGTGAGGCGCGTCACCCGGACCCATCCTTGAAATCAAGGCCCATTTCGGAATAGCGCTCCGCCTCCTCCAGCCAGTTGGGCCGGACTTTGACCTGAAGGAAAAGATGCACGCGACGGCCGAGGAATTCCTCCAGTTCCGTGCGCGCGGCCTGGCTCACGCTCTTGATCGTTTCACCCTTTTTGCCCAGCAAGATGCCTTTGTGGCCGTCGCGGGCGACATAGATGATCTGATCGATCTTGGCGGAGCCATCCTTGCGATCTTCCCAGCCTTCGGTTTCCACCGTCAACTGGTAAGGCAGTTCCTGATGCAAGCGCAGGGTCAGTTTTTCGCGCGTGATTTCAGCAGCGATCATGCGCATGGGAAGATCGGCGATCTGGTCTTCGGGGTAGAGCCATGGGCCTTCCGGCAGCGACCCCGCAAGCCATGCGCGCAGGTCCTGCACCCCATGGCCCTTTTCGGCGGAGATCATGAAGGTTTCTACGAAGGCGTAGCGGTCATTGAGGTCCTTGGTCAGGCTGAGCAGCGCATCGGATTTCACGCGGTCGATCTTGTTGATGGCCAGCGCGACGGGGCGCGACCCGGCGGCCTTGGGCAGCTCTTCAAGGATCCGTTCCACGCCGTCGGTGATGCCGCGATGGGCTTCAACCAGCAGGACGACGATATCGGCGTCCGCGGCCCCACCCCATGCGGCAGCGACCATGGCACGATCCAACCGGCGGCGCGGGCGGAAAAGGCCCGGCGTATCGACGAAGACCAGCTGTGCATCACCTTCGATCGCCACGCCGCGAATGCGAGCGCGGGTGGTCTGGACCTTGTGGGTCACAATGGACACTTTCGCGCCTACCATGCGGTTGAGCAGCGTGGATTTGCCTGCGTTTGGCTCTCCGATCAGGGCAATAAACCCGGCGCGCGTGGGGGTGTCTTGGGTCATGAAGCGCCTCTCACTGATCCTCTAGTTTTGCAAGCAATGCGCCCGCAGCCGCCTGTTCGGCCTGACGTTTGGACCCTGCCTTGGCCTGACTGCCTTCGCCGCTTTCAAGGCGGGCCTCAATGGTGAATTGCGGGGCGTGATCCGGCCCGTCCCGGGACAGTTCCACGTATTGGGGCGGGGACAAACCGCGGGCCTGCGCCCATTCCTGTAGCGCCGTTTTGGCATCGCGGGCGTCGTCGGCAACCTGATCCACGCGGTCCCCCCACAGGCGGATCACCAGATCGCGCGCGGCGTCAAAACCGCCATCTCGGTAGACAGCGGCGATCACGGCTTCCATCGCATCGCCCAGCAGGGCCTGCTTGCGCCTCCCTCCGGACAGCATCTCGGACCGGCCGAGCTTCAGCACCTTGCCCAGATCAATCGCGCGGGCCACATCGGCGCAGGCTTCCTTGCGAACGAGTGCGTTGAACCGGGGGGCCAACTGGCCTTCCTGCGCAGAGGGATCCTGATCCAGCAGCGCCTCTGCCATCACGAGGCCCAGTACCCTGTCACCCAGAAATTCAAGGCGTTGATTGTCATCGCGGTTGGGGGAGGACATGGAGGCGTGCGTCACGGCCCGTACCAGCGTTTCGGGCTTCTTGAACGCATAGCCCAACCGGGTTTCAAAGGCCCTGAGCTCAGTCGATAGCTTCATTCGAGCTTCTCGAAGAAACGGTCGCCCCGCCATGTCCAGAAAAAGAGCATGGAGCGCCCGGCGGAGGAAAAGATCACCCGGTCCGCACGGCCGATGAGGTTTTCATACGGCACGAACCCCACGCCACCAGCGCGATCCGGCACGCGGCTGTCAGTGGAATTGTCGCGGTTGTCGCCCATAAAGAAATAGTGCCCCGGCGGGACGTTATAGACCCGCGTGTTGTCGGACGGCATGTCGGCGATGTTGAGGATGTTGTGCGCGTGCCCGCCCGGCAGGGTTTCGATCAGGCGGGATTTTTCGCAGGACGCGCCAATGCCGACAGGCCCGTTTTCACAGCGCGGCAGGTTGCGCAGCGGGCCTTGGGCGTCCTTGATTTCGACGAATGTGCCTGCCTCTTCGATGCCCACGGGCGTGCCGTTGATCGACAAAACGCCGTTTTGCACCTGAACCTTGTCACCCGGCATGCCGATCAGGCGTTTGATGAAATCGCTGCCATTGGTGGGGTGGCGAAAGACGATGATGTCGCCGCGCTCCGGCGTCCCGCCCAGAAGACGCGTGTTGTCGTTGTCGAGAAACCCGCAAATTTTCTGCGCGTCGATCCCAATCGGCGCGATGTTGGGGCAAGAGGCGTAGGAGTATCCATAGGCCATCTTGTTGACGAACAGGAAGTCGCCAATCAGCAGCGTGTCTTTCATGGACCCCGAGGGGATCCAGAAGGGTTGGAAAAAGATCGTGCGGAAAATCAACGCGATGACCAGCGCCCAGAATACGGTCTTGATGGTATCCCAGATGCCTGATGATTTCTCCTCAGTGGACATGTTCTGCTCCGCTTCTTTTGAGTTGCACCCTCTTGGGGGGATGGGTCCAAGGTGTCAAGCACTCGGCCTTGCTTCTATGACCACGAAAGCCTGCGCCCAAGGATGATCATCTGTCAGGGTAACGTGAATAACGGCTTCATGACCCGGCGGCGTCATTTCGGCCAGCCGTTCAGCGGCCCAGCCGGTAACATGCATCACGGGCTGGCCGGTGTCGAGGTTGCTGACGGCCATGTCCTTCCATGAAATGCCCATGCGCAAGCCGGTGCCCAACGCCTTGGAGCACGCCTCTTTCGCGGCCCAGCGTTTGGCATAGGTGCCCGCGGTGTCCTTGCGGCGTTCGGCCTTGGCCTGTTCGCGCTCGGTGAAGACGCGGTTACGGAAACGGTCGCCGAAGCGGTCCAGCACGGCTTGAATGCGGTCGATATTGGCCAGGTCGGTGCCGACGCCGAGGATCATCCTACCCTCCTGCTGCAAATAGCGGGAAACTGACGCCCAGCGCCCAAGCGAGTGCCACGCCAAGGCCCAAACCCGCCGCCGACGGCCCCGCGATCTTGGCGGTGATGCGGCCCATGACGCCGAACGTGAAGTAAAAGAGCACCAGCACGGGCGCAATCATCAGCAGGAAAAAAAGCCCTTCGAAATCAAGCGCGACAGCCGCACCGAGGGAGGCAAAGAAAGCCACGCGCCCCAGGATGCGCTGCCAGAAGGGAGCGCCATGGGCGAAATAGCTGTCGGCGATCATGAAGGGGATCGCGCCAAGGCAAAGCGCGGCGATCAGGCTGAGGCGACCCTCGGCAGGCCAGAAATTGGCGCCGTAGCGATCAAGCGCCGTGCCGAAGATGAGGATGGCCCAGCCCGCCAGAAGCGCCGCCGCGGTCAGATCGGGGCGCGCCAGACGGCCCTTGAGCCAGAGAAGAAGGCCCAGTTGGACAAGGCCGAAAATGGCCAGATGCAGCGCGAGGTAATCGGCGACAAGCACCGGCAAGACCTCGATCTCCAAAGGATAGGCCAAGAGCGGCGTCAGGACGGCGGGAACGAGCGCAACGATGGCAAAGCCGTAGGGGTTGAGCCAAGGGGTTCTTTGTTCGACGGGCGGATAAATCTGCATCACGGGGCGGAAAAGCACGGTGAGAGCAAAGAGCAACGCGATGAGCGGCCAGCCGGTTTGGATGGCAACGTGATCGCTGCGCGGGCGATCGTAGAAGGCATTCAACCAGTTCTCGGCCTCGGTCAGGCCCACCCGGGAATGGAGGATGGCGACATGTTCGACATTGGGAGCGAGGATGGCTTTGCGGCGCAGATCGCCCGTCTCCACCGTGTCGCCAAGGGCCGCATTCGGATCGGCCATTTGCAGGGCGTCTTCGGCAAATTCCGCCAATGCGCCTTCCCATGCCCCGGTGATGAGCAACATGTCGTCCGGTTGTGTGGCATCAATCGCCTCGGAGAAGGCAGAGAGCAACACGACGGGCCCCACCGCCTCTTTCTGGCGGGCGACCCGGACCAGCACGTCGGTGGCCATGGAATGGCCCAGAAGCGCGACAGGCGTTTCGCCGTCAAAGGCCATATCCACGATTCCAATGGTCTGGTTGACGAGCCGCGCCGTGGTGCCTTCGATGGCGGTGACATCGCCGCGCATCGGGTCGGGATGGCGGCCATGGCCTTCGAAATCAAAGCTGTAGATCGTGTAGCCGCCCTGCGCCAAGGCGCTCGCATAGCTGAGCATCATCTGCCGCGATCCCGCAAAGCCATGGGCAATCACAATGGGCGGGCCGTTTGAGCCATCTGAGATACGCGTGACCGGCGTGGGGCCGTCGCGAAGTTCCTCAAAGGTGAGACCCGCGCGGGACGATTCCAGCATCCAGATGGCCCAGGCCCCCAGCACGAGTGCTGCGATGGTCAGCAGGATGGCACGGGCTGACATGCCCTCTTCCTGCGGGGGGGCTTGGGTCAGGGGGTCAGCCAAGGCGTGGGTTACCCGGCGGTCCGCAAGGGCGCACCGCGCGCATCATCCATCAGGCGGCGCATTTCCTTTATGGCCTCGCCCAGCCCGAGGAAGATCGATTCACCGATCAGGAAGTGGCCGATGTTGAGCTCTTTGACCTCCGGGAAAGCAGCGATGGGCGCGACGGTGTCGAAGGTGAGGCCGTGGCCCGCATGCACCTCAAGGCCCAAGGACGCCCCGTAGGCCGCCATTTCGCGCAGGGCCTGCAATTCGCGGTCGCGAGTTTCGAAATCACCCTCGGAATGGGCATCGCAATAGGCACCGGTGTGCAGTTCGATCACCTCCGCGCCGATGCGGCTTGCGGCCTCGATCTGACGCCGGTCAGCGGCGATGAAGATGGATACCCGGCAACCCACTTCGCGCAAGGGCGCGATGTAATGGGCAAGGCGGTTTTCCTCACGCGCGACTTCCAGCCCGCCTTCGGTGGTCCGCTCCTCGCGCTTTTCGGGCACGATGCAAACGGCGTGGGGTTTGTGGCGCAACGCGATCTTCTGCATCTCGTCCGTTGCGGCCATTTCGAAATTGAGCGGCAGGGTCAAATGCTCCATCAGGCGTTCGATATCGTCATCGGAGATGTGGCGGCGGTCTTCACGCAGATGGGCGGTGATGCCGTCAGCGCCCGCGTCTTCCGCAATTTTGGCGGCACGAACGGGGTCCGGGTACGCCCCGCCACGTGCATTCCGCACGGTCGCCACGTGATCGATATTCACGCCAAGCCGTAGATCGTTGACAGACATCTTTGCGCCCTCCTGAACAGATACGCCGATAAACTAGTCCTGCGGCGTCTTGCCGTCAGCCTTTGCCGCAGCTTTTTCCTTCAGAGCCAGCAGTTTTTCCTTCAACCGGCCCTTGCGGCGGTTCTGATAGGCCTGAATGACCGGCAGGCTGAGATAGTAAAAGACAACCCCGGCGATGGATCCGGTCACCAGACCGCCGATCATGTAGGGAAAGAACACCTCGTCGTAAAAAATGTAGAGATTGTGCCAATCCGCCGTCTCATCGGTGAAGATAGCCATGAAGTTGTGTTTCAGGTCGCCCCAGGCATCCACGAACTTTCCCCCGACCGACCGGTGGACCTCGGCATCATCCCCCCATCCCCCAAACCGGCCCAGCAGCAGGTTGCCGGTTTGCAGCGACGAGGCCGCGATGAAGAAGAAGGTCAGGGGGTTGCCGACGAAGGTGGCAAACAGGGACGCGATGATGTTGCCCCGCATGACCTTGGCCAGTGCCGCGGCGAGAAAGAAATGCAGCCCGAAAAACGGGGAGAAGGTCACGAACACGCCCGCGAAAATGCCGCGCGCGATCCGGTGAGGTTGATCAGGGATCCGGCGCACCCGCAGTTTGACGTAGTTGAACGCCCGCGCATATCCGCTTTTGGGCCAGAGAAATTCCAGCACCTTGCGAGCATTAGTGAGTTTTTCGCGACGCTTGAAAACCAAACCCGGCTGTCTCCTACCTTACCAAACGCTCTGCATCCTCTGCCGCTCTTCCGGGGTCGCGATGGCGCGCGACCGTGGCAACATTGCTCTCGGCGTCAAGCGCAGAGATGATCCGGTGCAGGTGCCCCGCATCCCGCACATCCACGTCAATGAGCAAACGGAAGAAATCCGGCTTTCGATCCAGAAACGTCAGGTTGGAGATATTGGCCTTCTGCTCTCCGATCAATGTGCAAATTCGCCCTAAGACGCCTGCGTCATTGCCGATGGTGACTTCGATCGTAACGTCATATTCCGCCGGGTGTTCGCCTGCGTGCCAATGCAGATCGAGCCAGCGGTCCGGTTGGTCATCGAATTGGGACAGTTCTTCGCAATCGATCGCGTGCACCAATACACCCTTGCCGCGATAGGTGATGCCAACGATGCGTTCGCCGGGAATGGGCTGACAGCACCGCGCACGGGTGAAATTCTGGTTGCGGCCAAGGCCGATGACGGCACGGTCGTGGCGCACCACGGTGCCAGGCTTTCTGGCCACATCGGGATAGACGGCGTTCAGCACCTCTTGCGCAGTCAGCTCGGCGCTGCCCAGCCGGGCCAGCAACTCGTCGGCATCTTCCAGCCTGAGCGTCTTGGCCGCCGTGGCCAGCGCCTTGTCGGTCGCCCGTTTGCGCACATTGTCAAAGGCCGACCGCGCCAGTTCCCGGCCCAGCTTGATATAACGGTCGCGATCCAGTTCCCGCAGCGCCTTGCGGATGGCGGCGCGTGCGCGACCGGTGGTGGCAATATCGAGCCAGGTGGCCTGCGGTGTCTGACCATCGGCGGTTATCACATCCACCGATTGCCCATTCTTGATCCGCGTCCAAAGGGGCACGCGCATGTTGTCGATCTTGGCGCCGACGCAGGCATGTCCGATGCGAGTGTGAATGGCGTAGGCGAAATCAATCGGGGTTGCCCCGCGGGGCAGCTTCACCACATCGCCCTTGGGCGTGAAGCAGAACACCTTGTCCTGATACATCTCCAGCTTCACGGCCTCGAGGAATTCGTCGTGATCCTCATTGGCTTCGAACTGTTCGTTCAGACTGGAAATCCAGGTGGTGGGATCGACGGCAAACGGGTTTTCGGAGCGCACCCCATCGCGATAGGACCAATGCGCCGCAACACCGGTTTCGGCCACATCATGCATCTGGCGCGTTCTGATCTGCACCTCTACCCGTCGGCCGTTGCGGCCCGAGACGGTGGTGTGGATCGACCGGTAGCCGTTCGACTTTGGCTGACTGATGTAATCCTTGAACCGGCCCGGCACAGCCCGCCAGCGTTGGTGGATCGTGCCAAGGATTCGGTAGCAATCGTCTTCGGTTTCCGTGATGATGCGGAAGCCGTAGATGTCGGAGAGGCGCGAAAAGCCGATCTCCTTGGCCTGCATCTTGCGCCAGATCGAATGAGGTTTCTTGGCCCGGCCAAAGACCTCGGCCTGAATGCCCGCTTTTTCCAGCTCTTGGCGCATGTCGTGGGTGATGCGTTCGATCACGTCCCCGGTTTCGCGCTGCAACGTGATAAAGCGGCGCATGATGGAGTTGCGGGCATCGGGGTTGATCACGCGAAAGGCCAGATCCTCCAGCTCTTCGCGCATCCATTGCATCCCCATGCGGCCCGCAAGCGGCGCGAAGATATCCATCGTCTCGCGCGCTTTTTTCAACTGCTTTTCGGGCTTCATATGCTTGATGGTGCGCATGTTGTGCAGCCGGTCAGCCAGCTTCACGAGAATGACGCGCATATCCTTGGATATGGCCATGAAGAGCTTGCGGAAGTTTTCCGCCTGCTGTGTTTCGGTGGAAGAGAGCTGCAAGTTGGTCAGCTTTGTCACGCCATCCACAAGATCAGCGATCTCGCGCCCGAACTTTTCTTCGACCAAGGCGTAAGACGCACGGGTGTCTTCAATTGTGTCATGCAGAAGCGCCGTGATCAGCGTGGCATCATCCAGACGCTGTTCCGCAAGGATCGCGGCCACGGCGACGGGATGGGTGAAATACGGCTCTCCCGATTGCCGCATCTGGCCATCATGCATTTCAGCGCCAAACTCGAAGGCGGCGGCAATCTTGGCTGCGTCCGTCTTGGGGTTGTAGTGCCGGACCAACTCAAGAAGGTCGGTCGCGGCAAAATCTTGGGTTGCGATGGTCATGTCCGCACCCCCAAGCGGGGCGTTAGGCGATCAAAATCAGCCCTCGCCCTGCGCCTCCATCAGGGCCCGCAGAAGATCTTCTTCGGGCATATCGTCATCAGCGGGCTTGTCCGGTTCACCCCCCATCAGAAGCGCCATGGAATCATCTTCCGGCTCATCCACTTCGATCTGGGTCTGGTTGGATTCGATCAGGCGTTCGCGCAATTCATCGGCTGATTGCGTTTCATCCGCGATTTCCCGAAGCGCGACAACAGGGTTCTTGTCATTGTCACGATCCACGGTGATGGCAGAGCCTGAGGAAATCTCACGCGCACGGTGGGCGGCAAGCATGACCAGATCAAACCGGTTCGGAACTTTGTCAACGCAGTCTTCAGTTGTAACGCGGGCCATGAGACCTCCGATTGCGGAAATTCAGGGTTGAAGCCCCGTACTTAGGGCGGTGATGTAAGAAACACAAGCGGATAATGGGCGGAATCGCGGGTGTTCGCCTGACAATTTTCCGCCCTCCACCGCCGGAACGGAGCGCCTTCGCCGGGTGCTAGAGGGCGACGACCTCTTCTATGGATGCAGGGTCCAGTTGCGCCGCCATCTCCCGCACGCTCAGCCCCAAGACGGGATGCACCCAATCGGGAGCCACGTCCATCAGCGGCACCAACACGAAGGCGCGATCCTGCAAGCGTGGATGGGGCAGTATGAGGTGATCCGGAATGTCTTGCCGCTGCGCCTCGGGCGGCAGATCGCGCCATACCTGATAGGTTTCGAGATCAGGACACACGGCGTCGCCCATCGCGATCAGGTCAAGATCGAGGCTGCGCTGACCCCACCGTTGCTGCCGTTCGCGGCCAAACTCCGCCTCGATCGCGTGCAGATGGGACAGGATCACATCCGAGCCCGCCTCAATAGATGCTATGGCCGCCGCATTCACGTAATCCGGCCCTGCCCCAGGCGGAAAACACGGGGTGTGAAACAGCCGACTGGTTTTGACATCTTCGAAACCATATTCAGAAAACTTTTTCACAGACTCGGCCAGAGTTCGCTCAGGCGGTCCGGCGTGAGATGGCAGGTTAGCGCCAAGAGCGACCAAAACGACTTGTTTCATTGGCTTTGCGACCCTTTTGCGCTAACGTCGAAACCGTTGATTTGACGTATGGGAAACTATTGCGATTACGCGCGTCACAGCGTAGTACCGCGCCCCAATTCCAGCCTTAGCATTACATTGGGTTACTCCAACACGGCTGGTCTGCTTTGAAAAGGATGTCCGTATGTTTTACAAGGACGAACGGCTGGCGCTGTTCATTGATGGCTCGAATCTTTATGCGGCTGCGAAGTCTCTGGGCTTTGATATTGACTACAAGCTGCTGCGGTCGGAATTCATGCGTCGCGGTAAACTTCTGCGTGCCTTCTACTACACAGCGCTTTTGGAAAATGACGAATATTCACCCATCCGGCCGCTGGTCGATTGGTTGAACTACAACGGTTTCTCCATGGTGACGAAGCCCGCCAAGGAATACACCGACAGTCAGGGCCGCCGGAAGGTCAAGGGCAACATGGACATCGAACTGGCTGTCGATGCCATGGAACTGGCCCCGCGGGTTGATCACATCGTGCTCTTTTCCGGCGATGGCGATTTCCGCCCGCTGGTGGAAAGCCTGCAACGTCAGGGCGTGCGCGTTTCCGTGGTGTCCACCATTCGCAGTCAACCGCCGATGATTTCCGATGAATTGCGCCGTCAGGCCGACAATTTCATCGAGCTTGAAGACCTCAAGGACGTCATTGGCCGCCCCCCGCGTGAAGGCAACCCGATGGGCCGCGACGAAGTTCTGGCCGACTAGACCCGTTCTGCGGCGGCTCTGCCCCGGAACCGCGACGATACATACGTCAATGAGAGGGCGGCGCCCGTGGCCCGATCTGTCCAACGCCCCCTAGACGCCCGGCCCGAAGGCGTTACAGTTACGTGCGGCAGTTGCTTTGCGCAGCGTCGCCAGTGACTTGAACACGTCTTCCACGGGCCGGGGGCAAAGATGAGCCTGCAATTCCTGATCACCGCCTTTGTCGTGGTCATCGCGCCGGGCACCGGTGTGATCTACACGCTCGCCATTGCCTTGGGACAAGGCCACCGCGCCTCCGTTTTTGCCGCATTGGGATGCACCGCCGGGATCGTGCCGCACCTTCTGGCCGCCACGTTCGGGTTGGCCGCGATCCTGCATGCCTCCGCCCTGCTTTTTCAGGTCGTGAAATTCGCGGGCGTGGCCTATCTTCTGTACCTTGCATGGCAAAGCCTTCGGGCAGGCGGTGCGCTGTCGGTGGAACCAGACAAGGCCCGCGAACGCCCGGTCGTGATCATGCGCCGGGGCATGCTGATCAACATCCTGAACCCGAAACTGTCCATTTTCTTTCTGGCGCTGCTCCCGCCCTTCCTGTCGGGCAACCCGGCCACTGCCACGGCCGAAATGCTGGCGTTGGGCGCGGTGTTCATGGTGATGAC
>CAYMEC010000017.1:0-4298 GCA_964389425.1 uncultured Roseovarius sp.
TGGCAGCTCCACCTGGGTCATGAACTATGACGAGGCGACCGGGTATCTGCTGGGTGAGGAACACAAGGGCATGCGCGCCATGTTCACCATGATGAACGAGGCCCGTCTGGGCGTCGGCATGCAAGGTGTGGCACAGGCCGAAGCGGCCTATCAGAACGCACTGATCTACGCCAAGGACCGTCTTCAGGGCCGCGATGTGACCGGTGACAAGAACCCTGATGGGCCCGCCGATCCGCTGATCGTGCACCCCGATGTGCGCCGCGCGCTGCTGGACCAGAAGAGTTTCGTGGAAGGCGGCCGTGCGCTGTTGCTCTGGGGCTCCGAAATGATCGACAAGTCGCACCGGTCTGGCGACGCGGATGCCGAAGGTCTGGTCAGCTTGCTGACACCTGTCATCAAGGGTTTCCTGACCGATGAAGGCTTCGACATGACGGTAAAGGCCCAGCAGGTCTATGGCGGCCACGGCTTCATCGAGGAATGGGGCATGTCGCAGTTTGTCCGCGACGCCCGCATCGCGCAGATCTATGAAGGCGCCAACGGCGTGCAGGCGCTGGACCTTGTGGGCCGCAAACTGACCGCCGGTGGTGGCAAGTACATGATGGCCTTCTTTGATGTGGTCAAAACCTTCATCAAGGAAAACGAAGGCAATGAGGCGCTGGAGAAGGATTACCTGACCCCGCTGAAAGCGGCCTCTAAGGACCTGCAAGCGGCGGGCATGTTCTTCATGCAGAACGGTATGAAGAATCCCAATGCGGCGCTGTCGGGATCTTATGACTTCATGCATCTCTTCGGTCATGTCTGCCTCGGCCTGATGTGGGCACGGATGGCGAAAGCCGCTCACGCTGCACTGGATGCTGGCACCTCGGACGAGGATTTCTACAAGGCCAAGCTGAAAACAGGCCGCTACTACATGTCCCGCCGCCTTCCCGCCACGGCGATGCATCTGGCGCGGATTGAAAGCGGGGCGGAGCCTGTGATGGAGCTGGAAGAGGCGCTGTTTTAAGCGCGCATGACGGGAGGACCACGCATGTCGGTTTGGATGACGGAAGAACATCAGATGTTGGGCGATATGACCGCCCGCTTCATCACCGATGAGTGGTCCCCCCATTTCGAGCGCTGGAACAAGCAGGGCATGATGGATCGCGAAACGTGGCAACAGGCAGGCGAGTTGGGCCTCCTCTGCCCGTCCATCCCGGAAGAATACGGCGGCGCGGGTGGCGATTTCGGCCATGAGGCCGTGATCCTGATGGAACACAACCGCGCCAATCTGGCCAGTTGGGGTCATCCGATCCATTCCGGCATCGTGGCCCATTACCTTCTGGCCTATGGGTCAGAAGATCAGAAGAAACGCTGGCTGCCCAAGATGGTGTCGGGTGAGTTGGTCGGCGCTTTGGCCATGACCGAACCCGCCGCAGGGTCCGACTTGCAGGGCATGAAGACAAAAGCCGTGCGCGATGGAAACGCCTATCGACTGAGCGGGCAGAAGACCTTCATCACGAATGGTCAACATGCCAACCTGATCGTCGTCGCAGCCAAGACCGATCCCAAGCAGGGCGCGCGCGGAATTTCCATGTTCGTGGTGGAAACCGATGGCGCAGAGGGGTTTTCCCGCGGGCGCAACCTCGAAAAGAACGGGATGAAAGCCAACGATACGTCAGAGCTTTTCTTCGACAACGTGGAAGTTCCGCCAGAAAACATTCTGGGCGGCGAAGAGGGGCGCGGCTTTTATCAGATGATGGAACAGCTGCCTCAGGAACGCCTGATCATCGCCTGCTGTGCGCAAGGCGCGATGGAAGGCGGGGTTGAACGCACCATTCAATACGCGCAGGAACGCCAGGCCTTTGGCGACAACCTGCTGCAATTCCAGAACCTGCGCTTCAAACTGGCTGAATGCCAGACCAAGACGAAAGTTTCCCGCGCGTTTCTGGACGAATGCATCGCGGAACATCTGCGCGGGGAATTGACGGTCGAGAAGGCCGCGATGGCCAAATACTGGATCACCGATACGCAATTCGAGGTGCTGGATGAATGCGTCCAGATGCATGGCGGCTATGGCTACATGGCGGAATATGACATCGCGCAAATGTGGGCCGACGCGCGGGTGCAGCGAATCTATGGCGGGACCAATGAGATCATGAAAGAACTGATTTCGCGGTCGTTTCAACCGGGAAAATCGAACTGATGACGGATCGTCGGGGCAAAGAGATCATGTGCCTCCGACGGGAGTATTTCAGGCCAAAAAGAAGACGAACGGGAGGGCAGCAATGACCGTGAAACTCTACTGTTTTGGAGAAAGCGGAAATGCGTACAAGGCCGCGCTGGCGCTGGAATTGTCCGGTCTCGATTGGGAACCGGTCAAGGTAGATTTCTTCGGCGGCGAGACACGCAGCGATGCCTATCGTGCCGAGATCAATGAAATGGGCGAAGCGCCGGTTCTGGTGGACGGGGACGTTAGGCTGTCTCAATCCGGCGTGATCCAAACCTACGTCACCGACAAGACCGGCAAGTTTGGCGGCACCAATGACGGCGAGCGCTACGAAGTTTTGCGCTGGGTGTTGTGGGATAACCACAAGCTGTCGAGCCAGGCCGGTATGACACGATTCCTGATGAACTTCCTGCCAGAGGCCAAGCGCCCGGCAGAAGTGATCGCCTTCTCCCAAGGCCGCTTGAAAGCGGCGTATCAAGTGCTGGACGCGCATCTTGAGGGACGCGACTGGATCGTGGGGGACGCGATCACCCACGCTGATATCAGCTGCTGCGCCTATCTCTACTATCCCGAGCCGTTCGGTTTTGACCGAGCGGATTGGCCAAATATTGACCGTTGGCTGGGAAACATCTCTGCCCTTCCCGGCTGGAAACATCCCTATGATCTGATGCCCGGCAGCCCGGCTGACCGCGCCTAAAGAAGGAGACCCATCATGTCTGACGCCTATATCTATGACGCCGTACGCACGCCGCGCGGTAAGGGCCGCAAGGATGGTTCCTTGCATGAAGTGACTGCAGCGGGCCTGTCGGCGCGCGTGCTAAACGCGTTGAAAGAGCGCAATGGCCTGGATGGTCATGCAGTAGAAGACGTGATCTGGGGCAATGCCACGCAGGTCATGGAACAGGGCGGATGCCTTGCGCGGACCTCCGTGTTGGCGTCCGATCTGGATGAGCGCATCCCGGGTCTGTCGATCAACCGCTTCTGCGCAAGCGGAATGGAGGCTGTGAACCTCGCCGCCAACCAGGTCAAGGGTGGCGCGGGTGAGGCCTATATCGCGGGCGGCGTGGAGATGATGAGCCGCGTGGCCATGGGCAGCGATGGCGCGGCGATTGCCGTGGACCCTAGTATTGCCATGAAGACCTACTTCGTGCCCCAAGGCATATCGGCCGATATCATCGCGACCGAGTACGGTTTTTCCCGCGATGAGGCCGATGCGCTGGCCGTGGAAAGCCAGAAGCGCGCCGCCGCCGCGTGGGAAGAGGACCGCTTCAACGGCTCCATCATCACGGTGAAGGACCAGAACGGCCTCACCATCCTGGACCGCGATGAATACATGCGCCCGGGCACCGATATGCAATCGCTGGGCGCGCTGAAAGCGTCCTTCAAGGATATGGGTGAGGTCATGCCGGGCTTTGATGCCGTGGCGAAGATCAAATACCCGCATCTGGAACGCATTGAGCATATCCACCATGCGGGCAACAGCTCTGGCATCGTGGATGGCTCTGCCGGTGTGCTGGTGGGGTCCAAGGAATTTGGCCAAAAATACGGGTTGAAGCCCCGCGCGCGCGTGCGCCAGACCACCAAGATCGGCACGGATCCGACGATCATGCTGACCGGTCCAGTGCCTGCCACGGAAAAGGCGCTGGCCGACAGTGGCATGAGGATTTCCGACATTGATCTTTTCGAGGTCAATGAGGCCTTTGCCTCCGTCGTGCTGCGCTTCCAGCAGGCCTTCGATGTCGACCCCGCACTGGTGAACGTCAACGGCGGGTCCATCGCCATGGGCCACCCGCTGGGGGCCACGGGTGCCATGATCATCGGCACCCTGATGGATGAACTGGAACGCTCTGACAAGGAAGTGGGTCTTGCCACGCTTTGCGTCGCCTCCGGCATGGGCGCGGCCACAATCATTGAACGCGTCTGACGCGCCCGGACCAAGGAGAGAACAAATGGCTGATTTCACAATGGAAAAAGGCGCCGATGGCGTCGCCGTGATTACCTGGGACACCGCGGGCAAGTCGATGAATGTCATGACGATGGAAGCCTGGCCACTGCTGGAAAGCCTTGTCGATGACGCGTTGGCCGATGACGC
>CAYMEC010000017.1:4398-10166 GCA_964389425.1 uncultured Roseovarius sp.
ATTGGTCTGGAAATCCCGCTGGCGTGCCACCGCATTTTCGCCGCTGACAACCCGAAGGCCAAGATCGGCCTGCCGGAGATCATGGTCGGCATTTTCCCCGGCGCGGGCGGCACCACGCGGCTCTCGCGCAAGCTGGGTGCGATGGGGGCCTCGCCGCTGCTCTTGGAAGGCAAGCTGAATGAGCCAAAGAAGGCCAAAAGCCTTGGTGTGATTGATGAGGTGGTCCCGGCGGATGAGCTGATGGAGTCTGCCAAGGCCTGGGTTCTATCGGAACCCTCCATCGTCAAGCCCTGGGATGAGAAGGGCCATAAAATGCCCGGCGGCGCACCGTATCACCCGGCGGGGTTCATGACCTTCGTGGGGGCCTCCGCCATGGTGAATGGCAAAACCCAAGGCGCGTTCCCGGCGGCCAAGGCGCTGCTGAGTGCGGTCTATGAAGGCGCGCTGGTGCCATTTGACACGGCCATCAAGATCGAGGCGCGCTGGTTCACCAACATCCTGATGAACCCGTCCTCAAGCGCAATGATACGGTCGCTCTTCATCAACAAGGAAGCGTTGGAAAAAGGTGCCTCCCGTCCTGATGTGCCGGACCAGAAGGTGCAAAAGGTTGGCGTCATGGGCGCGGGCATGATGGGCGCTGGGATCGCGCTGGTGTCGGCACAAGCGGGCATGGACGTGGTGCTGATTGATCAGAAGCAAGAGGCCGCCGATAAGGGCAAGGCTTATGTTGAGGAGTATCTCGACAAAGGCATGAAGCGCGGCAAGGTCACGGAAGAGAAGAAGACCGCCATGCTGGACCGGATCAACGCCACCACAGATTACGCGGCGCTTGCTGGTGCGGATCTGATCATCGAAGCGGTGTTCGAAGACGTGGGCGTGAAGGCGGAGGTCACGAAAAACGTACTCAAGCATGTGGGCGCCGATTGTATCTTCGCCACCAACACCTCCACACTGCCGATCACGGAACTGGCCAAGGCATCAAACAAGCCGGAGCAATTCATCGGCATCCACTTCTTTTCCCCCGTGGAGAAGATGTTCCTCGTGGAGATCATCAAGGGCAAGGAAACGGGTGACCGTGCGGTGGCCAAGGCGCTGGATTACGTGCGGCAGATCAAGAAGACGCCCATCGTGGTCAATGATGCGCGCTTCTTCTATGCCAATCGCTGCATCATTCCCTACATCAACGAAGGTGGCCGCATGATCACCGAAGGGGTGGAACCTGCGCTCATTGACAATGCGGCGCGTCAGCTGGGCTTCCCCGTTGGGCCCGTGCAGCTGGTCGATGAAACCTCTATTGATCTGGGGGCCAAGATCGCGCGCGCTACGCGTGAGGCGATGGGCGATGCCTATCCCGAAAACAGTGCCGATGACCTGATCTTCTGGATGGAAGGGCTGGGACGTCTGGGCCGCAAATCGGGTGCCGGGTTCTTTGACTATGACGAAAAGGGCAAGCGGCAGGGCTATTGGACGGGTCTTGCAGACCAGTACCCGCGCGCAGAAGAGCAGCCGGACCTGATCACCGTGCAGCATCGTCTGATGTTTGCCCAAGTGCTGGAAGCGGTGCGCGCGTTGGAAGAAGGCGTGCTGGAAGACATCCGCGAAGGCGATGTGGGCGCGATCCTGGCCTGGGGCTTTGCGCCGTGGTCGGGTGGTCCGTTCTCTTGGCTGGACATGATCGGCGCGGCCTATGCGGTTGAGCGGTGTGACCACTTGGCCGAAACCTATGGCCCGCGCTTCGCCGCCCCCGCGCTTCTGCGGGAGATGGCTGAGAAGGATCAGAGCTTCTACGAACGTTTCACGTCCGAAGCGGAAGCGGCCTGATACTGAAAAAATTTCGGGCGCGTCAATCTGATGGCGCGCCCACAGCTTTTACCGCTTTGGTCAGAGCGCCGCGACTAGCGTTTTGTGGTTTTTCACATGCCGCGCGACGAGCTTGGCCTGATGGCGCCGCTTGGGGATCAGATGTTTGGATTGTTCCACGCGCATCGGCAGCGTGAGATCGGGGAAAATCAAAGTGATTTCCCGACGACTGGCTGAGGGCAAAGTGCGCAAGGCGACCTCCCCAAGAAAGAAACTCTCAGACGGGGCGCCATCGGCAAAGATGACCTCATGATCGTCGAAAAGAAGGTGGACATATTCAATGTCCTGCTCAGGCGTGTCGACATAAACGCCTGGCAGTTCCGTCAGACGGATGGCGGCGATCAAAGCCCGGGCCCGCCCGAACATCCGTTGCGTGATCGCAGACGCCACCAGCATGCGATGCTGGCGTGACACCAGCACATCGCGCTGCGGGATGCCCTGGCCCAAAGACCCGGCGCTGATCCGCACCGGGCGCAGCGCTTCATTCGCGACCATCTCGCCTTGCGTGACACGACGGCTAAGCACCATGCGCAGCGGGGCAAAACGCCCTTCCAGCGTGCGCACAAGCGTGCCCGGGGTCAGGTCTTCAACCGCCACGGGCCCGTTTTCCGTCTCAATCCGCGTGCCGTTCACGAAACAGGTGATATTGTTGGGATCGGGGTTTTCTTGTTCAAAGTAGGAGCCGCCCTGATCCTGCGTCTCAAGCGAATTTCCAGACCCGGCCTGTCCGATTTCCGTTGAGGTCAACCCGTTCGCCGGGCCTGCTGTCGCCGTGACGGTGTTTGGATTATCACTGAACGACACGAACTGGTAGACCGTGGTGCTGTCGGACAGCGCCACAGCCTGGTTGAGCCCGACCCCGTTGAACGCGGTGGGTCCGCTGTTGTCGATTAGATAGACATCAAAGCCATTCACCGTGGTCGGCGTCAGAAGCGACAGGTCAGAGGTCGACCGTACCGTGCCATTGGTGCGATACACAGTGACCACAAGATCAGAGACATCGGTGCCCGCATCGACAGCGACTTCAATGAAATCCACATTTGCGTTGCCGAGATACTTGATCTCAGACAGAAACGGGTCCGGCATGGCCTGGCCTATTCAGCATCCTGGCTCAATTGTTTCCCAAATGGTAACGATGAGGTGCGACGGAGATGCGGTCAGTTTGTGGCAAATTGTGGGCAAGCCAAATCACACAACCCGACCGGTTGTAGCCTTGCGGGGACCTTTGCGCATTATTCCGGCGTCAGGCGATAAAGCGCGCCATCGCCCACGGACAGGAACCAGATCGCGCCATCGGGCCCTTCGCGGATGTCGCGCACGCGGAAGGTTTCTGGCACCTCCAGCTTTTCTTCGACCAAAGGCGTGCCTGAGAGGCGCGCGATATAGTCGAACTTGAGTGATCCGACGAAAATCGACCCCCGCCATTCGGGCCACAGCGCGCCCGAATAGATCATCATGCCGGACGGCGCCATGGAGGGATCCCAGTAAAATTCCGGCTGTTCCATCCCTTCTTGCGCGGTGCCTTCTCCGATTTTGCGACCAGAGTAATGCACCCCGTAGGAAATCACCGGCCAGCCGTAATTGGCACCGCGCTGGACGCGATTGACCTCATCCCCGCCGCGCGCGCCGTGTTCCGAGATCCAAAGACGTCCATCAAGGTCCAGTGTCGCCCCTTGCGGATTACGATGGCCATAGGACCAGATTTCAGGCTGCGCGCCCACGGTTGTAACAAAAGGGTTGTCCTGCGGGATCTGGCCATCGCGCGTGATGCGCAGGACCGATCCGCTTTCGACAGACAGTTCCTGGGCCGATGGTCGGTCCCCGCGATCCCCCACGGTCAGAAAGAATGTCCCATCGGGCGCTTCAACCAGACGCGATCCAAAATGCCGCGCGCCCGAACTGCCCCGATCCATTTCATAGATCACGGTCCAGTCCGTCAGACGCGATCCGCCCTCCGACAGACGCGCCCGGGCCACGCCGGTGCCTGCCTGTCTGCCTTGTGGCTGAGATAGCGTGAAAAACACCTCGCGAGTCTGCTGGAAGTCACGCGGCACCAGAATATCAAGCAAACCTCCCTGCCCTTCAGCCCAGACAGGCCCAACGCCAGAGACGTCCTGTACCCGGCCCTCAATGACATGTTTGACCATGCCGTCTCGCTCGGTGATCAGGATGGATCCGTCCGGCAGAAACCCGAAACCCCACGGCGCATTCAACCCCGATGCCATGGGCGTAACGACCAAATTGCCCTGACTGGTCTCCATCGCGCGCGCCGCGAAGGATGTCGCAATCCCCAAGGTCAACAGAACAGCCCATATCAAGCGCATAACGGTTTCCTTTCGTGGCATCCCGTATAAGTGGGGACTGCCATACCGCAGGTCAATTTCGGATTGCACTTGCATTTCCAGCCACGGTTTCTACCCTCGCGGGTCAATGTTCCTAGTTTTACAGGGAGAACTAAACATGAAAAAATTGCTTGCAACCACTGCCGCACTGGCACTGTCCACCGGCGCTGCATTGGCCGAAGGAGAGGTGAAAATCGGCGTGATCCTCGGATTTACCGGACCTATTGAATCGCTGACACCGCATATGGGCGATGGCGCGGAACTGGCAATGGCCGAAGTCACGGAAAGCGGCAAGCTGCTGGACGGAATGACCGTGACACCTGTGCGCGCGGACAGCACATGCGTGGATGCGGGCGCGGCGACCGCCGCGGCGGAACGTCTTGTGACCGCCGAAGGTGTCAAAGGCATCATGGGCGCGGATTGTTCCGGGGTCACTGGCGCGATCCTAAGCAACGTGGCTGTGCCCAATGGCATGGTGATGATTTCACCGTCGGCCACATCGCCGGGCCTTTCCACCGCCGAAGACAACGGCCTGTTCTTCCGCACAGCCCCGTCTGATGCACGTCAGGGCGTGGTGATGACCGATGTTCTGATTGATCAAGGTATCAAGGAAGTGGCGCTGACCTATACCAACAACGACTACGGCAAGGGTCTGGCCGACAGCTTTGCCGCTGCGTTCGAAGCGGCCGGTGGCACGGTAACGATCAACGCCGCGCATGAAGATGGCAAGGCGGACTATTCGGCAGAAGTGGCGGCGCTTGCTGCCGCAGGTGGTGACCGACTGGTCGTGGCGGGCTATGTCGATCAGGGCGGCAGCGGCATCGTGCGCGCGGCATTGGACTCCGGCGCGTTCGACAGCTTCCATTTCCCCGATGGCATGATCGGTGAGGCGCTCGAGGCAAACTTTGGCGCTGAAATTGACGGGTCCACCGGGCAGCATCCGGGTACCGACAGCGAAGGGGCAGCGATGTTCGAAGGCATGGCCGATGGATTTGACGGCACCTCGCCGTTTTCCAAGGAGAGTTATGACGCCGCCGCACTCATCATGCTGGCCATGCAAGCCGCCGGATCGGTCGAGCCGGGCGACTACAAGGACCACGTGATGGACGTGGCCAACGCGCCGGGTACACAGATCTTCCCCGGTGAGCTGGGCAAGGCGCTGGAGATGATCGCAGCAGGCGAAGAGATCGACTACGTGGGTGCCACAGCGGTCGAACTGATTGGCCCCGGTGAAAGCGCGGGCAACTACCGCGAGATCGTCTTTGAAGGCGGCAAGATCACCACGGCGCAGTATCGCTAGATCGATCTTTACGAACCGCATCAGCCCCGGTAACTGGCCGGGGCTGATCGCATCTGGGGGCAATCCATGATCGTCGTTGAAGACGTGCACAAGCATTTCGGCGGCTTCCACGCGGTGGATGGCGCGTCGATGGAGATCGCAGAAGGTTCGATCACCGGGCTCATTGGCCCCAATGGCGCAGGCAAAACCACGCTCTTCAATGTGATCGCAGGGGTGCTGGAACCGACCTCGGGCCGAGTGTTAATGCAGGGCGAAGACATCACCGG
>CAYMEC010000017.1:10266-51918 GCA_964389425.1 uncultured Roseovarius sp.
GGGTGCTGGAACCGACCTCGGGCCGAGTGTTAATGCAGGGCGAAGACATCACCGGGCTGCCGCCCCATGAGCTCTTCCACAAAGGGCTTCTGCGCACCTTTCAGATCGCCCATGAGTTTCATTCCATGACCTGCCGCGAAAACCTGATGATGGTGCCGGGCGGGCAATCGGGGGAGCGGCTTTGGAACACATGGTTTGGCCGCAAACGCATCGCCGATGAAGAACGCGCGCTGCGGGCTAAGGCCGATGAGGTGTTGGAATTTCTAACCATCTCGCATCTGGCCGATCATCGCGCCGGTGAGGTCTCTGGCGGGCAGAAAAAGCTTTTGGAACTGGGCCGCACCATGATGGTCGATGCCCGCATCGTGTTCCTTGATGAGGTGGGCGCGGGCGTGAACCGGACGCTGCTCAACACCATTGCCGATGCGATCCAGCAATTGAACCGCGAGCGCGGCTATACCTTCGTGGTGATTGAGCACGACATGGATTTTATCGGCCGCATCTGCAACCCGGTGATCTGCATGGCCGAGGGCAAGAAACTGGCCGAGGGTACGCTCGAGGAAATCAAGGCCAATGAACAGGTGATTGAGGCCTACTTGGGTACAGGGCTAAAACACAAAGACAAGGTGGGCGCGTGATGAGCGATGGTCTTTGGGGCACGGCTCAAGAGTGCCACTCTTTTTTGGGGCCAGCCCCCAAACCCACGGAGCATTCTTGGAACGATGAAACAAGGGGACTGCGAACATGAAAACGATCTTTCTTGCGGCCACGACGATGGCGCTGTCATTTGGCTCGCCTGTGTTGGCATCGGAAATCCTTGGCACGTCGATTGTGGATGGGCGGAAGGTGGAAATCCTGTCGGATGGGACATGGCGGTTTTCCGAACCCTTGCCCGAGGACTGTCAGTCGCTGACCTCACAGCTTTTGCTTTGCGCGACAGATAGCAAGTGGACAAAGGTCGCCCCGGCCACGGCTGATATCACCGCGCAGTTTCGACATAACGATACGACATACGGGCTGATCATCGTGGAGGATATTGGGGCGAAGCAGGGCCTGACCAACGAATTGATGCGCGAGATCGTTCTGGACAACGCCGCCGCAGCGATCGGGTTTGACCGGGATGACGTGTCGGTCGTGTCCGTGGACGACACCCAGCTTTTCGGCAAACCGGCTGAAACGCTGTCCTATTTCATGGAAATAGATGGATTGCCGGTCTTGTACCGCAACACGGTTCTGATTGATGCCGACCAGACCGTCCAGGCGCTGACCTATGAAGTGGCCAGAGAACTGACGACAGAGCACAAATCGCTTCACACTGAATATCTGCAGGAGTTGCGCTGGCGTGACTGAGCCCTTCCTCATAGGCGACACCATGACGGGCGGCTATGGGCGGTCGGGGCCGGATATCCTGCACGACTGCACGATTGCAGTAAATCCGGGCGAGATTGCCGTGATTGTTGGGCCCAACGGTGCGGGCAAGTCGACGGCGATGAAGGCTGTGTTCGGAATGCTCAACCTGCGCGGCGGGGCGGTACGATTGGATGGGGAAGATATCTCTGCGCTTTCCCCGCAGGCCCGGGTGGCCAAGGGCATGGGGTTCGTGCCGCAGACATCGAACATCTTCACCTCCATGACGGTAGAAGAAAACCTTGAGATGGGCGCCTTCATTCGCAAGGACGATATCGCAGGCACTATGGCGCAGGTCTACGACCTGTTTCCGATCCTGAAGGACAAACGCCGCCAGCCCGCCGGAGAGCTGTCAGGCGGGCAGCGCCAGCAGGTGGCCGTGGGACGCGCCCTGATGACCGAACCGAAGGTACTGATGCTGGATGAACCCACGGCCGGGGTGAGCCCCATCGTGATGGACGAACTGTTCGACCGGATCATTGAAATCAGCCGCACCGGCCTGTCGGTCCTGATGGTGGAACAGAATGCGCGTCAGGCGCTGGAAATTGCCGACAGGGGGTACGTTCTGGTGCAGGGGCGCAATGCTTATACGGGCAGCGGCAAAGACCTGCTGGCCGATCCAGACGTACGCAAGAGTTTCCTGGGAGGATGAGATGAACAAAACTGTCTTTTGTCTATTGGCCGCAATGGGCCTGTCCGCCTGTCTGGGCGGTGGCGGGAACCGCGATGCCGTGCCCGTGCCAGTTGTGAGCCATGATGCCTTCGTGGCCTCACTCAATGGGGCCTACATGTGGAATTGCACCATGACCAATGACACAGGTCAGGCGTGGCGTTTTGTGCTGGCCCACGGGCGCGACAGCCGGTGGACACCCGTTGTGATGCGTGAAGCAGGGGCGCGTTTTGATCAGGATCTTGAAGTCGGCCGATTGGGTGCTGCGCGCATTTACCGGCTGCGGGACACCAGCGAAATTTTGGTGGCCGATGACGGCGAAGCGCGCGGGACAGGCCCGCAATCCACGAAACCCCATGATTTCGAACAGGGACAGTGCAGCCGCGGGTCCCAGGGCGACAAGTTCGGGGTGACCTTCTAAGATGGATTTTCTGAATGCCATCGTCGCGCTGTCGAATTTTGTGCTGATCCCGGCCATGGCCTATGGCAGCCAATTGGCGCTGGGCGCGCTGGGTGTGACTCTGATCTATGGTATTCTGCGCTTTTCCAATTTTGCCCATGGCGACACGATGGCCTTCGGCACAATGGTTGTGATCTTGGTGACATGGGGTTTGCAGGCAGCGGGCGTCACCCTGCCCTTCGGCCTGCCCACAGCGCTTCTGGCCTTGCCGGTTGGGATTTTGGGTTGTGCCGCGCTGGTGCTGGGTACGGACAAGCTGGTCTATCAGTTCTACCGTGTGCAGCGCGCAAAGCCCGTAATCCTCGTGATCGTGTCCATCGGCGTCATGTTCGTTCTCAACGGCGTTGTCCGCTTGATCATCGGACCGGGGGATCAGCGGTTTGCGGATGGCGAGCGCTTTATCATTTCGGCACGCGCGTTTCGGGATATGACCGGCCTGCGTGAAGGACTGGCCTTCAAGACGTCCCAAGGGATCACGATCATAACAGCCGTCATCGTGGTGGCACTGCTGTTCTGGTTTCTCAATCGCACGCGCACTGGCAAATCGATGCGCGCCTATTCGGACAATGAGGATCTGGCGCTGCTGTCGGGCATCAATCCCGACCGTGTGGTCATGGTCACATGGTTGATCGTGGCGGCGCTGGCCACCATCGCTGGCACGCTTTACGGGCTCGACAAGAGCTTCAAACCCTTCACCTATTTCCAACTGTTGCTGCCCATCTTTGCGGCCGCCATCGTGGGCGGGCTTGGCAGCCCCCTGGGTGCCATCGCGGGCGGTTTCGTGATTGCCTTCTCGGAGGTGTTCATCACCTACGCGTGGAAGAAAGTGCTGGGCTACATCCTGCCCGAAAATCTTGAGCCTTCGGGCCTGGTCCAGCTTCTAAGTACGGATTACAAATTCGCGGTGAGCTTCGTGATCTTGCTGATCGTCCTGCTCTTCAAACCCACCGGATTGTTCAAAGGGAAAGCGGTATGAGTGAGACCGTGCGCAATACTGCCCTTTTTGCTTGTGTCGCTGCGCTGATCGTGTTGACCGGTGTGATGCAAAGCTGGAACACCGCGCTGCTCATTCTCAACATGGGGCTCATTTCGGCCATCATGGCGTTGGGCGTGAACCTGCAATGGGGGTTTGCCGGACTGTTCAACGTGGGTGTCATGGGATTTGTGGCTCTGGGCGGATTGGCGGCCGTGCTGGTGTCGATGCCGCCGACAGATGCCGCGTGGGCCGCAGGCGGCGGTCGGTTGCTGGCCGGGCTTGCCTCTGGCGGGGCGGTCGTGGTGGCGGCCATCATGATCCGCAGGCGCATGGCCCCGTCGCGGACCCGATCATTCGCAACGCTTGCGGTTCTGGTTGGCGGGTTCTTCTTATACCGCGCGGTGATCGATCCGGGCGTGGAGGCCGTGGAAGCCATCGATCCGGCGGCGACTGGCTATCTGGGCGGCCTGGGCTTGCCGATCATCATGGCGTGGCCCGTTGGCGGTCTTTTGGCGGCCGGCGCGGCTTGGGTGATTGGCAAAGCGGCCTTGGGACTGAGGTCAGATTACCTTGCCATCGCCACGCTGGGCATTGCCGAGATTATACTTGCCGTGATGAAAAACGAAGACTGGTTGTCGCGCGGTGTGAAGAACGTGGTCGGCCTGCCCCGCCCTGTGCCTTACGAGGTCGACCTGCAACAAGACCCGGCCTTCGTGGAGCGGGCCACGGAGTTCGGGTTTGACCCGGTCACGGCCTCATCAATCTATGTGAAGCTGGAATATTCTCTGCTCTTTGCCTCTGTGCTGATCATTCTGCTGATCATGGCACAGCTTGCGCTCAAATCCCCGTGGGGCCGGATGATGCGCGCCATTCGGGACAATGAAACAGCGGCGCGGGCCATGGGCAAGAACGTCACCGCGCGGCACCTGCAAATCTTCATTCTGGGCTCTGCCATTTGCGGGGTCGCGGGTGCAATGATGACAACGCTGGATGGCCAATTGACACCCTCCTCCTACCAACCGTTGCGGTTCACCTTCCTCATCTGGGTGATGGTGATCGTCGGCGGGTCGGGGAACAATTTCGGCGCGGTTCTGGGCGGGTTTCTGATCTGGTTCCTGTGGGTTCAGGTGGAACCGATGGGCCTTTGGTTGATGGAAGTACTGACATCCGGCCTGTCCGAGGGCAGCGCGCTCAAGGCGCATCTGCTGGAAAACGCGGCCCATATGCGGCTGTTCACCATGGGGCTTTTGCTGATCCTTGTGCTGAGGTTCAGCCCACGCGGCCTGATTCCGGAGAAATGAGGCGAAAATTGGGCATGGGCTGTGACGGTGCGGAAACAATCCTTGGACAAGTAGCTGGGCGTTTCCCTATTTTCCGCCTGGCATGTGTTCAGGATCATGGGAGCTCAAGGATTTTGCCTCTTCTGAACTGAACTCTCAGCGAATTGAGCAGGGCCCGGTATGTCCGGAACCAGATTTGACGCGCATTCTAGCCTGTTCGTCTGCGCAACAGACGCTTTTCATCGTGCTTGCCTCAATTTCGTCACACTCCTTTACCAAACCTTGCGGACGAGTTGGAATCGTGGGGGATCCTGCGGTTTGTCTGAAGATGTTATGCGCGCATACTGGGAACGAACGTGTTGGGTTTTTCAATCAACCTGAAACGGTTTATCGCTGATGAAGACGGTGCTGCGACCGTTGACTGGGTGGTTGGCACGACGGCAGCCGTGGGCCTGGGCGTAGCCGCCGTTGACACTGTCGAACGGGGCATCACCACATTGTCAGGCAATATCGCTGCGGCCATTTCGAGCAAGTCCGTCAACACCGGGGACACCGGCGGATAACCGTTCTTGTCCGGTTGGCCGGGTATGCTCTTGAGGGTTCAGGCTCTATACTAGGCGCATGAGGCGCTGAAAGGTGCTGATGATGAAAACCTCGAAACTCAGTCTCAAATGGCTTGAGGCCTTCCTTCTGACCGCGCGAACTGGTGCCGTTCAGGATGCTGCAGAAGAAGCCGGGCTTTCCGTCTCGACGGTCTCCCATCATTTGCGGAGTCTGGAGGATACGCTTGGCGTCACGCTTTTTGATCATTCGCGGCGTCCGATGCGGCTGACCTCCGCGGGTGCGCTGTTTTATTCCCATGTGGATCGGGCTGTGCGGATCCTGCGCAAGGCCGAAGTTGAGGCCCAAAGCGGCGATCTGGCCGACACGCGGGCCATGTCCCTGGCCATGGTGGAAGACTTCGACAGTGAGATCGGGCCAGAACTTGCGCGCGCATTGGCGGCAGGCATGCCAAAGTGCCAGTTCCGTCACCTGACCCGGCCCAGCCATGACATTCTGGACATGGTGCGCAATCAGGAGATCGATATCGGCATCGCCGCGCGCCCCCAGCACATCGCAGAGGACATCAACGAAATCCCGCTCATGCGGGAACCTTTCGTGCTGGTGCTGCCTGCTGACGCCCGCGATGCGCCGGAACGCTATCTGAGCGAGACACCCCCCCTGCCCCTGTTGCGGTATTCCTCCAACCAGATCATCGCCACCCAGATTGAACAGCACCTGCGGCGCCTGCGCCTGCAAATCCCGTCGCGGTTCGAATTTGAAAGCAATCAGTCGCTGATGAGCATGGTTGCCGATGGGGATGGTTGGACAATTTCGACGCCGCTCAACTTCATGCGTGCCCGGCGCTTTCACAGGCAGCTGCAACTGGCGACGTTCCCGGGAAAGAGTTTCTCTCGGTACTTGTCGATTTTCACGGCAGAGGCCACGCCATCCCAAGTGATCCAGCCTGTCAGTTCTACCATGCGCCGCCTGATCGACGAACGCGCCATTCGGCCCGCGGTGGAGCGCATGCCGTGGCTGGCAGAAGCGTTTCAATTGTTGCCGGAAGGTGACGATCGTTAGGGGCGCAACAGGGTGGCTTGGTCAGGCCCTGGGTGGGGCCAAGCGAAGGCGCGGCGGGCCAATACCCTTGAGTCCGCGCCAAGCAACACTGCACATTTTTGGCTCTAGTTTACAATCGCCCGGGTCTGCGCGACCAGTTCTTCCAACCGTGCCGCTGCATCGCCTTCCGGGGCCAGCCTCGCGCTTTGACCATAGAGGGAAAACTGGTGCCGCGCGCTGTCTGCTGCCTGCAATGGCGCCGTGTAGTGATACATGAGCGGAAACGGTGCGGCCTTCACCTTGGCCACTGCATCGAGCCAGTCTGTGCGATGCGCGCGCGCAGGCCGCCCGGACACTGCGCGGCTGATCCGCGTAGAACTGTCAAAACCTTCAGCCACGGTTTCCGGGTGGTGTTTCTTGCGCCGTGCCTCTGGCGCCGTGATGAAGGCCGTCCCGATCTGCACGCCTGCCGCCCCAAGCGCCAGAGCGGCGGCGATCCCGCGCCCATCGGCAATGCCACCGGCGGCAATCACCGGCAACTCCACAGCATCCACCACCTGTGGAAGAAGCGAGAACAAACCCACTTGCGCGTCGTTGTCCAGATCGAGGAATACGCCACGATGACCGCCTGCCTCCCAACCTTGGGCGATGATCGCATCGACACCACGCGCCGCCAGCCAGCGCGCTTCCTCCACAGTGGTGGCGGAACTTAGGATTTTGCAGCCCGCTTCTTTCAAAGCCACAACCGCGTGGCCCTCCGGCAGTCCGAAATGGAAACTGACCACCGCAGGCGGAAGGCGCAACAACACCTCCAGATGGTCCTCCCCGAAGGTCGCGAAATTGGGTGTGGGCATGGTGTCAGGGGCCTCAACGCCCGCCGCCTCATAATGCGGTGTCAGCGCGTCCAGCAATGCGGCGTGATGCGTTTGCGTCATCACGGGGGCATCGTGGCAAAAGAAGTTCAGGTTCACCGGACGGTTCGTCAGCCCGGCAATCGCACCGATCTCCTGCTCCAGAACTTCCATGGGCATTGTCGCACATCCATGACTGCCCAAGCCACCCGCATTGGACACCGCAGCCACAATCTCTGGCCCCGTGGTGCCAGCCATTGGGGCGAGGATGATGGGGTGTTCGATGTCGAACAGCTCACAAATCCGTCGGTCTTTCCACATCTCACCCTCCCAAGCAAAAAACGGGCCGCAGCATCCTGCGACCCGTTCAGGTTAGGTATCAGCCGGACGTTAGTCCATGGCCTTGAAATTGAACTCTCCACCTTCCTTGATACCCGACGGCCAACGTGCGGTCACCGTCTTGGTACGAGTGTAGAACCTGAAGCTGTCCGGCCCGTGCTGGTTCAGATCGCCGAACATGGATTTCTTCCAGCCCCCAAACGTATGATAGGCGAGCGGAACCGGGATCGGCACGTTGATGCCCACCATACCAATATTGATACGGTTGGCGAAATCGCGCGCCGTGTCGCCATCGCGGGTGAAAATCGCGGTGCCGTTTCCGTACTCATGATCCATGGCCAGGCCCAGCGCCTCTTCATAAGACCCCGCGCGCACGGTGGAAAGGACGGGGCCGAAAATCTCCTGCTTGTAGATTTCCATGTCCGGGGTCACCTTGTCGAAAAGATGCGGTCCGACGAAGAACCCGTCTTCATACCCCTGAAGAGAGAAGTTGCGGTTGTCGACGACAAGCTCAGCGCCCTCGTCCACGCCCTTGTCGATGAGGCCCATGATGCGCTGCTTCGCGGCGGCCGTCACGACTGGACCCATATCCACATCATCTCCCGCCGTGTACGGACCGACCTTCAGTTTCTCGATCCGCGGCACCAGTTTTTCGATCAGCTTGTCGGCGGTTTCCTCCCCCACCGGCACAGCCACCGAAATGGCCATGCAGCGTTCGCCCGCCGCGCCGAACCCGGAGCCCACCAGCGCATCTGCCGCCTGATCCATATCCGCATCCGGCATCACGATCAGGTGGTTCTTCGCCCCGCCAAAACACTGCGCGCGCTTCCCGTTCGCCGTGGCACGGGCATAGATGTATTGCGCGATGGGCGTGGAGCCCACAAACGAAACGCCGCCGATCGTGTCGCTGTCAAGCAACGTGTCGACTGCCTCCTTGTCGCCATTCACCACCTGGAAACATCCTGCGGGCAGACCGGCCTCAATGAAAAGTTCTGCCAGCATCAGCGGCACGGACGGGTCGCGTTCAGAGGGCTTCAGCACCACGGCATTGCCGCAGGCCAGCGCGGGCGCCACATGCCAGAGCGGCATCATGGCCGGAAAATTAAACGGCATGATCGCCGCGACAACGCCCAGCGGCTGGCGCATGGAGTAAAGATCGATCCCCGGACCCGCGCTGTCGGTGTATTCGCCTTTCAGAAGATGCGGCGCGCCGATGCAGAATTCGATCACCTCAAGACCACGCTGCAAATCGCCCTTGGCATCCGGGATCGTCTTGCCGTGTTCACGGCTCAGCGCCTCGGCCAGCTTTTCCATATCGCGATGGATCAGGCTCACCATGGCCATCATCACCCGCGCCCGCCGCTGAGGGTTCATCGCGCCCCAAGCCACCTGCGCCTCCGCGGCCTTGGCGATGGCATCTTCGGTCTCTGCCGCGCTCGCCATGGGGCATTTGGAGATAACCTCGCCCGTGGCGGGGTTGAAAACGTCGTCAAAGCGGCCGGACGTGCCTTTGACGTGGGCACCGTTGATGAAATGGCTGAGTTCGGACATGCGGGTTCCTCCTGTTCAAGTCGC
Source organism: uncultured Roseovarius sp. (assembly GCA_964389425.1). Lineage (GTDB taxonomy): Bacteria > Pseudomonadota > Alphaproteobacteria > Rhodobacterales > Rhodobacteraceae > Roseovarius. The sequence continues at coordinate 19,427 of CAYMEC010000017.1, forward strand.
GCGCAGGGTAATATTGCAAAAATCCATGTAAAAGAGGTAATTTCCCAAAAGCATCCTGCAATTTTGCATGACTTGAGACAGGAGAACCACATGCGCCCGCACTGGGATGATTTGAAAGTGTTTTTGGCCGTGGCGCGCGGAGAGACCTTGTCGCGCGCGGGTCAGGTGTTGCGCATGGACCCTGCCACCGTGGGCCGCCGCGTAGCGAGGCTGGAGACAGCCTATGGAGCCGCGCTCTTTATCAAAAGCCAGAATGGCTACGCGCTGACAGATACGGGCCAGCGCCTCATGGCGCCCGCGATCCGCGCGGAACAGGCGATGGAAGACGCGGTGGAGGAGTTGTCTGGCCCGACCACTGGGCTGTCGGGACAGATCCGCATTGGCGCGCCGGACGGGGCCGCGAACTTCCTGTTGCCTCAGGTATGTTCGGCGATTGGTGCGGCCAATCCCGATCTGGAAATCCAGATCCTCGCCCTGCCCCGCGTGGTGAACCTGACACGGCGCGAGGCGGATATGGTGGTCGCCGTCAGCCCGCCCAGCGCCGGACGGCTGACCGTACAGAAAGTCTGCGATTACCACCTGCACCTGACGGCGAGCGAGGCTTATCTGGCGGCCCATGCCCCAATCAACGCGGTGGCCGACCTGAAAGACCACCGGGTCGTCGGCTACATTCAGGACATGATCTTCGACAAGGAACTCGATTATCTGGCCGAAGCCGGGCTGGATCAGGTTGATATGGCCTCCAATTCGGTGTCGGTGCAGCTTAACTGGTTGCGGCAGGGCGCGGGCGTGGGCTTTGCCCATGATTTCGCGCTGCGGGCCATGCCCGGGTTGCGCAAGGTGCTGGCTGATCAGATCAGCCTGACGCGCAGCTTCTACCTTGTGCGTCACGCCTATGATCGTCGGCTTGAGCGCTTGAACAGGTTTGCGGAGTCGCTCGTGAGTGAAATGAGAGCGGAGGTCACACAGTTGGAAAGCGCCTCGGGTCAAAGCCCTTGACCCCGCGCCAGCGCGCTACCCTTCCAAAGCCTGTTCCAAATCCGCGATCAAATCGCCGGGGTCTTCCAGCCCGATGGACAACCGCAACAATCCGTCCGGGATGCCCGATTGCGGTTCAATCGTTGCGCGGTGTTCCACAAGCGTTTCCGTTCCCCCCAAAGACGTCGCCCGGTGGATCAGCTCCAATCGTCCAGCCGCGGCCAAGGCCGCCTCTGCACCTCCCTTGACGATGACGGACATCAAATACCCAAAACCGCCACACATCTGCTTTGCGGCAAGGTGGTGCCCCGGATCTCCCGTCAAACCAGGATACCACACGGCCTCCACCTGTTTGTGACCGGCCAGTGCGTCCGCCACGATCTGCGCCGTGGCGCACATCCGGTCTACCCGCAAAGGCAGCGTGCGCAGTCCGCGCATCAAAAGCCACGCCTCCATCGGGCCCAAAAGCGCGCCCGCTTCGGCCCTTTGCGCACAGATATCAGCCCAGATGGGCAGGCTTTCATCCTGGCAGGACAACACACCGGCCAGCATATCGGAATGCCCGTTCATCGCTTTGGTCGCAGAGTGCATGGAAATATCCGCGCCCATCGTCAACGATTGCGTCAGAACGGGCGTTGCCGCTGTCCCATCGACCGCCAGCACTGCGCCCGCGCCATGGGCCAGTTTGGCCACGCGGGCAATATCGGTCACACGCAGCCACGGGTTGGACGGCACTTCGATCCAAACGAGGTCAGCAGGTTGCACAAGCGCGGCAGCAATCGCCTCCGCGTCCGAGGTGTCAACCGTGTCGAGTGTGATCCCGCGCTTGGCACAAAATCCCTGTAGCCAGTGGGAGACGCCCCAGTAAATGCCCGATTGCACCACTGCGCGCGCGCCAACGGGAAGTGACTGAAACACAGCCGCAACGGCCGCCATGCCGGACCCGAACAGCCGAGTGGCAACCGCGCCTTCCAACTGCCGGATCACCTCCTCTGCCTGCGCAACTGTGACGTTGTGATCCCGCCCATAACTGCCGCTGCCGATCAACGCATAGTCCCGCCCGCGCGAAAAGGTGGTGGACACCTCCACCCCGGGCACGATCGCACCGTCCGCGCCCATGGCCCCGGCGGCCCGAGCCGCGATTGTCGAAGGTTTGAGGGGCGGCTTCGTCATTTCAGCGCTCCGTCGCCAGACGGTCCAAAATCATGTCCAAAAGAAGCTCATTGCCTTTTATGCCAAGGTGCACCTGATCCATGTAAAGCGGCACGCCGTCCTGATCCATTTGACAAACTGTGTCGTCACAAAAGACTGTGTGCGGCTCCACCAGTATTGCACCGTGCTTGTCCGCCAGATCGGCCACAGCCTGCGTCGCACGGCCTTGAACCGCGTCGAACTCCGCACGCGTCAACACCGGCAATTCCGTTCCGAACCTGAGGGCGCGCAACATCGCCTTGGGGACCGATGCTTCAAACTTTGGAATGGAATTGATCAGGATCACGCGATGGCGCTGACTGATGCGGGCCAACATCGCATCGAGCCCGTCCCGAAAGGCCGGGAAGGTATCATCGGCCTGACGCCCGTCGGCATAGATCAATGGCACATCGCCGCGCAATGTACCGAAATTGCGAAGACCTTCGGCATAGTAGCTCCACCACCCCAAGATGAAGACATCCATCGGATCGGCCTGATCGAGGAAGGCAACGATGTCGTCATTAAAGGCGATACAGTCCGCCGTACGAGCCACGCCCAGAAGCGGGGCGCAGGACGGCTTGGTCGCCAAGAGGCCAGACGCACCCTGCCCTTTGCCGTAATCATCCAACGCGAAAAAGGCGCTGTTGGCCATACTGTCGCCATACAGCATGTAATCCAGACCCGGTTGATCAACGCCCAGTTTGCACATTTGGTCCGGATCCGTGTGCCCCCAGCACGCGTCCCAACCATCATGGGTCTTGGAAATCTGCGCGGTAAGCTCCGCCAATCTGACGTTCTCGGCGTCATCCCCTTTGCTGGCCTGATGAAAGAGATATGCCGCGACACCAAGCGACAGCACCAGTTGCACCGCGAAGAAGCCAAAAATGCGCCCGCGATGTTTCTGGATGGACAGAACCCGGATCGGCATTTCGACAAAGTGGTATGACAAGGCCCCGAGGCCAAAGGCGACAATCACGATGACGCTGCGCACCTCGTCGCTCGGCCTGATCCCATAATAGATCACCCCCACGATCAAAGGCCAGTGCCAAAGATATGTGCCGTAGGATATTCGCCCCAGATAAGCCAGCGGGCGGGAAGCAAGGATGCGCGCGGTTCGGCTTTGTTCCGGCATGCCCGACAAAATGATAAGAATGGCCCCGGCCACCGGAACCAGGGTCACCCAATGCGGATAGAGATAAGTGCCATCAATCACGAAAACGGGGGCAAGGATCAAAACGACACCCAAGGGCGCCGCCCCGGGGAAGGCAAACCTGTCGCCCAAATGGTGCAGCGCCAGAAAAGCCAAACCACCTGACGCGATCTGCCAGACCCGGAAGCTGGAGGAAAAGTACCGCTCCTCCTTCGACAGCAGCAATTCCCCTGAAAAAAGTGCCAGCGCCAGAGACAGCGCAAACACGAAGCCCAGCATGAAAACAAAGCGCTTAGGGTCCCGCTGGAAAAGCAGCACGATCAGCGGAATGACGATGTAGAATTGCTCTTCGATCGACAGCGTCCACGTGTGCAAAAAGGGGTTCAACTCATTGGGGGCAGCAAAGTACCCATCGGCCGTCATCAACTGGAAATTGTTGAAAAACAGGATCGAACCCAGGAAGTTCTCGGCGATCAACGTCATTTCCGAGCGCAGGTAGAACTGATCAGCCACCAAGGCCACGGTCAGAAAACACAGCCCATAGGCGGCCGCCAACCGTCGGATGCGGCGGGCAAAGAAGTCCCCGATCGAGAACCGCCCATCCAGAAGCGACAGGTAAATCTGACCGCAAATCAGATAGCCCGATATCACGAAGAAGACGTCGACCCCGATAAAGCCGCCCGACAGGCTTGGGAACCCAGCGTGAAACAGCACCACGCTGATGATACAGAGCGCGCGCACCCCGTCGAGTTCATGGCGATAGGTGGAGACTTGCAAGAAAAGACCTCAGGTTTCACATCGTGAGTGATCTATGCTCAGCACGACAGGCGCGTCCAGCATGACCGGCGATAGACACACCATTGCCCCGTTGATTTTCCCGGGGCGTATCATCTCTTCAACACCGCTGACAGGGCGAATTTGAAACCGTCTTCCGTGCATGCGCAAAGGCGTCACTCAGAAATTGTAGAGCCGCCCTGGGCCTTTCTGCTTTGGCACGCCACCCAGTTTGGCCAAATGCCACAAAAGCGCTGAATTGGAGCTTATCACCGGCACGCCCAGTTTCGCCTCAGCTTCTTCGATGATCCCGAAACTGCGCAGATTGGTGCAACTGGCAAAGACGGCCTCGACGCCATCCACGGTCGCCGCTCGCATCGCTTCCAGCGTGGAGCGCTCCGCAATTCGGGGCACACGCCGGTCATCACGTTCGCCAAAACTGATCTCGGCCAGCACGTCAATGCCGTGACGTTCCAGAAAAGCCTTCATCGGCGCGACGACATCCGCCGCATAGGGCGTGACCATCGCGATGCGCCGCGCGCGCAGGGCCTCAAGCCCCGCTAGAACCCCGCTAATCGGGTTGGTCACAGGCACGCCGGGCTGAACCTTGTGCATCTGAGTCGCCACGGCATCTGGTCCGATAAAGACCGAAGCGGACGTGCAGCCATAGCCAATGGCGTGCAATCCCGCTGGCAACAACTCGGCTGAGGCCACCATACGCGCCTCCATCGCCGCGAGGTTTTCCGGCGTCACATCAGGCGCGCATTCGATCCGCGTGTGATAGAGCGAGAGGTCTGCGCCCATGATCTGGCGCGCTTCGTCCTCCAGCGTTTCATCGCTGCTCAGCACCACCATCCCAAGCCGGGCACCGGGGCCTTGATCCACTTCGTAGGTCACATGTCCTCCTTCGGGGCGCTCAAGATCCCCCCGCTCACCGCAGCCTGCACGCCCGTTGTGGACGGGCAGGATGTTGGGAGCCCGCGCGCCACCCGCACAGCGAGATAGGCGAAGGCCTGCGCCTCCAGCATGTCTCCGTCAAGCCCCGCAGCTTCCACCGGCTCCACCGGACAATCGAGCGCAGCGCGCAGCATTTCCATCATCACCGGATTATGCCGCCCGCCGCCTGTCACCAAAACCCGCTCCGGCAGTGCGGGGCAATGTTCCATGCCACGCAACACCGATGCTGCGGACATGCCCGTCAACGTGGCCGCGGCATCCGCGTCGGAAAGCTCATTCACCAGCCCGATCATGTCGCCGAACGCATTACGATCGAGCGATTTGGGCGGCATGCGCGAAAAATACGGGTCATCGAGGAAGAGCTCCAACGCGCCTTGCGCCACCTCACCTTTTCGCGCCAGCGCACCATCCTTATCAAACGCCTCACCCCGGCGCGCGAAAACCATGTCATTGATCGGCGCATTGGCAGGTCCGGTGTCAAAGGCCAGCAGCGCGCCCTCTTCTTCTGGTCGCTCCTTGCCCGGGTCCACCCAGGTCAGATTGCCCACACCGCCAAGATTCAAAATCGCCAGTGGCTTCTCCGCTCCGATCCACTTGGCACAGGCAAAATGAAAAAACGGCGCAAGCGGCGCGCCTTCGCCGCCCAGCTGCATATCCGCGCTGCGAAAATCCCACACCACAGGAATCGCAAGGCGTTGCGACAGTGCCGCGCCATCCCCAACCTGATGCGTACCCCGACCGCGTGGGTCATGGGCGAGGGTTTGCCCATGAAAGCCAATCAGCGCTGCCCCTTCGAACTGAGACAAAAGTTCCGCATGGGCATCCTCAACGACGGCTTGTGCCTCTGCAACGTCATCTTCTTGCCACCGGCCCAGAGCGGCCTTCAGAACGGCGCGCTCTTGGTCTGAGTACATCCGGTATGCGTGGTCGCCAAACCCGAAGACCTGAACGCCATCAGTGTCGATCATGGCCGCATCCACCCCGTCAAGCGAGGTGCCCGACATGGCCCCCAAGGCCCAAACCCTTCCGGGCTTCAACATGGCCATTTCCTTTGCGCAAAACCGTCCCTATACATGCCGCGCGAATGCACACGGGACAAGCCAAATGACCTACCACGCCAAATCGGATTTCATGTCTGTCATGATGGAACGCGGCTTTCTGGCCGATTGCACCGATTACCAGGGCCTTGATGAGGCGCTGAACAAAGGCGTTGTGCCCGGCTATATCGGCTTTGATGCCACGGCCACGTCTTTGCACGTGGGCTCGCTGATCCAGATCATGATGTTGCGCTGGTTGCAAAAGACCGGGCACAAGCCGATCACCGTGATGGGCGGCGGCACGACCAAGGTGGGCGATCCGTCTGGACGCGACTCGGAACGATCTTTGCTGACCGAAGAGCAAATCGCCTCAAACATCGAGGGCATTGGTCGTGTCTTTGCGCAGTATATCCGCTACGGCGATGGGACCACGGATGCGGTGATGGTCAACAACGCCGAATGGCTCGATACACTGAACTACATTGAATTTCTGCGCGATATCGGGCGGCATTTTTCGATCAACCGGATGCTGGCCTTCGAATCCGTGAAATCCCGGCTCGACCGCGAACAATCGCTGTCGTTCCTGGAATTCAACTACATGATCCTTCAGGCCTATGATTTCATGGAACTGAACCGCCGTTATGGCTGCCTTCTGCAGATGGGCGGCTCCGATCAATGGGGAAATATCGTCAACGGGATCGATCTGACCCGGCGCGTGTCCGAGCAGGAGATTTACGGCCTGACATCGCCGTTGCTCACCACCTCCGATGGCCGAAAGATGGGCAAATCGGCTGGCGGTGCCGTTTGGCTCAACGCCGAGATGCTGAGCCCGTATGAATTCTGGCAATTCTGGCGCAACACGACCGATGCCGATACGGGCCGATTCCTGAAGCTCTACACCGAACTTCCGGTTGAGGAATGCAAGCGCCTTGGTGCACTTGCAGGATCAGAGATCAACGAGGCCAAGATCATCCTCGCAAATGAAGTGACCACCCTGCTGCATGGTGCGGACGCCGCAGCAGCGGCCGAGACGACAGCGCGCGAGGTTTTCGAACAGGGCGGCGTGGGCGACGATTTGCCAACGCTGGAGCTGTCTTCCGGGGAAGTGGCCAACGGTGTCTCCGTGGTTCAACTGATCGTCCGGTCGGGCCTTGCCAAATCGGGCAAAGAGGCCAAGCGCCTCATCGCTGAAAACGGCGCGCGGATGAACGATGATCCGCTCTCGGATGCGGGGCTGATGCTGGATGCAGGGGCTTTGTCGGAGCCGGTGAAGCTGTCTGCGGGCAAAAAGCGCCACGCGCTGATCAAGATCGTAGACTAAGCGCGGCGCGGCTTACCTGAGCCCCAGCTTCGAAAGAAGCCGGTCGCGTTTCATCAACCACCAGCCCGATTCCACGGGCCACATCGCATGGCTTTGATCTGCGCCCAGTTCAGCCGCAGTATGAAGCGGCCAGTTGGGATCGTCCAAAAGCTCCCGTGCAAGGGCGACCATATCCGCCTCACCATCAGCCACAATTGAGTCACATCGCGCGGCGTCCCATAGAAAGCCGACGGCCATGGTGGGCATTTCGGCTTCTTTGCGTACGGCGGCAGCAAACGGCACCTGAAATCCTTGAGATATCTCCATGCGCCGTGGCCTATCCTTGCCACCAATCCCACCGGTGGAACAGTCAATCATATCGACTCCTTCGGCCTTCAAAACGCGGGCAATCGCAACGGTATCCTCCAGTTCCACCCCACCCTCCAGCCAATCCGTGGCCGAGAGCCGAAAGGCCAGTGGAAGACGCTCGGGCCACTCAGCCCGGATCGCTCGGGCGACCTCAACGGCAAACCGCATACGGTTTTCGAGCGACCCGCCCCATCGGTCGCTGCGCTGGTTGGCGATGGGCGACATGAACTGGTGGATCAGGAACCCGTGGGCGGCATAGACCTCAATCATCTCGAACCCCGCCGACAAGGACCGCTGCGCGCTGGCTCCGAATGCTGCGATGACCTCTGCAATATCTTCCTCAGACATTTCCGCAGGGGCCGGCCAACCATCCGCGTAAGGAATCGCGGACGGCGCAACCGCGGGCCACGGCGCCTCCTCGCGCAGCGCTTCATCTTCGGCATCCACGGGCGTTTCCCCATCCCAAGGCCGCCGCTCAGACGCCTTGCGCCCGGCATGGGCCAGTTGCACACCCGCGACTGCGCCTTCCGCCTTCAGAAAGGCCGCAATCGGGGCAAGCCTGTCTATCTGCGCGTCCTCCCACAGACCCAGATCCCCGTGGGTGCGTCGCCCATCGCGTGTGACCGCCGTTGCCTCTGCAAAAACGAGCCCGGCCCCGCCAAGCGCAAACCGTCCCAGATGCACCATGTGCCAATCATTGGCATGGCCGTTCTTGGCGCGGTACTGGCTCATCGGGGAAACCGCGATACGATTGCGAAACGTGATGTCGCGCAAGGTGAATGGCGAAAACAAGTGGGACATCGGGCACCTCCATCGTGGCTTCTTAGAGTGCAAGACCTCACAGCGAAACAGGGGTAGAAAGAGCAGTCACGGAGGTTTGAGCGAGCATCGTGCGTTGACAGTGTAAAAATATATCAATATGTCATGATATATGGATACAAATACCGCCACGCTTGCCTTTGCCGCCCTCTCGCAACCCATTCGTCTCGATGTGTTCCGCCTTCTGATCAAGGCCGGCGCAGATGGGATGCAAGCAGGTGAAATCAGCGCCACCATGGGGGTGAAACAGAACACCATGTCGGCCAATCTTTCCGTCCTCCACCGTGCAGGTCTGATCCGGAATCAGCGCGAAGGCCGCGCGATCCGCTATTTCGCCGACTTTGGCGGCACACAAGGCCTTTTGCGGTTTCTGATGCAGGACTGCTGCGGTGGTCGCCCGCAGGATTGCCAGCGGGTTATTTCCGAAATCACCTGCGACGCATAGCCCATCAAGAACAAGGTACTACGCGATGACTTTCACCCTATCCCGGCGGTTGATGGCCGAGGCGCTTGGCACCCTTCTTCTGGTCTGCACTGTGGTCGGATCCGGCATCATGGCAGATCAGTTGAGTGATGATGTCGCGGTCTCCCTTCTGGGCAACACCATTCCGACGGGTGCGATCCTTGTTGTATTGATCACGCTTTTGGGCCCGATATCCGGCGCACATTTCAACCCGGCTGTAACTTTCGCTTTCGCGCTTAAAGGTCAGATATCAATCACGGAATCGTCGCTCTACATTCTTGTTCAAATCGCTGGCGGCATTCTGGGGGCCTTTCTTGCCCATGCCATGTTCGCGCTTGACATCTTGCAGGCTTCGACCACCGTCCGAACCGGCTCGGCACAATGGTTGGCAGAGGTTGTGGCCACATTCGGCCTCGTGGGAACGATTCTCGCCGGGTTGCGGTTCAAGGCAGATGCAATTCCTTGGCTGGTGGGCCTTTACATCACGGCCGCCTATTGGTTCACGGCGTCGACGTCCTTTGCCAACCCGGCCGTGGCCATTTCGCGATCCTTCACCGACACGTTCTCCGGCATCCGCCCTGTGGATTTGCCTGGGTTCATCACGGCTGAACTCTTTGGCGCGGCGGTGGCCGTGGCCCTGTTTGGCTGGCTACTCACCCCTCAACAGAGCAAAGAAAAGGCCTGACATGCAGGTTGTCATTCACCACAATCCGGACTGTGGAACGTCCCGTAACGTTCTGAAAATCGTAGAAGATGCCGGATACACGCCCATTGTAATCCCTTACCTCGATATCGGCTGGACCCGCCCGCAACTGCTGGCGCTGTTTGCCGCGGCAGGGCTTAGCCCGCGCGATGCGTTGCGCCGCACCAAATCCCCGGCCGAAATGCTTGGGCTTCTGGAGGACGGCGTCAGCAACGACACGATCTTCGAGGCCATGTTGGACAACCCGATCTTGGTGAATCGGCCCATCGTGTGCACCGCGAAGGGCGTCAAACTCTGCCGCCCGTCCGAGGCCGTGCTGGACCTGCTGGAAGACTGGCCCGCTGGCCCATATGCAAAGGAAGACGGGGAAATGATCATCACTGCCGACGGCCATCGCGTTGTCTGATCTTTTTGACTCTGCGCGGCTTGCTCAAACGGATCTGTGCCAACTCTGGCCCGCCGCCCCCAGCACTCATGCGCCGCGTATCCTGCTGCTTTACGGCAGCCTGCGAAAGCGGTCTTATTCCCGCCTCCTCAGCGAAGAGGCCGCGCGTATTTTGCGCCACTTGGGCGCGGAGACAGACACGTTTGACCCTTCCGGCCTGCCTCTGACCGATGATGCCGATACCGATCATCCGAAGGTGGCGGATTTGCGCGAGAAGGTTGCGTGGTGCGAAGGCATGGTCTGGGTCAGTCCCGAACGCCACGGCGCGATGACCGGAATCATGAAACTGATGATCGACTGGATACCCCTGTCGATGGGCGGCGTTCGGCCCACGCAAGGCAAGACCCTGGCGCTGGCGCAGGTGTCTGGTGGCAGCCAAAGTTTCAATGCTGTCAACCAGATGCGCATTCTGGGGCGGTGGATGCGGCTTGTGACCATTCCCAACCAATCCTCTGTGCCCATGGCCTACAAGGCGTTTGATGACGCAGGCCGCATGCTGCCGTCACCGCGCTATGATCGGGTTGTGGATGTGATGGAAGAACTGGTCAAATTCACGCTTCTGACGCGCGATCAAAAGGACTATTTCACCGATCGCTATTCGGAGCGGCTATCTCGCTGACAGCGCATCTTCGAGCACGTCTTTCACCGTGCCGGGCGGCACATCTGCGGTCAAGAAGGCTTTGCCAATTCCACGCGCCAGAATGAAGCGCAACGTGCCATCCACGACTTTCTTGTCTTGCGCCATCAGCGCCAAAAGCCCGGTCGCGTCAGGCAAATCCCCTTCGATATCAGACAGATCAACTTTCATCTTCATGTCACTGAGATGCGCGCGCACGCGGCTGGGGTCCTCTTGCGCGCAAAGCCCCATGCGCGCCGACAATTCAAAGGCCAGCCCACAGCCTATCGCGACACCTTCGCCGTGCAGCAAGCGATCCGAATACCCGGTCGCCGCTTCCAACGCATGGCAGAACGTGTGACCAAGGTTCAAAAGCGCGCGATCCCCCCGTTCGGTTTCATCGCGCACGACAATGTCGGCCTTCATCTCCACCGAGCGGCGCACCGCCTTGATACGCGCCGACTCGTCGCCTGCGGCAAGGGCGGGACCATTTTCCTCAAGCCACTCGAAAAACGTGGCATCACCCAACAGGCCGTACTTTACGACCTCCCCGTAACCCGCTAGAAAATCACGAGGTTTAAGCGTTGAGAGCACACCAATATCGGCCAAAACCAGACTGGGTTGATGAAAGGCTCCGATCAGGTTTTTGCCTTGTGGCGCATTGATGCCTGTCTTTCCACCGACCGAGCTGTCCACCTGCGCCAGAAGCGACGTCGGCACCTGCACGAAACGCACACCACGGCGCATAACGGCGGCGGCAAAGCCCACCAGATCGCCGATCACACCACCGCCAAGGGCCACAACCACGTCGCCGCGTTCGACTTTCTCGGCCAGAAGCCACTCTACCGTCCGCTCGAGATGCGGCCAGGATTTGGTCGCCTCCCCCGCAGGCAGGGTGAGATGCGCGGCCTCGACCCCCTCGGCGGCCAATCCTGCCAGCAGAGCCTCCAAATGCAGCGCACCAACCCGTTCATCGGTCACGATTGCCACGCGCGGTCGGCGCAGAAGCGGCGCAATCAACGCACCAGCTTGCGCCAAAAGGCCCGGTCCGATCAGTACGTCGTAGGCGCGATCCCCCAATGGCACATGCACTTTTTCCATCATGCAGCCTCCAAAACATCGGCACGGCTGAGCAAGGTTTCGACCACCTTGCCCGCCATTTGGTCCAGGGAATACCCAGGCTGCGCCTTCACAGCCAAATCAGCCATTTCGTATATTGGAACACGCTGGTCATACAGGCCCTTGAGTGTGGCATATGGATTAGCTGTGCGCAGCAAAGGTCTGGTATCCTTATGTTTAACCCGCCCCCAAAGCAAGCCGAGATCAGCATTCAACCACACGGAAACGCCCTTTTCCGATATGTTCACCCTGTTCCTTTCGGCCAGAAACGCGCCGCCCCCCGTGGACAGGATGCCGGGCTGGCCGTCCAGCAGGCGGTTGATGACCTCTGCTTCGCGGTCGCGAAAGAATGTCTCTCCGTCACGGTCAAAAATTTCGGCGATGGTCATCTTCGCGGCCTGCTCAATTTCTGCGTCAGAGTCCAGAAACGGTACATCCAGACGCGCGGCCAATGTGCGCCCCACGGCCGTTTTGCCTGCGCCCATCATACCCACCAGCACCACCGTTTTGTGCAGCTTGAAACGGGCCGCATCCCCCACGCCTCGGCACTCCCCTGCCAAAAATTTCCTGTTTTGCATTGAATGACGTGATCTTGCCCAAAAGGCCAGCTATAACTGCGCGCAAGAAGACCAAGTATGCGGGCAGGCACAAAAATGTTCAGGCTGATCAAATGGCTCATTTACCTCGGAATTCTGGGGTTCATCGCCCTTGTGATCTACGCCTACATTGGCCCGTTCTTCGGGGCAGACTTTTCACCTGAAGAACGGGAAATCCGACAGGATTTGATCCTTGAAACGGAGTAGGACATCCCTTGCTCTATGCCTCCTGGGGACCGCCGTTGCCGCCGAGGAGCCGCTCTCTGCCATTGACTGGCTGAAAGAGCCGGCACCGGTCACGGTCGCACAGCCGCTGATTGCGCCGCTGGACGAAGGGCTTGAGACAACGGATCCTGATCACACTGGTGCCACCGTGCCCGGTGTTGCCGTCACTCCGCTGGGCGATGCCCAGGCTGACGCGGTGGGGCTTTTGCCAAGCGCTACGACGGGCTTGCCCGTCACGCTCTGGCAGGCCAGCCGCACAGACGACATCGTGACCCGCCTCGACCGCCTGCCAGACGCGCCCCTGCCCGCGTTGCAGGCCTTGATTTACACCTTGCTTCTGGCAGAAGCTGATCCGCCGTCCGACACCACCAACAACACGCGGCTCCTCAAGGCCCGCCTTGACGCTTTGCAGCGCTATGGCGCGGTGGACGCCGCCCATGCCCTGGTGGAACGCGCCGGGCCCGAGACGCCGCTCCTGTTCAACGAATGGCTTGATCTGAGCTTGCTGCGGGGGTCCGAGCAGCACGTATGCGAAAGCCTTGCCACCAAACCCAGGCTGTCTGACGACTATGGCGCGCGCGTGTTTTGCCTCGTGCGTACTGGCGATTGGCCTACGGCGGCGCTGATTTACGATACGGCACTGATCGTGGGCGAACTTGATCCTGTAAGTGTTGAACAATTGGCTCTTTTTCTTGACCCCGAATATGGCAGCACCGGCATCGACCTACCCCCGCCGCGGGAAATGACGCCGCTTCTTTTCCGGCTTTACGAGGCCAATGGCGCGCCCTTACCCACCCGGACACTGCCGCGCAAATTCGCCGCCGCCGATCTGCGCGGAACAACAGGCTGGCGCAGTGAGATTGAGGCGGCAGAGCGCCTTGCCCGCACCGGCGCACTGCCTGCCAACCGGATGCTTGGGTTGTACACGGCGCGCCGCCCGGCCGCGTCAGGTGGGGTCTGGGACAGGGTGCAGGCCCTGCAAGCCTTTGATCGCGCGATGCTTTCGGGGGATGAAATCCGCATTGCCAAGACTCTGCCGATGGTGTGGGAGGATATGCTGGACGCAGGGCTCGGTGTCGTCTTTGCAACACTCTACGGTGAGCGACTGTCGCGCCTTGATCTGTCAGGGTTGGAGCAGACCGTTCATGGGATCGGCCTTTTGTCGCCCGCCGCCGCCGCGCATACAGGTAAGCTCCGCAATCGGTCCGCCCGATTTCTGGACGGTGTCGCGCTCGGCGCTGTGGATGCCTCGCTCGCCCAGACGCCGATGGAGGAGGCCATCGCCCGCGCCTTTGCAGAGGCCACTCCCGCCCGCCGCTATGCCGGGCCGCTTTCAGAAGGCAAGCTGGGTGAGGTTATTCTCGATGTCATCACCGATCTGCACCGCGCCATGGAAGGCCGCAGCACTCAGATTGACGGCCCGCTGGCCACCCTGCGATTTGTGGGGCTGGAAGATGTGGCCCGCCAGGCCGCCTTGCAGATTCTGCTTTTGCCCTCCGAATGACCTCCGATTGGATCCCCGCATTCCTGGAGGCCCGCGCGGCCGAGGCCGGGGCCGCTCAGAACACGCTGAATGCCTATAACCGCGATTTGCAGGATTTCGTCGCGTGGGTAATCCGCAATGGCGAACGGTTGGAGACGATTTCGCGCGAACGGGTTGAGGTGTATCTGATGGGCCTTGCAGATGCCGGATTGGCGGTGTCCACGCGGGCCCGACGGCTGTCCTCCATCAAGCAACTTTTTGTTTTTGCGTTCGAAGAAAGGCTACGCATGGACAACCCGACCTTGATGATCAAAGGCCCTGGTCAACCGCGACGCCTGCCAAAGACCCTGTCGGTCGACGATGTGGAAAAGCTGTTGCGTGCCGCGCGGGAGATGGGCAAAACCCAACCAATCCGCCTGCGCAACACCTGCCTGATGGAACTGCTTTACGCCACCGGAATGCGGGTGAGCGAACTGGTATCGCTACCCCTCAGCACCGCCCGCGGCAATCCGGAGATGTTGCTGGTTCGGGGAAAGGGGGACAAGGAACGACTGGTACCTTTGTCGCCAACCGCCAAGGACGCGCTGGCCGCATGGCTGCGTCATCGGGATGCAGAGGATGATCTTGCGCGGAAAGAGGGCAAGCCTGTCTCGGCCTTTCTCTTCCCATCCCGCAGCAAATCAGGCCATATGACACGCGTTAATTTTTACAACCTTATCAAAACACTGGCAGTCCATGCTCAGGTCAATCCCGAGACGGTCACACCCCATACCCTGCGCCATGCGTTTGCCACCCATCTGCTGGCCGGTGGGGCCGATTTGCGTACGATCCAGACGCTTTTGGGCCATGCCGATGTGTCCACGACCGAAATCTATACGCATGTATTGGAAGACCGGTTGCGCGATCTGGTGGAAACACATCACCCTCTGGCGGGTCCTGCACGGCGCAGATCTGACGGCAGCACATCCTCCGAGGGCCAGTAAGGCGTCATCAGCCCGCCATGGTAATTTTGGTGGGGCGCGCCTCGACCATCGCCTTGTGCACGACCTCCCGATTACAGGCGCAGTTTCTTCCGCCAGGTTGGCGCAACAGGCCACCACATCGCCTGTGCAGATGGGGCGCACACCCTCGGATTGGGCCTCTCGCAATTTGGAGTTAGGGGCCACCGAAAAGCAACACAAGGCCCGCCAAGTCACCTGAATCCTCGATTCTCGTGATGCCTATCCCTTGAATGCGTGCGCCTCAGCCCCCATAACCCTGAGTCAGGAACATGATGTTGCCCAGAACAGTGATAATTTAATGGAACCCACAGCTCCGGCGCTTGACGCCGCTTTCTGGATTACGTCCGCCTCCATCCTTTTGCTTCTGGTGCTCTCGGCCTATTTCTCCGGCAGCGAAACCGCGTTGACGGCCGCGTCCCGCGGCAAGCTGCGTGCGCGTGCCGACAAAGGTGACAAGGGTGCTGCAAAGGCGCTTCATATCACCGAAGATAATGAACGCCTGATTGGGTCGGTTCTGCTGGGCAACAACCTTGTGAACATTCTGGCAGCCTCGCTGGCGACAGCCATGTTCACCAGACTGTTCGGCGAATCCGGCGTGGCGCTGGCGACGTTGATGATGACGCTTCTGGTGCTGATCTTCGCCGAAGTGCTGCCCAAGACCTATGCCATCACCAATTCGGAGACAGCCGCCTCGCTGACTGCGCCAATCATCCGCTGGGTGATCATGGTGTTTTCGCCCATCGTGAGCGCGGTGCGCATGCTGGTACGCGGCGTTCTCAGCCTCGTGGGCGTGAAGATTGACCCTGACAGCAATATCCTCGCCGTGCGCGAAGAAATCGCCGGTGCGCTGCATCTGGGACATTCGGAAGGCGTCGTCGAGAAAGAAGACCGTGACCGTATTCTGGGCGCGCTGGACCTTGGCGATCGCACGGTAGACGAAATCATGCGCCACCGATCAGACATCGAAATGATCAATGCCGATGACGAACCCGAAGCGATCCTGAACCAGTGTTTGAGTTCCGCCCACACCCGCCTGCCCGTCTTCCGGGATGATCCCGAAAATATCATCGGCGTGGTTCACGCCAAAGACCTGCTGCGCGCGGTGCACAAACTGGTGACGGATCAGGGCCTGACGCCCGATGCTTTGGAAAAATTCGACATCTGCCAAGTCGCAATGCAGCCATACTTCGTTCCGGAAACGACGACGCTTGATGATCAGATGCGCCAGTTCCTGCGCCTGCACGCCCATTTTGCGCTGGTGGTGGATGAATATGGCGCACTGGAAGGCTTGATCACGCTGGAGGATATCCTCGAAGAAATCGTGGGCGAAATTGCCGACGAGTTTGATGACGCGGCCGACGATCAGATCGAAAAGGCCGATGACGGGCATTTCCTTGTGGAAGGCGCGATGACCATTCGCGACCTCAATCGCGTGATGGATTGGTCCTTGCCAGATGATGAGGCGAACACCGTCGCCGGCCTCGTGATTCACGAGGCACAGATCATTCCGGACGTGGCGCAAGTGTTTAACTTCCACGGCTTCCGCTTTGAAATCACGGAAAAATCCGACAACCGTATCACCCAAATCAAGATGCAAAAACTGACGTAGAACGGTCTAGGGTAGTCGCGCCAGCACCGCTTTGGCCGCCCGGAGGCCGGGCGCATCACCGCCTTTTCCCAGCCGTTCCATTGTCACGCGCATGGCGTCACGTTGATGGCCTGCGTCCTTTAGCAACGCCAGGACAGCCGGTGCGATCTTTTCGGGGGTGCAGTCCGTCCCCAGAAGCTCCGGCACGGCGCGGGTGTCGGAGACCAGATTGACAAGCGTCAGCGTATCTATCAGCAACATGCGGGAGATGATCACTCGACTGAGCCAGCTCGTATCATAGGCAATCAACATTGGCGTATCCGCCGCTGCCAATTCCAATGAGACTGTCCCGGACGCCGCCAAGGCCCGATCCGAAGCTGCGAAAGCGCACATCTTTTCATGGGCATAGGCATCAGAGCTCATGTCATCTGGAGCAAGGATCAAAGGCGTCCCCGGCCAATCGCGTGCCATGTCGCGCACCTGCGCGGCGCGCGGGCCTGTGGTGGGAAGAATCACCCGCAGATCGGGCCGGGTGGCGCATACATCCCTCAGGGCAGCGCCAAAGCGCGGACCAAGACGGCTGACCTCCCCACCCCGTGAACCGGGCAGAACCATCAAGGTGGTCGCGTCCCTCAGATCGTGGCGGTCCCTGAAGGCGGCCACCTCATCCGGCGTGGCTACGGGTTCGGTCACCACCGGGTGGCCGACGAAATCACAATCCACGCCCGCGGCCTCGATCAAAGGCGGCTCGAACGGCAGAAGCGCCAGAACCTGATCCACGACACCGGGCAGCTTTTGTGCCCTTTTCGGGCGCCACGCCCACACGGATGGTGCCACGTAATGCACGCATCGGATATTGCGGACCGCCTTGACCTTCTTGGCCAGACGCAAGGAAAACTCCGGGCTGTCGATGGTGATGATGACGTCCGGCGCAAAGGCCAGCGCCGCCGCGACCGCTTCATCCAGACGCCGCCGCAAGTGCATGTACTTGGGCAGGATTTCCGCGATGCCCACGACGCTCAACTCATCCATGGGGAAAAGGGAGGCCATCCCTTCGGCCTGCATCAACGGCCCGCCAACACCTGTGAAGTCGACGTCGCTGAGGGCTTTCAATCCCGTCATCAGCGCGGCACCCAGCCGGTCGCCAGAGGCTTCCCCGGCGAGCAGGAAGACCCGCATCTAAAGCGCCCTCGCCTGAAGAAAAATGCCTGCGTCCTTGGCGGCTTGTAGTGTCGCGAAGCGATCAAGGATCAAAACACGATCCGCCTCGACCACCATGCCGGACAACCGAGCTTTGGAGACGGCCACCACCGTGTCAGGACCGATCGCGGGCATATCCATGCGCAGGTCCTGCCCTGTCTTGGCGGCCTTCACATAGACACCTCCGCGACCGCCTGCGCGATAGTGCTCCGGCGTTTCGGATACGAAATGCAGCAAGGCATCGGTGCCCTGGACCGTTTCAATGCCAAGGCATTGCCCGCCCGCCACGGCGCATCCCTGCCCGATATCCAGATCGGAAATCACGCGCAGGATGTTCACGGCACGATTGATATCCGCCTCGTCCTGATCCGTGGGCTTGGCCCCAAGTGCCAAATCAGCACCCGCCACCAACTGGGGCATCAGGTCACCCACGCCCAGCACGGTGAACCCCTGTTCTTCAAAGATATTGATCACAGTGCGCAAAAGCCCGTCATCGCCAAGCGCCATGGCCTGAACCAGCCGCGGCGCGATCGCCTGCATTTCACCGTCAAACAGCATCGGGTTCAGCTTGGGTCGGGTCAGCGCCCCGGCAAAGATCACATCTGTGACCCCCTCTGCCTTCATTGACGTGAACAGCACGCCGATCTCTTCCAGCCGGTGAGGGTTCGAAATTGTATCAAGGTCGCTTTTGACGCCTTCCAGCGTAATCACCATGGCACCCGGATGGGCCTGCTGGATCAGAACCGGCAGCGCCCCACCACAGGCAATTATGGCGAGCCGACCGTCCATGTTCAGCCGGTGGAGCCCGGCGTCAGGAAGGACCGGTCGCTGGCGCCGCTGACGAATTCGACAATCTGGCGCACGTATTCGCTTTCGGCCTCTTCGCCCAGACGCCGCGCGCGATCCTGGAAGGTGCCTTCGCCTTGCGCGAGCATCTGGAAGGCCGCGCGCAGGGCCGTGATGTCAGATCGCGCGACCCCTCGGCGTTTGAGCCCAATGAGGTTCAAGCCATCCAGCTCACCCCGGGGGGCCTGAACCAGCCCGTGGGGGATCACGTCATTGGTCACCATGGTCACCGCGCCAATGATGGCGCCCTGCCCGATACGCACCCATTGATGCACGCCGCTGAGGCCGCCAATGATGACTTCATCTTCAATCACGCAATGGCCTGCGAGCGCGGCATTGTTGACAATGATCACGCGGTTGCCCACTCGACAGTCATGCGCGACATGGCATCCCGCCATGAAAAGCCCGTCATCGCCCACGCTCGTAATCCCACCGCCGCCTTCCGTGCCCGTGTTCATCGTCACATGTTCGCGAATGCGGTTGCGCGCACCAATGGTGAGGCGCGTCGTCTCGCCTTTGAATTTTAGGTCCTGCGGGATCTCCCCGATGCAGGAAAACGGAAAGATCACGGTGTCCTCGCCAATCTCCGTCTGGCCCGCGACCACGACATGGGATTTCAGTTCCACCCGGTCCCCCAGATGCACCTCCGGTCCGACATGGCAAAACGGACCGATCTTCACGCCCTCGCCCAACTCCGCGCCGGACTCAATCACCGCGCTTGGATGGATATGAGTGTCAGTGCTCATGCGGCCTTCTCTCCGCTCAGGTCCAGCATTGCGGTGAACTCCGCCTCGCAGGCCACTTCATCACCGACCTGCGCACGCCCTTTGAATTTCCAGACCTTGCCACCCGGCTTGCCGCGCAGCGTTTCCACGTACATCTCCAACGTGTCACCCGGCACCACCATGCGGCGGAACTTGCAGCCTTCGATGGCCATGAAGTAAACCAGCAGGTTCTTGTCCTGCATGCCGAGCGCCATACCCACCATGACAGCGGCCGTCTGCGCCATCGCCTCTGCGATTGTCACGCCGGGCATGATCGGGTGGCCGGGAAAATGGCCCTGAAAATGGGGTTCGTTCATCGTGACATTCTTGATGCCCCGGGCGGTCTGATAGCCGTCGATATCGACGACCTTATCCACCAGCAGGAAAGGATACCGGTGCGGGATGAGCCGCTGGATCATGTGAATATCCGCGGTTTGGAGCGGCTCTGTCATAGTGTCAGTTTCCTTGTTCTTCGGCGCTTGTCCCTAGCAAGACAAGGGCCACGGGGCAAGCGTTTGCAGGCCTGGACTACTCTTGTCCCGCGTCTTCAGGCGCTTCGCCGAATTCAGCGTCGATGCGAGAAATGGCACGGTCGGTGATGTCCACCGCCGCCGCCCGAAAGATAACCGATCGTTGGTCGAGAAGCACCACACCGCCCGCAGCCCGCATCTCATCCAGGATGATCTGTTCCACCTGTGACAGGAATTGCGCCGGCAGACGTTCGCGCGCCCGTTCCAGATCGCGCACCCGGCGCTCACTGTCCGCTCGGATCTGCTGCACGCGATCATCGAAGGCATCGGCCATGTCGCGAAACTCTTCCGGGTCGGTGTCCGCGCGAATGTCAGTCAAGCGCTGTTCTTCGGCCTCCAGCTCTGCTGCCAGATCCTCATTGGCGGCGGCCAGCGCTTCGCGCTGGGCCTGATGTTCAGCGAGCATGCGACGACCAAGGGTGCTGCTCTCAAAAAGGCGCTCGGGATCAATCACCAGTATGTCGGATCGAAGGACGCCCGGTTCCTGTGCGCTGACAGCACTGGTCAAGCCGCCGAAGGCAAACAGGGCCGCAGCCAAAACGGCGCGGCCCTGTTTCATGCTGCAAGCAAGATCAAAAATCTGTGCGAACCGAGAAGTCGAACTCACGTTCGATGTCGCCCGGCTCCTTCTTCAACGCGTTGGAGAGGTCGATGCGCAGCGGACCGAACGGCGACTCCCAGAAGAGCGATACGCCGACCACATGCCTTGGTTCAAACCCGACGGAGGATGCAGCACCGACAGTGTCCACGTTCCAAATCGAACCGACATCGTAGAATGCACCACCGGAGATACCGAATTCGCTTGGCAGCCCTAAGGGGAACTCCACCTCAGCCTTCGCGGCTGCAAAGAGGTTACCACCAAGGAATTCGCCGTTCTGCACGGGTCCAATGCCATTGGGGTCAAATCCGCGGATGACCTTTTGAGAGAAGCGATCCACCTGACGGCTTCCGAAGCTGCTGTTGTAGTAGAGAGCGCCGTATTCCAGGACACCACGGATGGTGATTTCTTCGTTGAAGACCCTGCGTTCCCCCACAAGGCGAGCCGTACCACGGATGAAGTCCTGATCGCCGCCAAGACCGGCAAATTCCAGATCCGTCGCGATCAGGATCCCGGCCGTCGGGTTCAACCCGGTGCGCCGATTGTCAAAGCGATAGCCGAAACCGATGCCACTGGACCATTCAGATCCTCGCGCCACTTCAGTGAAAAGCGTGGGCGACGTACCGGTGTAATTGCTCATGTCCGCGTATCTTGCGTTGTAGTACACAGACAGCCGCGCGTTCTCTGCCACCGGGAAAGACAGACCAGGTCGGAAGGTCGCCGTGGTCGTGTCAAACAAGGAGTTGTCCGAACTCGTTTCAAGCAACGAGCTTGAGAACGAAAATGCCACGTCCCGGCCAAGGAAGGATGGCTCCACAAAGTTCAAGGTATAGTTTGCACGGTCGCCGGACACGGCCACGTTTACCCCGACCTGCTGTCCTCGCCCAAGGAAGTTGCGCTCTCTCAGGCCGATGCTGATCCCGAAGCCCGCATCGGATGAGAAGCTCCCCCCGAAGCTGAGCGTGCCGGTCGTAGTCTCTTCCACATCCACGTCCACAACCACCTGATCCGGGCGCGAACCTTCGCGCGCGTCGACATCAGAGTCCGAGAAGTAGCCAAGCGCGCGGATGCGGTCGGCGGTCTCGCGAATCTGGCGTGGGTTGAACGGGTCGCCCTCCACCACGTCAAACTGGCGACGAATGACGCGGTCAAGCGTCGTGGTGTTGCCTTGAATGTCGATGCGTTCAATGAAAATGCGTGGGCCACGGATAAGGCGGAATTCGACGTCCAATTCCAGATTGCGGTCATCGCGCGTGATCACCGGTTCAACGCGGAGGAAATCAATGCCCCGTGCGATGCCCAGACGCTCCATCCGTGCAATCGAGTTTTCCACCAGAGTTGGCGAATACACCACGCCCGTTTTGATCTTCAGAACGTCCTGGTACTCTGCGGCGTTCACTTCCGGCAGTTCGCTGGTTGTTGTGATTTCACCGAAGCGGAATTGCTGGCCTTCCTGCACGTTGAACGTCACGAAGTATGCGTCGCGCTCACGGGCCAGTTCGGCGTTCGTGCCGGTGATGCGGAAGTCCACGTAGCCGCGCGAGTTATAAAAATCCGTCAAGATCTGCTGGTCGAACGCCAGCCGCTCTTCGACAAAAGTGTCGCGAGAGATAATCGCGCGCAGAAGACCGGCCTGCTTGCTTTCGATCACGCGCCGCAGACGGCGATCCGAATAGACCTTGTTGCCGACGAAACTCACGCGCTGGATTTCAATCCCGCGGCCTTCAAACACCTCGAAGATCAGATCGACACGGTTGTCTGACCGGCGGATGATCTTGGGTGTGACCCGCGCGGACACACGACCGCTTTGCAGGTAAGCACGCGAAATGTTGGACGCGTCACGTTCCGCCACGCGTGGGCTGAACACCTGTCGGGCCCGGCTTTCCACGATTTGGGCCAGGTCTTCATCCTTGATCTTATCGTTTCCTTCAAAGGCGATCCGGCTGATCGTCGGGAATTCGTCTACCTCGATCAAAAGCCTGTTGCCTTGGGGGATCACCTCAACTCGTTCGAAAAAGCCACTGTCTGTGATCCGCTGCGATGCTGCGTTCAATTCCCCGGCGGTCACGGTTTCGCCGCGCCCAATTCCGGCCAATGTCAAAATTGCTTCGTTGGTTATGCGCTGGTTGCCTTCGATGGCAACCGACGTGAATCGATAGGTTTGGGCCTCGGCGCTGCCCGGCAGTGCGATGATCGCAAAAACCAGAAGGAAAACCGCGCATATTTGCCTTAATACTAAGGCTTGGGAGACCCGTCCTTGGCGTACTGCTCGCCCGACGACATTCTTAATCATTTTATCTTACCCAGTCAGACATCCCTGACAAATTTCCTACCCCTTTAGGATGGGCTTGTCAAAGCGCGCATGGGCATATTTTGTGTCTCGCGCACATATAAGACCCAAGGGCGTGGCCGCTGGGTAACAGAAGTTTTTTGCGGGATGAGACGTCGACCTAGAGCGAGCCGATGAAGGCACCGGCAGACAGAGCAAGCACAATGGTGCCGATATAGACAATCCGGTCCCAGTTCACGTCGATCAGAACGGTCAGACCGCGATATCCGTTTGCAATATGTTGCATGTTCTCTATTCCATAGATCCTGATGCGCAAAATATCCTGTGAAATGCGGCAAAAATCGTGATCCAAATGTGGCAAAACTGTGGAATTCCCCCACAGCGGGCCACGCATGTCAGGCAAGGCAGGCGTCGCGATCAGGGGCAGAAGATGTCATTGAACAGGGCAAACGCCATGACCCCTAGCACAAGCGTCAGACCCAGCGTCATCAGAAACCGCAGGGCGCCGTCGCTGGGCTTGCGGCCCGTCACGGCCTCGTAGGCGTAAAATACCAGATGCCCCCCATCCAGCACTGGGATCGGGAACAGGTTTAGCAAACCCACCGCCGTGGATAGCACCGCGATAAACCAGATGAAGCTGTCGACGCCCTGGCTGGCCATCGCGCCGGACACTTCCGCAATGCCGATGGGTCCGGACATATTACAGGTGCTGATCGCGCCAGAGATCATGTGGTACAGGCCCGACATGGAACTCGTAATCACGCGCCAAACCTGCATCACGCCGTCAGACAGGGCCGCGACCGGACTCAGGCTTTCCGTTGCCGGCTCAAAGGCCAGCCCGCCCGAGATGCCAATCCGCCACTGCGTCTTGAACCCGCCTTCGGGCTGAGGTTCATCCACCCGGCGTGGCGACAGCGCAAATTCCAGGATTTCACCTTCGCGCCAGACGTCCAGCTGCAACACGCGACCGTCAGAGCTTTCGACCACTTCCTTCAATTGGTTGAAGGCCACGATCGGGCTGCCATCCACGGCCACGATCACGTCGCCTTGTTTCATGTCGATGTCGAAAGCTGCCGACTGCGGCGCCAGTTGGGACACCAGTGGCGGCATGGGATACGGCCCCTGCACCACCGTGGAGCTCCCGCCGCGCTGAACCTCATAGTCCAGCGTCGCCTCAAACGGAAGCTGGTCGATGAACTGTTCAAACAGGTCCGGGTTGCCTTCGTCGCGCTCGGGCACCGGAACGCCGTTGACGGTGATCAATTGATCGCCCGGCAGAATGGTAATTCCGTCATAAGGCAGCGGCTTCAGATCGCCGACGGCCAGCGGTTCAATCGCGCGGCCTTGCGTCATCATTACAGCTGCGAAGACGGCAATGGACAGGATGAAATTGAAGACAGGCCCCGCCGCCACTGTCGCCGTTCGCGCCCAAAGGGGGGCGCCGAGCATGGTCCGGCGCTTCACTTCGGCAGGGATGTCATCATACGTCTCCGCCTTGGTGCCGCTGGCCGCGTTCGCATCGCCCAGAAATTTCACGTAGCCGCCGAACGGCAAGGCGGCCACCTGCCATTGCGTGCCGTGCTTATCCACCCGGGAAAACAACACCGGGCCGAAACCGAGGGAAAACACCTCCGCCTTGATCCCGCACCAACGGCCCACGATGTAGTGTCCGTATTCATGAATGGCGACGATCACCGAAAGCGCGATGACAAAGGCCACCAGCGTCAGGAAAAGACCGCCGACTTGTGGGATGAATGCGATGGATTCCACTGTTTGCTCCTCATGCCGCGCTACACTGGGATTTGGACCAGCCCGGCGCGTCTTTCAACCGCCACTTAGGGCGGATGGTTGGATTTGTCCTGCAATTATCCTGCGCCGCCCTGCCCGAGCATGATCCAAAAGCCGAGTGCCACAATTCCGCCGCCCATCACGCCATCGAACCGATCCAGCACCCCGCCATGCCCGGGAATAAGGCCGGAGCTATCCTTCACACCTGCCCGGCGCTTGACCGCGCTTTCCGCGATATCGCCCATCTGTGACGCAAAACTGACCAGTATGGAGGCGAAAATGAGCTGTGTGCCGACGCCCAGATAGGGCATCATCACGGCACCTACTATGGCCGCAACTCCCCATCCCGCCACAGTGCCCGCCCAGGTTTTCTTGGGGCTGATCGCAGGCCAGAACTTGGGCCCGCCCAACATGCGGCCGGCAAAATATCCGCCGATATCTGTGGCCGCGATCACCCCGATGGCCCATAGAAACCACAATAGCCCGCCCAGATCGCGCAGCAGGAACACCGCGAAACTGGCACAAATGATCCAGACATATGCCAAGAAAAACAGTCGCTTGTCCTTGCCTGCCCGTGTCACCGTCACAAAAGCGGAGGCCAGAACCACGGGCGCAAATAACGCCACGGGCGCCAAGACCACGACAAAAAGCGTGCTGCCCGCTATCAAGCCGTCCGCGCGGGGGCGCGGGGCATCGAACATGCGCGCAGCTTCCCATACCATGATCCCACAGACAGCACAGACCGTGATCAGGAACAACCACCCGCCAAACCAAATCTCGACCGCGCCTGCCACGATCAGCACCACCGCAGATGCCATGCGCGGCAGCAGGTCTTGCCACTTGGGTCCTTCGCTCACGTCGTCATCACGCGGAAACAGAGCCGTAGCGGCGGTCCCGTGCGCCATAGCCTTGCAGAAGCTCGGTAAAGACCTCAGCGGTAAAATCAGGCCAGAGCGTGTCGATGAATTCGTATTCCGCATAGGCCGATTGCCAGAGCAGGAAGTTCGAAATACGCGCCTCGCCGCTGGTGCGGATCACAAGATCCGGATCAGGCAAAACATAAGTGTCCAAATACTTTGGCAGGGTTTCTTCATCTATATCATCAGGGCTGAGTTTGCCGCATGCCACGTCTGACGCCAGACGTTTGGCGGCGCGAGAAACCTCATCGCGCCCACCGTAGTTCAGCGCGATCGTGAGGTTGGTGCCCGTGCAGTGCCTCGTCATCTCCTCTGCTTCGTCCATCAGACCGCGCAGCTTGGCATCCAACCGCGGCCGATCGCCGATGAAGCGCACCCGCACGTTTTCTTTCACGAAAGCCTGCATCTCTTTCATGATATAGCGCCGGAACAGGCTCATAAGACCGGCCACTTCACTTTGCGTCCGCTTCCAGTTTTCTGTCGAGAAGGCAAAGATCGTCACGTATTTCACACCCAGATCGGGGCAGGCTGTCACAATCTCTCGCACCCGGCGCGCGCCCGCGTGGTGGCCGAACAGACGCGGACGTCCACGCCCCTGCGCCCAGCGGCCATTGCCATCCATGATGATCGCCACGTGTCGCGGCCCATCCCCGGGCCCGCGCGGTTGAGGTGTGGTCGCTAAATCCATACTAAACCTGCATAATCTCTGATTGCTTGCCTTCCA
The DNA here is from genome assembly GCA_964389425.1 of uncultured Roseovarius sp. GTDB lineage: Bacteria > Pseudomonadota > Alphaproteobacteria > Rhodobacterales > Rhodobacteraceae > Roseovarius. The sequence continues at coordinate 45,898 of CAYMEC010000017.1, forward strand.
GTGCCTCGTCAATACTGGCGACAAACCTGTCGGTCATCTCCTGCACTTCGGTTTCCCAGAACTTCTGATCATCCTCGGACATGCCATCGTTTTTGGCTTTCTTGATGTCGTCCATCGCACTGCGCCGCACATTGCGCACCGCAACGCGCGCATTCTCGGCATATTGCGAGGCAACCTTTGTCAACTCCCGCCGACGTTCTTCATTGAGTTCGGGAATGGGCAGCATGATGATCGTGCCATTGAGCTGCGGATTGATCCCCAGCCCGCTTTCACGAATGGCTTTTTCTACCTTTCCGACCAGACCTTTATCCCACACATTTACAGTTACCATGCGCGGCTCCGGCACGTTCACGGTGCCCACCTGATTGATCGGCGTCATCGCGCCATAGGCATCAACCATCACCGGCTCCAGCATGGAGGCAGACGCGCGGCCCGTTCGCAGCGAGGAAAACTCTGTCCGCAGAGACGCCATGGCCCCATCCATGCGCCGTTCCAGATCATCGGTGTCCAGCTCAAATTCGTCTGACATGGGATCCCCTCCTTCTTAGCCATGCACCTTGGTATAGGTGCCCTCACCCGCCAGGATCGACCGGAATCCGCCCGGCTCATCCAGTGAAAAGACGATGATCGGCAGATTATTGTCGCGCGCCAATGCGATGGCGGACGCATCCATGACCTTCAGATGCTTGCTGAGCACATCATCATACGTGATGTGATCATAGCGCGTGGCATCGGGCTCCTTGACCGGATCCTTATCGTAGACGCCATCAACCTTCGTGCCTTTGAAAATCGCCTCACAGGCCATTTCGGACGCGCGCAGGGTCGCGGCGGTGTCGGTGGTGAAATACGGATTGCCCGTACCGGCCGCGAAAATGCAGACCCGGCCCTTCTCCAAATGCCGGACGGCACGGCGGCGGATGTATGGTTCCGCAACTTCATCCATCCGAATGGCGGTGATGACCCGGCAGTAAACACCGATCTGTTCCAGCGCGCTCTGCATCGCGAGCGCATTCATCACGGTGGCCAGCATGCCCATGTAATCGGCCGTCGTGCGCTCCATGCCCTGCGCGGAGCCTTGCAGCCCGCGAAAGATGTTGCCGCCACCGATCACCATGCAAACCTCGACACCCAGATCGTGAACTGTCTTCACCTCATTGGCGATGCGTTCAACAGTTGGCGGGTGAAGTCCAAACCCCTGATCCCCCATCAACGCCTCACCGGATATCTTCAGCATCACCCGGCGGAATTTTGTCGTGTGGGATGGGTCGTCCTGCATGCGGCTGTGCCTCGTTTCTTGGCCGATCTGGCAATTGGACGCAAAATGTCGGAAAACCCGCCGGGGATCAATCTCTAAACCAACGAACATGCGGGGGAGTTTGGATGCGTGTCGACGATATTTTGGACGCCACCGTCCAGGATCTCACCCGTCCCGTTCTGATCGCCGGGCCAACCGCATCGGGAAAGTCCTCTCTCGCGCTGGCCATCGCCACAGCGCAAGACCGAACCGTCATCAATGCCGACGCCATCCAGGTCTTTGAAAACTGGCGCATTCTCACCGCCCGCCCATCCGTGCAGGATGAGGCTAAAGCCCCCCATCGTCTTTACGGCCACGTACCGAGCGATGCCCCTTACTCCGTTGGCACATGGTTGCGTGACATTGCCCCCCTGCTCACTCTTTCGCCTGCCCCAGTGATTGTCGGCGGCACAGGTCTCTACTTCACCGCCCTGACCGAAGGCTTGGCCGACATCCCCCCCACACCCGATGCCATCCGAGCGGAGGCCGTGACCCGCATTCACGCAGGCGAGCACTCCGCCATGACCCAAGAGCTTGATCCCGCCACCCGCGCCCGGATTGACACGGCCAACCCCATGCGGGTCCAGCGTGCCTGGGAAGTCCTGAAGACCACCGGTCAGGGTCTGGCCGAATGGCAAGACAACACCGCCCCACCCCTTTTGGCCCTGCCCGGCACATACCCTCTTGTCATGGACGCCCCCAAGGATTGGCTCACACCCCGCATCGAGGCACGGTTTGATCAAATGCTCGCCGAAGGCGCGCTGGAGGAAGCGCGCGCCAACCTGCCCGGCTGGGACGCCGCCGCGCCCTCCTCCAAAGCCATCGGCGCGGCGGAGCTGATCGCCCTCCTCCAAGGCACCCTGACGGAAACAGAAGCGCGCGCACGCGCCACCATCGCCACGCGCCAATTCGCCAAGCGCCAACGCACCTGGTTTCGTGCCCGGATGGGCGACTGGACGCGAATTTCCGCCACCAAACTCTAACACCTGTTGAAAACCCGATATTTTTCGCTTTTCAATTGAAAAAATAAGTTCAATTCTGTCGAAAACGCGATCTTTGAGCGCGTCACGGTCTGAACAAGGTCATGGAGAGAGGATCATGGCGAAATATGCGGAAGTGATGAGCCTGCAGCAATGGCTGGGCGAGGAAGAGTGGCGGTCCAAATTGCCCCATAGCCGCGACGATCATGCGCTGATCTGGATCACACGGGGCCAAGGCCGCGCAGTGATCGACGGCGTGCTGCGCGGCGTGACAGTGCACACCGCGCTGGCCATTCCAGCGGGCACCATGCTGCAACTTGATCTGGGGCCTCAAACCTTCGGCACGGTCTGCGTGGTGCCCAAGCGCAGCCTCGCGTTGATGCCAGACCAGCCCACTATCCTGCGCGTCCGCGATGCCCAGGCGCAGGCAGAGCTGTCACAGCTTCTTGAGACCATGCAGCGCGAACAGAAAAGCGACCGACCTTTCGTCGATGAGGCGATGAATGCCCATGCCGCTATGCTGACCGTCTGGTTGCGCCGCGCCATCATTGATCAACGCGACGACCAAATCGAATATTCCGCCGCGCAAAGACTAGCTATGGCTTACACGGCGCTGATTGAACGTGATTTTACGTCTGGCAAGCCCATGGCAGATTACGCCGCCGCCTTGGGCGTTACGCCCACGCATCTCACCCGCGCCTGCCGCACTTCAGCAGGCATGACAGCGTCTGAACTGCTCACTGGGCGTACCGTCTACGCCATGCGTGATCTGCTCGAGACAACGGACCACCCCGCCAACCGCATAGCGGCCATGCTGGGCTTTAAAAGCGCGGCTTATTTTTCAAGATTTGTGCTGCAACATACCGGCCAGACCCCCACCAACCTGCGCAAATCCGCTTTGGCGATGGAACCTGCTCAGTAGCCGGGTCAATCGTCCATCGAACACCCTGTCGATTGTTCCGGTTAACTGCCCCAGATCACCTTCACGTAATTCTGGGTCTCATCAAAGGGCGGCACGCCGTCATATTTTTCAACGGCACCCGGGCCCGCATTGTAGGCCGCCAGCGCCAACCGCCAGGACCGGAACTTGCGGTACTGCTGCGACAGATACCGCGCGCCACCTTCAAGGTTCTGCCTCGGATCGTGAGGATCCACCCCCAGCAAACGCGCCGTGTCCGGCATCAACTGCGCCAGACCAATCGCGCCTTTGTGCGACAAGGCCTTTGGGTTCCAGCCACTTTCCTGCTGCACCAGCTTCAGGAACAGATCCTGCGGAATGCCGTATCGCGCCGCCGCAGATTTCGCCATCTCAAGGTAAAGCCCCTTGTAGCGTCCATCATAGGGCTCCGGCGTGCCCCATTTTGTCGGCGTATAAATGGCCGGTTTTTCTATCGAAACCGTGGCTGTACTGCGCGACCGCGAATCCAGTACAGAAGTTTGGGATTTGAAGACTTTCTTTTTGCTGTTTCCACCAAACAACTCCGCCTGCGCAGGCAGCGGCGCAGCCAGACTGATCGAAACAAACAAAACCGAAAGGCGCATCATGCCCAAATCACCCCCAAGAACTTCGCGCGAATATAGCCTAATTTCATGGTCGTGCCACTGTTTTCCCCGGTACGGCACATTTGAGCAAAGAACCACCCATCCGGACCAAACGCCCATCGAGCTTTAACCCCTTCTTCACCTGTTTACGATGGTGTAACCAAGACGGACAAAGGATTCTGAGGGAGGCGCACATGGCCGGTTCTGTAAACAAAGTCATTCTCATCGGCCGCCTGGGCGCTGACCCCGAGGTGCGCACATTCCAAAATGGCGGCAAAGTCGTGAACCTGCGGGTGGCCACGTCCGAACAATGGAAAGACCGCAACACAGGCGAACGGCAGGAACGCACCCAATGGCACAGCGTTGCAATCTTCAACGAACCCGTGGGCCGTATTGCAGAGCAATATCTGCGCAAAGGCTCTCAGGTCTATCTTGAGGGCCAGCTCGAAACCCGCAAATGGCAGGATCAGTCCGGTCAGGATCGTTACACCACCGAAGTGGTGCTGCGTCCTTACACCGGCAATATGACCTTGCTTGATTCGCGCGGCAGCGGCGGTGGCCAAAGCGACAACTACGGTAGCGTAGGCTATGACAGCGGTCCGTCAGGCGGCCCGTCTCAAGGCAGCGCGGCCCCCGCGCCCTCCCGCGATTACGACGACGAAATTCCGTTCTAAGGCGTCAAGCCCGCCCAATCAGGTTTCAGGCGCCGGCGGCGGGGTATAAGCCCCGCCCGCGCGAACACTCTCGTAAACCTCGAAATCCAGCGCGAATTTTCGCCTGAGCTTCGCCTCTGTATCCTTTGATAAATCAAGTTTTTCCGGCGCAGAGGCGTTCACTCGATCTGTTTCGATCGTCGTCTCCAGTCGCTCCTCCAAAAAGCCCCGCAACCCGTCCTGGTCATCATAGCGGAACACATGGGTCACGTGCGTCCCATTCTGATGCGGTCGCAGGAATCTCGCCTGGCTGCCCACATTGGCAAAGGGCGGCGTATCGCCCTTGCAATAAGCATCCACAAACGCGTCGAAACTGACATCTTTGGTCGATGTGCGCTGCCCGTCCAGAAAGGGCCGCTTGCGATACCGATACCAACTGCCAAGCCAGTCAATCGGCTCCCGCATCACCGCCAGAACGGTCAGGTCTTCGCCCACGAATTTCTCAAACATGGGTCGAAAAAAGCGGTTGTAGCGATAGACAGGCGCATGTTTCAGCTCGGGAGGGTCCCGGACCACCATCGTGGCCAGCGGCTCCAACGCCTGCATATAGGCTGTCGTACCGGTTTTGGGCACCGCAAGGAACACCAATTTTGCCTTGTGAAACATCAACATGGGATGCTGCTCACCTTTTCCTCCCTCTTCTAAACACATCTTTAACCATATCCAGAAAAAGTGATGGCATCGCAGTTTTTTCTTGAATTGTTCTCTTTTTGTCTCCAAAAACGCGGAACAAGAGGTGAACGAAAGCGGCGATGGACCCCCTCGACAGGGTGTGGAATAAGGAAAGGGAACAGGATGGCAACGGCAGATATTCTCAAAATGGACGACAAGGCGAAAGCGGATAAACAAAAGGCGCTCGACAGCGCGCTGGCCCAGATTGAACGGCAGTTCGGCAAAGGCTCGATCATGAAAATGGGCGGCGATAACCCGGTGGAGGATATCGAGGCCACATCGACCGGCTCGCTGGGTCTCGACATCGCGCTTGGCATTGGCGGCGTACCAAAAGGGCGGATCGTGGAAATCTACGGGCCGGAAAGTTCCGGCAAGACCACGCTGACCCTGCATTGCGTGGCCGAAGAGCAGAAAAAGGGCGGCGTATGCGCCTTTGTGGACGCCGAACACGCGCTGGATCCGGTCTATGCCCGCAAATTGGGGGTCGATCTGGATGAGCTGCTGATTTCCCAGCCCGACACGGGTGAGCAGTCTTTGGAAATCGTGGACACGCTGGTCCGGTCCGGCGCGGTCAGCATGATCATCGTGGACTCGGTCGCGGCGCTGACACCGAAATCCGAACTTGAGGGCGAAATGGGCGATAGCTCCGTAGGTGTGCAGGCCCGCTTGATGAGCAAGGCCATGCGCAAACTCACCGGCTCCATCAACAAATCCAAATGCACAGTGATCTTCATCAACCAGATTCGCATGAAGATCGGCGTCATGTTTGGCTCGCCTGAAACGACGACGGGCGGCAATGCTTTGAAATTCTACAGCTCCG